>PMZX01000207.1:7149-7388 GCA_003170035.1 Myxococcales bacterium | reverse complement strand
GACTACGCCTACAACCTGGTGGCCGGTGGACTTCTCGGGGAGGATTGCAGACTGCACCTGGTAGGCTCACGGGCGGGCTTGTTTGAGCGTCTGGTTGAGGCGAATCGAGGCTGTCTGCCCAAACGGAGACGGTCGGCGGGTGAACGCGAATCGGAGCGCCTGGAAGCAGGGCTCAAGGCCCTGGTACGCCAGCGCAAGGGGAAACCCCGCAGTCCGGCCGAGCCGCGGCCGCCGGTGCC
>PMZX01000207.1:0-7105 GCA_003170035.1 Myxococcales bacterium | reverse complement strand
GCCATCGCGCAGCCTTTGCACAAGGTCGAGGCAGCATTGCGCCCGAAGGAACGGCTGGTTGGAAGCGGCATCGTCCAGTTGACCAGCCATGGTGACCTGGATGACCGGGTCACCGCGGACAAGCGTTTGCCTATGATGATTCCGGTGCGGGAGCTGGAAAANNAGCCGGGCGTGAATCTGCTGCTGTACGGGCCGACTGGCACGGGGAAGAGCGAGCTGGCGCGCGTACTGGCCAAGGAACTGGGGACACTGCTTCTCGTCGCGGGCAAGGAGGATGACGAGGGGAAGTCTCCTTCGCCCAGCGAAAGGTTGACGTCGCTGATGCTGGGCAACCGACTGCTCGGGGGTAACCGCAGCCTGCTTCTCTTCGACGAGATGGAGGACCTGTTCCGCTCAAACCCACTCGCACTGTTTCTCGGTGATCACCAGCAAGACGAGCGCCTCATGTCCAAGCAATGGTTCAACGCTCTGCTTGAAACCAACGCGGTGCCGACCATCTGGATCTCAAACCGGATTCGCGGGGTGGACTCGGCGTTCCTGCGGCGGTTCACATATATCATCGAGGTGGGCGACTTCACGGCTGGCCAGCGCCGGCGTGCCTGGCACAAGCACCTGGGCAGCGAGAGCACAGTGTCCGATGTCGACATCAGCGCGCTGGCTCAGCGATTCCAGCTGAGCCCCGCACACATTGGCAGTGCAGTGACGGCTGCGCGCCTGGCCGGCGGCGGCGTGGTCGAACGCAAGATTCTGGAGGCGATTCTGAAGCCTGCCGAGAAGGCGCTGACCGGGAACAAGGCCATGCCGCCGCTGTTCCAGGCGGGCAAGTACATGCCCGAGGTGGTCAACACGCCGGTGGACGTGGAAAACATCGCGCGGCGACTGGAGAAGTGGCAGCCAGGCGACGGCCCCGGCGTCTCACTGTGCCTTTACGGCCCGTCCGGCACGGGCAAGTCGGAATATGTGCGCTACCTGGCCCACCGCATGGATCGGCCCTTGCTGGTGAAGCGGGTATCCGACATCGAAAGCTGTTGGGTGGGCATGACCGAACAGAACATCGCCAACGCATTCGAGGAGGCGCGCAAGGACGGCGCCGTGCTGCTGTTCGACGAGGCCGACTCCTTCCTGCTCGACCGCCGCAGCGCCACGCGGTCGTGGGAGATGACCAAGGTCAACGAGTTCTTGCAACAGATGGAGGTCTTTCCCGGCGTGGTCGCATGCACGACCAACCTGATGGACACGTTGGACCAGGCGTCCCTGCGTCGATTTACGTTCAAGATCCCGTTTCAGTTTCTGCGCCCCGAGCAAGCCGAGCGCCTGTTTCGGCACACGCTGGAGGCTCTGGGCGGGCAGGGCGTTGAGCAGGGCGGCGGCGTGGCCGCACAACTGGCGAGAATCCCCAATCTGACCCCAGGCGATTTCGCCGCCGTTACCCGTCGCCTGAAGTCCTTGCGCGAAGTGCCCAGTGCGGAGCAATTGCTGCGCGAGCTGCAGACCGAGCTGCGGGTCAAGGAAGCGACGGCGGGGAAGATCGGGTTCTGAGGACGGAGGCGCCTTTTCAGCCATTTCGCATAGGGAGAAATCAAAGATGTCCAGACCCGAAGAACGTCTGCCCATGCCGTGGGGCGGCGACATTTCCATGCCGCGCAAGCCGGAGACCACATGGTTCAACGACATCCTCGTTGCGTGCATGAGCCTCCCGGAGTTCCTGCAGGGCATGGATTTCGCGGCGTTCAAGGCGAGCCCTGAGCGCAAGGCGGCGGCCCTGTTTCACATAAATCAGATCGGGGAGGCGGCGTCCCGCCAGCCCGCCAGCGTCCGGAGGCGATACCCCGCCGTCGACTGGGAGGCGCTCGCGCATCTCAAGGAGAGGGTGGGCATCCCGCGTGACATGGAGATGACCCATCGACAGGTGTGGGGCTTCATCCGCAAGGAAGCCCCCGCCATCCTGCAGAAACTGGCGGACGAGGAGGGTCTGAAGGTGGCGGAGATACGGCTCCACGAAAGCGAGCATCTCTCGATCAAGGAGATCAACCGCCTTCTGCGGGAGGGCCGGCGCAGGAGCAGGCGCAAGACCGTCCGGGCGGCGGCGGATGCCCGGGAGGACGCTGCAGATCAGCGCGCCGTCGAGAGGTATCTCGCCGACCTCCGTGCCGGGCGCATCCGCATGATCCCTCACGAGCAAGTGATGCTGGAGCACGGGATGGACCCGTTCAAGGACCGCATGAAGAGGCCCCGGCCCCGGCCGGTGTACGACTTCGGCTTCTGGGAGGTGAGGACTCCCCCGGGGGGATGGCGCTGCCACGCACTGGCGCTGCCGGGCATCCTCGGCATCGGCGGGACGGCCGCCGGGGCCAAGGACTGCCTGTTCACGCGGCTGGCGCTGCTGGAGAAGCACACGAAGGCGCCGGGCGAGCGCGAGCTGTGCAGGCGGCTGCTGGGGACGTGGAAGGCCACGGCCGCGGTGCGGATGCAGGATTTCGTGTTTTGGGTAGAAAAAGGGATCTGGTCGGCCGTGGCCCCGTCAGTCCAGGGCGTCTATGGGATCGGCCCGACGGTCACGGCGGCCAAGGATGACCTGATCGAGGCCCTCAAGGTCATGGCCAACTACCTGAAGGAGACAGGCGACGGCAAGAAGGCAGCCGACTGCGGCCGATTGGTGAAAGCATGGAAGACCAAGAAGGCCAAGAAGGCATAGCCGACAACAAGGTCGCGTGGTTCGCGGTCAAGGTCGCCCTGGCCGGCCTGGCGCTCCATTTCGCCGGGTACGCGGCGGACTGCCCGGCGGCCGGCGACGCCGCTGCGATCGTGTTCCTCGCCGGCTGGCTGTGGGGGACGCGCAACATCGAAGGGGAGGGCAAGCCGTGAGCAAGCCGCGCACACCATCATTCGGTGCCAAGCAGCGCTCGCGCCTTGCCCGACGGGCCGCGACCGCACGATGGGCGCGGCTGGGCCGGGGCGTCCTTACACTGGCCCAGATCCGGGATGCCGTCACGAAGGCCCTGGACGAACGCAAGGCTCAGGTCCTGGGCGGGCACAGGGCAAAAGCATACCTCTTCGACTCCTATGCCCGGGGCGATGCCACCGCCGCCGACGACATCTACATCATGGTGATCGAGGAGTTCGCGACGTCACCAGACTGGCTGACAGAGACAGGAAAGATAAGAGAGGCCCTGTACAAACACCTCGGGTACGAGAAAAGCATCAACGTGACCCTGGCCGACGAGGCCACATACGAGGAATGGAAGGGCGCCTACGGCACCCCTCATTATGCGGTCGCCACCGAGGGGATCCGGATTGCCTAAGCTCATCGGCGTGCTGGCGGACGTCCACGGCGATCTGCAAGCCCTCGACGCCGCCCTGGCCCGGCTCCGCGGGATGGGGTGCGATGCGATCTTATGTGCCGGCGACCTGCTCGACATGGAGCCCTTCGGGGAGGAGGTCATCCAGCGCCTCAAGGGCGAGAAGCACGTGATCTGCATCCTGGGCAACCACGAGCGCTGGGCGCTGGAGAGCCGCCGACGGACAAAGGACGTGCGCAAGTTCTTCGAGCCCTGCAACCTGTCCGACCATTTCGGCGGCGGCGCGGAGCTGTCGCGCGATTCGCTGGCGTGGCTGGCAACCCTGCCCGTGCATTGGGAGGGCGAGATGGAGGGCGTGAAGGTGGCGATGTGGCACGCCCGTCCCGGCAGCGACATGGAAGGAATCGAGAAGGAGCGGACTGGCCCGGAGCTGCGCCAGCGCCTGCTGGAGCAGGCCCGCGCCGATGTCCTCATTGTCGGCCACTCACACACGGAGTTCGAGCTTGTGGTCAACGTCCCTCCCGGCAAGATCTTGAACCCCGGCGCCTGCTGCTCGAAGACCTACGGCTACAAGCAAGCCGGCTCGCTCGCGGTGCCCGACGGGTTCCGGCCGGCAACGTTCGGCGTGCTGGAGCTGCCCGGCAGGCGGTTCAGCGTCTTCCAAGTGAACGACGGAAAGCAGGTGGATGGCCTCGCCAGCGACGACTGACCCTGGCGCGCATGATCTCTGCATTCAACCTTGGTACATGCATGGCTGACGGAAGGAGACACGGATTACAATGAAGAAGAAGCCAAAGCTGCCAGCAAAGAAGATCATTCGAACCCGTGTGAAGAAAAGGGCGCCCTCGGGCAGGCGAAGAGCCCGCATGTCCTTCGAGCAAGCGATGGAAGAAGTTTTCGAAGAGGACAAGGAGATTCTGGCGGCACTAGCCAAGATATGACGAACCACTGATCGAGCCGCACTGCGAATCATTGGGAGGTCGTCTGAATTGCTGTGCTCGCGGCGCGGTCAGCAAACTTGTAGCATTGGACCATGGCCAAACGCCGCGGAATCAAGCTGAAGCCCACTGACATGCGCCCCGGCGATCTGCTGCTGCGCGAATTGCCAGCGGAGCTGGACCGGCTCGCCCAGGCCGTGGCCGAGGACGGCGGCACGGTTCTGGCCGCGTACCGCGAGCCGCTGGGTGGACACGCCCTGTTGCTGGTGGCCCTGCCCATAGAGCGCGTGGCGCCGACGCCGTTTCAGCGCGACATCTCGGACGCCCATGTGCGCCGCCTGGTGCGAGCCATGGACAAGACCAAGCGGTTTCTCGATCCGATCATCGTGGTACGCGAGCAGCGGGCTGCTGCCACCGACGAGAAAGGCGAAACGGCCGACCACCGCTACTGGGTTCCCAACGGCTACCACCGTCTGACCGCACTGAAGGAGCTGGGCGCCAAGACCGTGCTGGGCTTGCTGGTGCCGGAGACCGCCGTGGCGTACCAGATCTTGGCGCTCAACATCGAGAAGGCGCACAACCTGCGCGAGCGCGCTATTGGTGTGGTCCGCATGTACCGGGACCTGGTGGTTTTCTCCGACGGCAAGGAAGAGGACTGGGCTTTGGAATTCGAGGAGCCGGCGTTGGTCACGCTGGGCTTTGCCTACCAGAAGCGACCGCGCCTGTCGGGTGGCGCCTACCACCCGCTGTTGCGCAAGACGGACGCCTGGATGCCCGGCCGCCTGCGGGCCACGGCCGAGAAACGCGAGTCACTGGCCGATGCCCTGCTGGCGCTGGACGATGCGGTGGTGGCCGTGGTCACCGCGCTCAAGGAGCGTGGCTTCACCAGCCCCTATCTCAAGACCTTCGTGGTCGCGCGAATCAACCCGCTACGTTTCATCAAAGGCGAGTTGCCGTCGGTGGTCACTCTGCTGGCCGGGATGGAGAAGCGGGCTCGCGGAATGAAGGTGGACAAGATCCACCCCGAAGACATCGCGCGCACGGGAGGAGCGCCGATGGAGGAGGGCGAGTAGCGACGGACCTGCGGCTACACAAGCCGGTCGAGCGCCTCCACAATCCACACCATCCCCTCCGTGTGTAACCCGCAGTACTTTTCAAGCGCCGCCCGTACTTTTCGGCGCTCGGCCGCTGACACCTTTCCGAACGTGATTCGCAGGAACTCCTGGCTTGCCGTGGCGCCATCCGCGATCTCCATTTCGGCGCAGCCCTTGCCCGTCACCGCGGGTAACACGGCCTTGAGGGACGCGCTGCCACACTGATCGGGGTGGTAGTAATGAAAGCTTCGGAACGGCTGCAAGAGGTCGACAACGCGGGGCTCGGCCTTGGCCCACCATGCGGCGAAGGCTGGGTAGGCTTCGCCGCAGGCCCGCAGCGCGTTTTTCTCGAAACTGGCGCTGTACGCGATGATCGAGCCGCGCTGGCCGAGGAGCCGTTTGAGGCGCGCCAGGATCTCTGGCCGTGGGTCGGCGGTTCCCTCGGCCAGGAAGGCGTGATGCACGGGTTTGCCGCCGGGACTGTCTACGATGTGCAGGGAAGACTGGAACGGAACCTGCTGGTAGGGGCTGGTGATGTCCCAGACCGGGACACCCCGTGGTGTCCGAAAAGGCGTCGCCGGGCCTCATGCGGCTTCTCGATGGTAGTAGTTCAAGAAGCCCCCGAGCCGCGAGCGACAGATGATTGGGGCATCTGTCCCGCTATCGTTCGCGGAGCCAGCCTGGCCCTTGACGAGTTGGCCGCCAAGACCCTGATGGAAACGCTCGGCGAGGTAATGGTCCATGAATTCCTTGAGCACGTGGCGTAGATGTCGCTCGCCGAAGAAGATGAAGTGGTTGAGACACTCATATTTGATGGTCTTCACGAATCGCTCGGCGTGTGGATTGCAGTTTGGACTCTGCGCAGGGATCTTCACGCACCCGACGCCTTCCGATTCCAAAATCGCGGTGAATGCTTCTGTGAACAGCGGGTCCCGATCGTGGATGAGGTAGCTCGCACCGCGGAGAAATCCATCAACTGGATCGCCCAGGTTGCGCGCGATCTGCTTCATCCACTCCCCATCGGGATCGACCTGAATTCCAGCGATCTCGACCGCGCGAGTCTTGATTTGGATGACGAAGAAGACCATGTAGCGGACCGCGCCGAAGAGCCCGAGAACTTCGACGCTGAGGAAGTCGCAGGCGCACAGCGAGTCCCAATGCATCGTCATGAACCGTTTCCAGGTGCGCTTCTTCTCCCGCTCAGGGGCTGGGTCGATTCCTGCCTCGGCCAAAATATTGGCGACGGTGGAGCGTCCGATCTCGATCTGCAGTCCGGTTCGAAGCGCGTCGCGGAGCTTTGTGTAGCCCCAGCCCTCGTTGGCGAGGGCCATCTCGATGACCAGCTTCCGTATGTCACGCGCCTTGCGCGGGCGGCCCAGCTTGCGGCTCGAGCTGTCGTACTTCCGCGCGCTCAACTCTCGAAACCAGGCCAGGATTGTCGCCGGCTTCACAAGCTGGCAGTGCTTCCGGCGCTCTTCTGGGGTCAGCTCCTTCCCCGCGACCGCCAGCCGACGTCGCTGATCGGCGGTGAACGAGATCCGGCTGCTGCCAGTGGCCGCCCTGATAGCCTCTTTCAGGACCCGGATCTCCTCCTGCGCGTAGTCCAGCTTGCGCTGCATCCGCTCGTTGATCGCACACGCGATCATGGCGATGATGAACTGAAGCGTCGCTGGGAGCATCGGTCGTCACCATGCCTGGTCACGCCTGCCGTTCCAAGCTGCTCATCTTCGCGATTTCATGTAAGAATCTCAGCGATGCCTTTCTGGACACCACG
>PMZX01000397.1 GCA_003170035.1 Myxococcales bacterium | reverse complement strand
TCCGCGAGCGGGCTGCGTCTGGCAATGATCTCCACCGTGCGGCGGTAATGGTCCCGCGTGGCGAAGTCCATCCCTGGGTAGACGCCGGCCGGGTCCTCGCGCAGGGTTTGTTCGACCGCGCTCATGCTCTCCACGAACTGGCGCCAGTCGGTTGCCCCGAGGATGCGCAGGCTGCCGATGCTGTTGCTGATGGAAACCTGGTCGGCTGCCTGTTGCTGGTTCTCCGCGTGCACCACCTGCTCGACGGTCAGGTTGGACTCGGAAAGCCGCTGCTCGATCCAGGTGAGCGGCAAGGTCAGGCTCAGTCCCTGCAGTCGGAGCGCAAGCTCCGCCACGAACGAACTGGCCATGGGCGGGTTGGCCCGCGCCATGTCCGCGGTCACCAGGATCAGGCTCTTGGGATCCTGCTTGGCCACCGCCGCCATCTGTTCGGCCCAGGCGGCAGCCCGGTCGCGCTCGATCCGCGCAGCGGCGACCCGCGCGCCCACGCGCCGCAGGTTCTCGATGAGAGCCAGGCGCAACATGATGGGGATGGCCCACAATTCGCCCAGTGTGAGCGCGGTCACCGTCTGGTAGGACGCCACGAAGCCAGCCAGGCCCTCCACATCCACCCGTCCATCTCCGTGCGAGATCGCCTCCAGCGCGATGTCGTACACCCGCGGAAGATCCGCCGACGGGCCGCTGCGCAGGCGGGGCAACTCCCGGCTGTAGCCCTCGGGCAGGTGCCGCCTGGCGGTGCGGATCTGTTCCTCGATCAGGTAGAAGTTGTCGAGCAGCCATTCCCCTGCCGGGACGATGCGACGGTCGGCTGCCAGCGCCTCGGTCAGCAACTTGCAGGCATCGATCAGGACCTTTTCGTTCTCAGCCAGCCGGGCCAGCAAGCGATCCGGGGCCCAGCGTTGCGCCAGTTCGTGCGCTGTTGCCAGGGTTCGTCCGTGCTGCTTCATCTGGTCGGCACTGAGCAACTCAGCGCGCAGCGGCGGATCGTCGGCGAGAGCGCTGACCGCAAGGCCATTGCCGCGGAGGCGCGCCATCCAGTTGCGCAAGGTTCCCGCGACTGTCCTGCTCATCGCCGGCATCTATTGGCTCTTCAAGCAGCTTCCAGGCCACCGACACCCGCCGTGGGTTTTCATCCACTTGCGCCGCCCGACCTCCATGCCATGGCTTGGGCACAATCAAAATGAAGGACAAGCTACTTCAAATCGAAGGGAATCCCCGGCCACTCCGGCCACGACCACGCCACCGCCACGGCGACGGCCTTACGCGGCTATCACGGGATGGTGGACATGGCCCTGGCTTTGCAGTACTCGAAGGGTCCTTCTTTTTGTCTAGGGATCGGGGCAGGCCATGCACTTGTTGTTGATCAATCCATCGAATCCGCTCGTCAGCATCGTCAACCTGGGCGAGAGCCGCTGGAACCGCTACCGGGTCTGGCAGCCGCTCAGCCTCATGGCCTTGGCCGGCCTGACTCCCCAGGAGTGGGAAGTCACGATCGTGGACGAGAACCTCGGCGTGCCAGACTACTCGGCCATGCCACGGCCGGACCTGGTGGGGATCACCGCGTTCACCTCGCAGGCTGGGCGGGCGTACGTCGTTGCGGCCCACTTTCGCCGTCTGGGGGTGCCGGTCGTCATGGGTGGCATCCACGCCACCATGTGCCTGGACGAAGTGAGCCAGCGGGTGGACACGGTCGTCACCGGAGAAGCGGAAGGCATCTGGCCCCAGGTCCTCGAGGATGCGCGGCAGGGTCGGCTGCAACGCCGGTACGACGGGGGGCTGGCCCGCATCGAGGAAATGCGCCCGGCGCGACACGACCTGCTTCAGCCGCGCTACGCGTTTGGCGCCATCCAGACGACGCGTGGTTGTCCCTTGAACTGCAGCTTCTGTAGCGTGACCTCCTTCAACGGCGCCACGTACCGGCAGCGACCCATCGAGGATGTCATCCGCGAGTTTCAGATCACCCCGGAGAAGCGCATTCTGGTGGTCGACGACAATCTGGTCGGGACGCGCGCCGAGCACATCGCGCGCGCCAAGGCGCTGTTTCGCGCCATGGCCGAGGCCGACCTCCACAAGGAGTGGATCGGGCAGGTCACCATCAACTTCGCCGACGACGAGGAACTGCTCGAACTAGCTGCCAAGTCCGGGTGCAAGGGCGTGTTTATCGGTTTCGAGACCCCGAGCCCGGAGGGCCTGCGCGAACTGGGCAAGAAGATCAACCTGGTCAAGGGCCGCGACTTTCGCGCCTCGGTCGAGCGCATCCACCGGTACGGCATGCTGGTGGTGGGCTCGTTCATCATCGGACTGGACGCGGATCGACCGGGCATAGGCGGGCGTATCGCGGCGGCGGCGACCCACTACGGCGTGGACAACATCAATGCGCTCTTTCTTACCCCTCTGCCCGGGACGCAGCTTTGGGACAAGATGGCTGGGGAGCAGCGCCTCGCGGTGGATGAGTTTCCCCAGGACTGGCAGTACTACACCTTGACCTATCCGGTGGCGCGCTATCGGAACCTGTCTCTCGACCAGGTCATCACCGAGATGGACGACTGCGGCCGGAAATTCTATTCAATCCCCCGCATCGTCCGTCGCGCGGGCGCCAGCTTGTGGCAGCGCCGTGGCCTGCTGATCAGCCTGGTAGCCAGCCTGTCCTACCGGAACAACCTGCGCGTCGACCGCCACGCCTACGAGGAGTTCAAGCGCGCGCGCGGCAGCCGGTACGAGGGCAGTTCGTTGGCAGAGAACCGGCCGGCGGCGACTGGCTGAGCTGAACGGCGTTTCGGCGGGGCCCAGATGCGGCAGACTGTGTCGCGTGCTCGGAACGCGCCCTTCAGCACGCTCTGCCGGCGCTCGGATCCACCTCGTGGCCCCCGGGGCGGCACTGTGAGCATCAAGGAATGACAATGGCGCCGGTAGGTGCAAGATGCCGCAGCCTGCGCTGTCCGGAAACCAGTGGAACCGCCTTCTTCAC
>PMZX01000073.1:664-3158 GCA_003170035.1 Myxococcales bacterium | reverse complement strand
GGCCGATGATGGCGATCTGCGGGAGCTGGAGCGGGCAGGACTTATCCGCAGGGGCCGTGGCCCGCTGCCCGAGCTGATTTTCAGGCCGGGTCCGCCGGTGCGCGGTAAGGGCGTGGCGGCCACCCTCGTGGACGAGCGCCGGGCGGGTCGCTGAATGCGCTTCTGGGACTCCTCAGCGATCGTTCCCCTGATCGTCGAAGAGGCAGGCAGCGCGGCCTGCCGTCGGTTGCTGCGCGCCGATCGCGGGATCGCGGTCTGGGCTCTGTCCCGTGTGGAGGTGTTGTCCGCGATATGGCGTCGAGTTCGCGCCGGCGACATGGAGCAGGCCGGGGCCGTGCTGGCCATACGGCGCCTGGATGCGCTGGCCGCGCACTGGATCGAGGTCGACGGCCTGGATGCCGTACGCGCCCGGGCCGAGCGCATCCTGGCCGTGCATCCCCTGCGGGCCGCCGATGCTCTTCAACTGGCTGCGGCCTTGGTGCTGTCCAAGGATCGACCGCACTGGCCGTTCGTCACCGGGGACGAGCAACTGGCTGGNNCGCGCGAGGGTACGGTGGCGGCGGCGGATACCGGGAGCCATGGCCCACGAGGTTTCGAAGGGAGGTGGTGTAGTTGGGTCTCGGCGAGCAAGGCGTACCGAACGATCCTGGCGTCCTACGAGGGAATGCAACCCGAGGCGCGATGATGCATGAAGGTCGGCGGTCGCGGCCAGATCAGACGCCAACCGTCGCCACCTACGGAGAACACCGGTTGCGGATGATGATGTGGCGAACGACAGACGATGGACGCGACCAAGATTCTGCGCGACGATGTCAGGTCAGGATGGAAGCACGCCTCGTCCCGATGTCCGGCCGGGTCGTCCGGCCGCCAAGCTGCCGCGCGAGTGGTTTCGTCGAATCGGCGGCTGGCGGACATTCTCGCACCAGGAGGACAGCGATGGACCAACACCCCCGGCGTCGCGTGTGCGGCACGATTCGTGGTTCCGACTTCGCGATCCTGTCGCTTGTCATGGCGCTCGGGAGCCTCGTGGCTTCCTCGGTAGGCTGTAGCTCTGACTCCTCTCGAACGGGCAGTGCGACCGGCGGGAGCGTAGGCACTGGCGGCGGGCTGAGCAGTGGCGGCGTGAGTGACTCCGGTGTTCTGGTCACCGGCGGCAGCTCGGTCACCGGAGGCAGCCCTGGCTCCGGCGGCGCAACCTCTGCTGGAAGCGACGCTGGAATTGGCGGTGATGCGCCTCTTGGTGGCGCGCCTGGCAGCGGTGGCGTTCGGGTCACCGGCGGCAGCTCCGGCACCGGAGGTGCAACAACCACCGGAGCTGACGCGGGGACTGGCGGTGACGCGAGCATCGCGGGCGCGCCTGAGAGCGGTGGTGCCAGTGGCAGCGGCGGCAAACCTGGCGCTGGCGGCGCCACAGGCAGTGGCGGCAGCCCCAGCGCCGGTGGCGCGACTGGCGCCGGGGGTGCCCTCGCAACTGGGGGCGCGACTGGCAGCGGTGGCAAGAGCGGCAGCGGCGGCGCCACGGGCGCTGGTGGCGTCACGGGCACTGGCGGCGCCATCGATGCGGGAAGCACCGGCGAAACGCGCGATCCACGCCTGTGGCCGTTCGCCGCCACCAGCATCTGGAACATGCCCATCGGCTCGGCTGCAGTCTACGTGCCGGCGCAGATCAAGCAGGCCACCGGCATGGGCATGAGCGTCGACGAGGACATCATCATCGTGCACCCCGAGTCCCCGCTCACCGATGTCCAGACCAACACCGCGGACTGGGACAACACCAAGGATCGTTGTCCAGGCAGCAGCCCCACCATCATGAGCGTGCCCATTCCGGCAAGCTGGGTTTTCAAGCCGATCCTGCCCGACACGCCCAATGCCGCCGCCGCGATCCTTCTCGCCAACGGTCACACGGTCAAGCAGACGCAACCGCTCTCTCGCTGTACCGCGAGTGGGGCCCCCACCTCGCACTACACCTTCGCCGATGTGGACCTGTCGGGCGACGGCATCACCGGCGCGCACGGCGGTTCGGGACTGTCGGCGCTCGGTGGAACCCTGCGCATCGGCGAATTACGGCCAAGCAGCGGCAACGTGCGCCACGTGCTCAAGGTCGAGATGTGGAAGGCGGAGAACTACTTCACCTGCGCCTCGGGCGCGGCCTGCCAGTATCGCTGGCCGGCCACCAGCGGCGAGACCAATACCGCGGGCACGAGCGTCAGCGCCATGCGCGAGGGATCGCTGCTGGCGCTGCCAGCCACGCTCGACATCACGACCATGGGTCTCGAGACCGAGCCGGCCAAGCGCCTAGCCTGGACGCTGCAAAACTACGGCGGCTACGTGGTCGACGACACCGCGTGGAGCGTGTACGCCATCGCGGTCGAGACCGGCCCGGATGGGAAGTTCCTCGATCAATTCCAGCAGGACTGGGGCTTCGCGATCAAGATCTCCTCGAAGAACACGCCCTGGGGACGGGACATGGACCGCCTCTTCCTCGCCCTGGCCG
>PMZX01000073.1:0-631 GCA_003170035.1 Myxococcales bacterium | reverse complement strand
GCGCGACGATCGGGATGACCGGATGTGGAGGAGGCTCTAAGGCCGGCGCTGCGGGGGCGGATGGATCAGTGCCGTCGAGAGGCGATGCGGTCATGAGTACAGGTGGAACGGGTGGGGTGGACAGCGGGGATGGGAGTCTTGGCAGCGGCGGCGTGCCGGGCACGGGCGGCGCCACCGTGACCGGCGGGGTGACCGCGAAGGGTGGCGCCTCCGGAACCGGCGGCGCATCAGCGGCCGGCGGCACGACAGGGACGGGCGGCACGTCGAGTACCGGCGGGACCCAGGGCACGGGCGGCGCATCCATCACGGGTGGCACGACGGGAACAGGTGGCACGCCGGGTGCCGGCGGTTCGCGGACGATGGGCGGCAGCACGGGCACGGGCGGTGCATCGAGTACCGGTGGCGCGCGAACGAGCGGCGGCACGATCGGAACCGGCGGGGTGGTCGTGACGGGCGGGGCGACCGGCAACCGGGACGCCGCGCTCGACGCCCCTGACGTGGCGATGGTGGATGCCAGGGGCCCGGATTCCCCCGCGGACACGGGAACTGGAGACGACGCCGCGGCGTTTGCATGTGGATCGAGCGCGCCGCCTCCTTCCAGCGTCACAGTGGGTGGCGTCACCTACAGTCT
>PMZX01000069.1:1291-5118 GCA_003170035.1 Myxococcales bacterium | reverse complement strand
TACGATTTCATCAACCAGGAAGTCCCGGTCACCATTGAAAACTCCTGGGCCTTTGGTAATGGGTTCTCCAATTACGGTGCCGGCAAGCCCGCGGATGGAAATGGCAACGGCTTCAAGATCGGCAGCAGCAAGACCGGCATCAGGCACCTCGTTCAGAACAACGTGGCCTGGGGAAACAAGGCAAACGGGTTCTATGCCAACCACTCCTCGGGCGGAAACACTTGGTACAACAATACGTCGTTCCAGAACGGAACCCAGTTCAACATGCTGGCAAGCACCTGGAGTGCTCCCAACGGCGGCGGAACAAGAACGGACGGCGTGACCCTGACGGGGGCGGCGGCGCATATCATGAGAAACAACCTCGCCTTCCCCAACAAGAACGAATACATCACCGGCTACGGCGTCGACACCCAATTCAACACCTGGGATCTGAATATCACCCCGGCAGCCAAGGATTTCCTCAGCATTACCGATACCACCATCGGGGGGACAGGGCAGGCCATCGAGACGACTTCACTCGCGCTGGGACCGCGCCAGGCCGACGGCAGTCTGCCAAATGTGGATTTCATGAAACTGGCTGCTGGCAGCGCCATGATCGACAAAGGCACGAACGTCGGTCTTCCATTTGTGGGTGCCGCCCCGGACTTGGGCGCCTATGAATATGGGGCTACCGCAACCGGCGGCACGCCGGCAACTGGAGGTACGCCCGCAACCGGCGGCACGCCGGCGACTGGCGGCACGACGGGGGCCGGCGGCAGGGGCGGAAGCGGGGGTGGCACAGGCAGCGGTGGTGCGACCGGAACTGGAGGTAGGGGCGGTGCCGGCGGCGCCACGGGAGGCGGCGGTTCCACGGCACTCGGGGGCAGGGGCGGCGGCGGCAGCACGGCAATCGGTGGCACACCAGGAAGCGGGGGTACACCGTTGGTCGGTGGAGTACCAGGGACCGGCGGTACGCCGGCTGGTGGGGCACCAGGGACCGGCGGAACACCGTTGGTCGGTGGAGCACCCGGGACCGGCGGTACACCGGCAGTCGGTGGCACACCGGCGACTGGCGGTAGGACCGCAAGCAGCAGCACGAGTAGCGCGGTCAACACCGCGGGCACCGTCGGTGCCGGGGGCAGCGTTGTGGCGTCTGGCGGCAGCGTCGTGACCGGCGGAACGACTGGCGTATTGCCTGCAAGCGGCGGCGTACCTGGTACAATCCCAGTCGCAACCGGGGGCACTTCAGCCACGGGCGGAACTCCGGCAATGGGTACAACCAGTGGCACGACGAACTCAACCGGCGCGATCCAGGCAAGCAGCGGCGGCTGCTCATGTCGCATGGCCGGGGTTGAGACAAGAAACTACTCCGGCCTGGCTCTGCTCGGGCTTGTCATGGTAGCGCTTCGGCTTCGCAAGAGACGCTAGTGCCGTCGGACAGAAATTGTGAAGGGGAGGGGCGGTCGAGGCGCCCCAACGGCCATAGTGCACAAAAGGAGACCGCGATGAAATCCGCAAAACCAATGTTGAAGACGCGTCAGCAACACTCCCTCTTGCTCTGGCTGCTCGCTGGCCTGACGCTGTTTGCTGCAAAGAATGTGTTCGCCACGGAATACTACGTGTCCCCCACGGGCAGCGATTCGAACGCCGGCACACTCGCCGCGCCCTTTGCCACCCTGCAGAAGGGGGCCGACACAGCGGTGGCTGGCGACACCGTCTGGATCCGTGGCGGGACGTACAAGATCACGACGCCGAAATCGAGTGGCGCTGGCATCGAGCTCTCGAAGAGCGGAACGTCGGACACCAACCGAATCAAGTACTGGGCCTATCCAGGCGAGACGCCGCTTTTCGACTTCTCCAACCTGCAGATAGCAAACGGCGCCTATACCTTTGGCATCGTGATCGGCGGTAGCTGGGTGCACCTCAAAGGGCTCGAGGAATGCTGCGTCCCAATGAACACCAAAGCCAACAACGGATTTGCGAACAACGGCAGTAACAACATCCTCGAGTTGTTGAACGCGCACAACAACCAAGGCAGCGGGATTCAGGTCGGCAGCGGGTCGGGGAATTTGGCCCTGAATTGTGATTCGCACGACAACTTCGATCCGGGTTCAACAAACGGAGGCGGCGCTGGAGAGGATGCCGACGGCTTCGGTGTCCACGGCGGGAGCGGGACCGTCGGCACCACGATCAGGGGTTGCCGGGCTTGGTGGAACTCTGACGATGGTTACGACTTCCTCAGCGACGAATCTCCGGTCCTCATCGAAAACTCCTGGGCCATGGNNGCAGCAAGACCGGCATCAGGCACACCGTCAGAAACTGCGTCGCCTGGAAAAATAAGGCAAACGGCTTTTACGCCAACCACTCCTCGGGTGGGAACACCTGGTACAACAACACGTCGTTTCAGAATGGAACCCAGTACAACATGCTGGCGAGTACTTGGAGTGAACCCAACGGCGGTGGCACCAGAACGGACGGCGTTACCCTGTCGGGGGATAAGGCACACATACTGAGGAACAACATCGGCTTTCCCAACGACAACCAGTACGTNNGGGTACGGGGTTGACACCAAGTTCAATACCTGGGATCTGAACATCGTCCCGGCAGCCAAGGATTTCCTTAGCATCACCGATACCAGCGTGGGGGGGACAGGTCAGGCCATAGAGACAACTTCCCTCGCGTTGGGGCCGCGCCAGGCCGACGGCAGTTTGCCCAATGTCGACTTTCTGAAACTGGCCGCTGGCAGCGCCATGATCGACAAAGGAACGGACGTCCAACTTCCATTTGTGGGTGCGGCCCCGGACTTGGGCGCCTATGAATATGGGGCTACCGCAACTGGCGGTACGCCGGCAACCGGAGGCACACCGGCAACCGGAGGTACCACGGGAGCGGGCGGTGCAACCGGGACCGGCGGCAGGGGCGGAAACGGGGGTGGCGCCGCAAGCGGTGGTGCGACAGGAACCGGCGGTAGGTCCGGGACCGGCGGAACGACGGCCGCCGGGGGTAGGGGCGGAGCCGGCGGCAGCACGGCAATCGGCGGGGCACCAGGAAGCGCTGGCAGCACGGCAATCGGTGGAGCACCAGGGACCAGCGGCACACTCGCCGCTGGAGCGACGGCGACCGGCGGCACGTCGGTAGTCGGTGGAGAACCGGCGACCGGCGGGACACCGACTGGTGGAGTACCGGCGACCGGCGGCAGGACTGCGAGCAGCAGCGCAAGTAGCGTGGTCAACACCGGGGGCATCGTCGCGACCGGGGGCAGCGTTGTGGCGGCTGGCGGCAGTGTCGCGGTCGGCGGAACGACCGGCGGACTGCCTGCAAGCGGCGGCGTTGCGAGTACTGTCCCAGTCGGAACCGGGGGCACTCCAGCCACAGGCGGAACTCCGGGAGCCGGTACAGCAGCTGGCACGACGAACTCGACCGGCGCGGCCCAGGCAAACAGTGGTGGTTGCTCCTGTCGTATCGCCGCGGCCCAGACCAGGAGCTACCCCGGTCTGGCGCTGCTCGGGCTTGTGGTGGTCGCGTTCCGGCTTCGGAAACGACGCTGAGGGAACGAGGCCGAACTCGTCCGGGACGACGACTTTACTTCACGTGGATGTCGGGTACGGGCGGATCGGGCATGTTGGGGCTGATCTGGAACCCCACGTGCGGCGGCTGGTTGTAGGCTGAGTTCTCGAAGTTTACCTGCGCCCGGTAGGTCGGATCGTGCATCAGGGTGTAGATGCGGCGCTTGGTCACGTCTGTTGTCGTGTACACACGCAAGGCCGTGCCGGCGGTCTCGCGCCAGACAACCTCCTCGCGCCAATCACCGAGCAGGTCCGCGGTCAGTGTCGGGGTGTTCTTGGTGC
>PMZX01000069.1:0-1149 GCA_003170035.1 Myxococcales bacterium | reverse complement strand
CGCGTCCATGGCATCGCCGTGGCCGTACCCCGAGTCGCACTTCAGGGTTCCCCCGCTGTCGATGGTGAGCGGGCCAGTGAGTATCTCCTGTCCCAGGTCGCCGTCAACGTCTGCCGCCATTTGCGAGTGAGTGCCGCCGCCGTATTGGAAAGAGGTCACGCTGTCGTAGACCCAGTTCTTCGCCAGCACCCCATTCCGGAACGTCAGCGAAGAAACCGTGGTACGCGTGTAGTACCCGCGGCTCTGGATGATGCTCGGAAGACCGGTGGCAACGCCGCCCTCTTTCACGAACGCCATCCCGCCGTTGAAACGGTCCACACGGTTGCCATAGGCATCGCCCCAGGCCGACACAGTCCCGCGGGGCACCGGGTAGTCCACTGTCGCCAGTTCCTTGCCGGTGTCACCGGCGAAGACCGTCACGTACTCGGGGCCGGTCAGAATGTAGCCACTTGAATTGCGGTACACGGCGCTGTCGTCATCGCTGGCCGCCGGTCCGTTGCTCAGATACGCGCCGGTCCCGTCCTTGGTGCCCGGTGCAGTCTTGCAAGCAAATTCCGACTTTCCATCCCCGTCGAAGTCGCCTACCGACATCTGCGTGTAGTGTGCCCCGGCGCGAATGTTCGGACCCAGGTCGATGCGCCACAGGCGCTTTCCAGCCAACGTATATCCATCGATATAAACGTCGCCGGTGACGCCCGCATTGGCATTGTCCTGCGAGTTCGATGGATCCCACTTGAGCACGACGTCGAGCTTGCCGTCGCCATCGAGATCCCCTGTGGCCCCGTCGCTTGGGCTGTATGTGGCACCGGTAGGTGGAGTAAGAGCAATGCTTGTGTATTGTTGCGCCCAAGGCGTGACCGCAGGCGATTGCGCCCCCTCGACCCCTTTGATCACGGCGCTTACCGTGTAGCTCGAGCTGGCGGTGCCGGCCGCGTCCAGGTAGTTGGTGCTGTCGGTGATGTTTGCCAGCTTGGTGCCGCCCTTGTAAAGGTTGTACGAAACGTCGCTGGCGGTGCCGGTGTATTCGTAGCCGAACATACGCCAGCCAACGTAGACGCCACCGCTGACCACCACGGCGACGGTGCCGCGATCCAGGTTCTCCATCTGGTAGTGGCCGCTACCCGCAACCACCGGCTTCGTGTTTCCGCC
>PMZX01000362.1 GCA_003170035.1 Myxococcales bacterium | reverse complement strand
CCGATCTTCATCAACAGCATGGTGTCGCCAGCCCTGGACCGAGTGGTCATGAAGGCCCTCGATCGAAACGTCAACAACCGATTCCAGACGGCCCGCGACTTCGCCGCCGCTATCGAGGAAACGATTACCGTCTCCACGCCGCGCAAGGTGGGTGAATGGGTCGCGCAAGTGGGCGGTAATGACCTGGTCGAGCGCGCTGACATGGTGTCTCGGGTCGAGAGCGTGTCGTTCGACGCCCTTGTGTCCAGCGACCCGCTCCAAGTGCTTCGATCCAAGCGCGTGGCGACCAGCTCGGAATTGAACGAAGAGCCGCCTGGGAGCACCAGCGACGACAAGGCCCTGAGCGATCCGATCCACGTATCGAGCACGGGCCGGGGCGAGCTGTTGCCCACGCCTCCCACCGGCCTCCAGTCCTACGTTCCGCCCGCGCCGCACAAGACGTGGCCGGTTATCGCGGGCGCATCTCTGCTGGTCCTCGCCGTCGGCGTGAGCATCTTCGGGCTGTCGCACCGGACGCGGGTGAAGGCGGTCCGCGAGGTCAGCTCCGCGCAGCCAGGGCAAGCGGCCATCAGCGAAAGGGCGCTGCCCGGGCCGCTGCCCCAGACGAACGCAACCAGTCCAGTTGTTGCCGCCGCGACAGACGAGCCAGCAACGAGGACAGACGCCGCGCCGCCTGCGTCCGCCATTGTAGCACCGGCCGTCACGGCCGCGACCGCGCCTGGGCCGGCAGCCACGTCCGACCGCCGCCTGAATCCGAAGCCCGCGTCCGTCAGACTTTCGAAGGCCAGCAAACCGCGGGAGAAGAAGAATTGCGACCCTCCCTACACCATCGACCCCAACGGCATCCGCCGGGTCAAGCACGAATGCCTATGAGCCCGGCTTTGCCAAACGAGGGCTGACATGAAGATCCATCCAACGTTGGTTGTCGTTCTCGTGGGCGGCGCATCGCTCTGTCCGATCGCCGTGGCTGAGGAATCGACCACATGCGCCGATTCCTACGAGAAAGCGCAAGAAGAAAAGACGGCCGGGCACCTCAAGGCTGCGCTGGTTCAGCTGAAGAGTTGCATCGACCCGACCTGCCCCAAGTTCATTCGCGACGATTGTGTCCGGTGGATGGACCAGACGGAGAGCGCTCTTCCCACCGTCGTCTTCGCCGTTCGGCGGGATGGAAAGGATGTGACGGACGTCGAGGTTGCCTGCGACGGCGAGCCGCTGCTAAGTTCCCTCGACGGCAAAGCCGTGCCTGTGGATCCTGGCTCCCACGACTTTTCCTTCAAGGTCCCGGGCGTTGCCCCCATGGAACGGCAGACGCTCATTCGGGAGGGCGAGCGGAATCGAATCATTGATGTCGAGTTCGTCATCGCGCATGAGAGCGTCGCATCGCCGACATCGACCGCAAGCGCCGACGCCGGTCGGCCCGGCGAACGTGGAAAGGTCTCGCGTTACTTGCCGTATGGGCTGGCGGGCCTCGGCGCACTGGGGGTCGCCGGTTTCGCCCTGTTCGGCCTCGAAGGAAACAGTCAAAAGGGAGATCTCGAGCGTACCTGCTCGCCCTATTGTCAATCGAGCCAGGTGGATAGCGTGAAGACGAAGTATCTCCTCGCGGACACGTTCCTGGCAGTGGGCCTCGTCTCGGCTGGTGTCGCAACCTATCTGTTCCTGACGAGGCATTCCGAAGGCGCAGGCCACGAGCACGCGACTTCCATCGGCTTTGCTCCTCGAACTTCCGGTGGCGGAGGCGTTGTGCAGGTCTTCACGCGGTTCTAACCCATGCACGGTGGAGGCGACTCATGACTCCGGCACCGACTGCCACGCGGCTCCTCTCGCCCCTTGTCGCCGCCATGGCGAGCCTGTTTTGCGCTCAGGCGGCCTGCAGCCTGACGAGTCTTGATTATCTGCAAAATGGCAACAGGCAGGACGGCGCGATCGGAAACCAAGACACGGACATGTCCACCCCAGACACGGCGAGCCCGAGCGGCGCTCTCCTCGACGCAGCCGCGGATGACGACGCGGTCAGCGACGCCCCGGCCCTCGATGCGCCCCCAACTCTGGACAGCTCCAAACTGGACAGCCCGATCCGCGACAGTCTGGTCCCCGATACGCGCGGCGAGGTCGGGAGCGACCGGGGTACGGACACCTCCACCCCAGACACGGTGGGCCCGGACGGCGCGCGCCTCGACGCGACCCAGAAGGACGGCGCGGTTCTCGACGCTCCGGTCCTCGATAGGCCGCCAACCTTGGACGGCTCCAACCCGGACAAGCCAGACGCGCCTTCGCGAGCAGACACGGCTTCCGGAGGAAGCACAGGGACGGCCGAGGCCGGGACACCGCAAGGTGGCGCCGGTGGGTCTTCCAGCAGCGGCGGCACTTCAAGCACCGGGGGTACCGGCGGCACCAGTTCGATCGCCGGCGGAGCAGGCGGACAGGGCGCAACCGGGGGACAAGGCGGCGCCACAGGCGGAGCCGGCGGAAGCACAGCCACCACCGCATGTTCGGGGGTGCTTCGCGCGGGCATCTGTTGGTACCTTGGCCCNNTCGGATTGGAGGGGCTGGGTTGCTTCGTGCGTACGAACGGTAGCCTCTATTGGCTCAGCCTACCCAACTTCAGTGCCACCGCAAGCACCGCAAACGCGAGTCTGGTCTGCGGTTGCACCAAGTGAGCGGCGCTAATCGTCCCTGCGCCCGTGAGCGGATCTCGCGCGACGCCTCCTCGAACACGTCGGTCACCGGCATCGAGTCTCGGGCTTCAAACTG
>PMZX01000294.1 GCA_003170035.1 Myxococcales bacterium | reverse complement strand
TGGCCGAACGCGAAGGCGTGCGCTTCCTGGGCGAGGTGCCGCTTCTCCCCGAGGTGCGCGGCGGGGGCGATGCGGGCAGGCCCGTGGTGCTGGCCGAGCCGACCTCGCCGGTGGCCCAGCTTTTCGCCAGCATGGCGCAGCAGGTGGCCTGTGCGCTGTCGGTGCTCAACCTGCCCGACCCGGGAACCGGCAAGCGCAGCAGCCGGCTCACCGTGCTCAAGTAGCGACCGCGCGTGGCCGTCCCGCTGGACCCGACGAGAGCGAGAGGGCATTCTTGCGCGGGTGAATGGCCCGCTCAATCTGCGCAAGTCCATCTGGCTGTCGCTCGGCCTGTGCGTCGCGATCCTCGCCCCGCGCGCGTATCTGGCGGTGCACGACCAGGGCATGATCTGGGCCGACGAGATCTTCCAGACCCTGGAGCCAGGACATCGCCTGGCCTTTGGCTATGGCCTTGTTCCCTGGGAATTCCAGTTTGGGGCGCGCTCCTGGCTGTTGCCCGGGCTGATCGGCGGTTTCATGAAGCTGCTGGCCGCATTCGGGCTGGACCATGGCCTGGGCCTGGCGATCGGTACCAAGTTGCTCTTTGCTTTGGGCGCTGCGGTCACGTTCTATCCCCTGCTGCGCCTGGCGCATGTCATGGGCGGCACAGCCGCCACGCTGTTGCTGGGGATCGGGGCCATCGCGTTTCCGGCCAGCCTGCTCTACAGCAGCCGCGCCCTGGCCGAGGTGGCCTGCGCTCCCTTGGTCACCTGGTCGCTGTGGGCCCTGTGGCCCAGCGAACTCGCCTCGGGCTCGCCTCAAGGTCGGCTCGATCCGAAGTCCGGCACGACGCGCGCGACGGCCCGGCGTATGGCTGGCGTCGGCTTCCTGCTCGGCGTGGCGACAGTGCTGCGCTACCAGAATGTTGTGCTGCTAGTGGCGTTCATCGTCATCGTGGCGGCCCGCCACAGCCGACGTGGCGCGCTCGCGCTGGCAGCCGGTGGCCTGGCAGCGTTGCTGGTCGGCGGCCTGCTCGACTGGGTAACCTGGGGCAGGCCTTTCCAGTCGACCATCATCCAACTGCGCTTCAACTTGATCTGGGGCGGAGGCGAGCGCTGGGGCGTCTCGCCACCGAGTTTCTACCTGCGGGCCATGCTGGCCAGCAATGGGCCGGCCCTGCTGGTCCTGGTGCTCGGGTTCGTCGCCGGGCTTGCCCGTACCTGGCCGGTGGCTGTGCCCGCTCTGCTCTTCCTCGCGATTCATTCCGTGGTCCCCCACAAGGAACTGCGCTTTCTCTATCCCGCGCTCCCGCTCTTTCTCATGTGCGCCGCGGTCGGGCTGGCCGTGCTGATCGAGAGAGCCCGATGGCTGCGCAAGCGGCCCGCTGAAACCGCCGCGCTGCTTGCGGGTGCGCTCGTGCTTGTCTTCGGGCTGCACGCGCGCCGGGTGACCTTCGAAGACATTGGCCAGGGCGACCAGGTGCCCGGCGAGGCTGGACCCCAGACGCGCAGCGTGTGGGGCTGTCTTGACCAGCAGAACCGGCTTCTGGCCGATGTGGGGGGACGCGCCGATCTTTGTGGCCTGATTCTGCCCGATGCGAATGCATACTGGACAGGTGGGTACAGCTACTTGCGTCGCCGTGTGCCGATCCTCTGGCCGGAAGACCCCGGCGTGGCTCGCACTGCTTTTTCAAACCCGAGACGCAACATCGAGAACCAGCTGCAGCAGCATGTGCCCCTCGTGGCGCTGCAAGATCTCGATGCTGCCAACTACGCCTTGCTGAGCCCTGACCAGAAAATGGGCGACCCTCGCTACCAGATCGTAGGCCATCGAGGTGGGTACGCGCTCTTCCGTCGCGACGGGAGCTGCCGGCCTCCCCGAGACCTTGTGCGCCGCTATGGCCGGCTTCGCCCCATCGGGGTGGAGGTTCCATGAGCTGGCTGGCGGCCCTGCACGGCCGCGCGCTGCGGGCGGTGTCTGGATGGCGCCCGGGTGCGTACCTGTTCATAGCCGTCACCTGTCTCTACTTCGCGAGCATGAGTCGCGAGGTTCCTTGGGGCGACGCGCGGCCGATCTTCGACGTGGCCGAGTCCATGGTGAACCTCCAGGGAGTCTCGATACCCACCCGCTGGCCGTCGGACGCGCCGCCGGGCCGCGGGGGCAGATTCTATGCAGCCCAGCCCTGGATCCCGTCTCTGGTGCACCTGCCGGGAGCGGCCTTCCGCGGCGGTCTTTGGCATCTTCACCCAGGCCCGGAGTTGGCGCACTTGTCCGCGGCTTTCGGCTGCCACCTGGCGGGCACCCTGCTGGGCGGGCTGGTGGCGTGGTTGTTCTTCCGCCTCTGCCTGCGCCACGGCGCCTCGCCGCCCCTGGCCGGGTTTGCGGCGATCCTGCTCGCCACGGGAAGCATAGTCTGGGTCTACTCCCGTTCTCCCTTCAGCGAGATCACTCAGATCGCCTGCTTCACCGGCTTCTTCCTCGAACTTTCGCAGCTTCTCGAACGACCCGATCGACGTACCGGCCTGGCTACCGGTGTATGGGCCGGCCTTCTGATCAACACGAAGTACATCTACCTCCTGTCGTTTCCGGGCGCGTTGCTGCTGTTCGCCCTAGTGCACCGCAAGGCTCTGCGTTCGCTGGCCGAGGTCGTCGTCAGCGCAGCCCTGGGGTTCTTGCCGGGACTGCTCATGGCCTTGCTCTACAACTACCTTCGCTTCGGCTCGGTCACCAACACCGGCTACCCCAAGGTGGGTAACGTGATGGTGGAGAACGTCCTGGTCAGTGTGTGGGGATTTCTGTTCTCGCCGGGCAAGAGCATCTTTCTCTACGCGCCACCGCTGGTGCTCGCCGTGCTCGGCTTGCCTCGCTTCTGGCGCAGCCATCGCAGCAGCGTGCTGGCCATGATCGCCACCATCGTGCCGGTCGTCCTGTTCTACTGCTGCTTTCCTTCCTGGCCGGGTGACTGGGCCTGGGGACCGCGCTACGCAGTGTTTGCCGTTCCCGTACTGCTGCTTCCTGCCATCGGTTTTCTCTCCGCCGCGCGCCGGCCGGGACGCTCCCTGGCGGCTGCAGTGCTGGCGCTCGGCCTGTGCGTGCAACTGCTCGGCAATGCCTTCTACTGGGATCATTTCATTCGCATAGGCCTCGATGTGCGCACCCGGTGGCTTGGCCAGCCCAATCGCAGCGCATCCCTGACCGCGGACAAGGGCGGCTTCTGCGAAGGCTGTTTCGAGGACACCTATCCCACGGTCTGGCTGGGCCCGTTCCAGCCCATCCTCGGTCATCTCTGGCTCTTGCGGCATGTGCCCTTTCACCACGACTGGAAACGTGCTTCCGAGGATGCGCCCTGGCGTCGGCACACCCAGCTCGCTATCGAGGCAAAGGCCACCTACGACCGCGCGCGCGTCGACCATTGGCTCTACGACACGAAGAAGTATCGAACCCCAGGGTGGATCGTGCTCCTGCTTCTCCTGGGCGCAGGAACCGGCGCCGGGATTCTATTCGTTCGCCGCACGCGAGAAACCGATCGGCTCAGCTGACGGTGAAGATCGTCGAGCCCAGATCGGCTTCTCGCATACGCAGCGAACACGCAAGAAACAGCTGCGGAGGAAGAATCCTGGCACCATGAAGAGCGGCTCAAAGGCGCGGTCCACTTGTCGCGAGGGTGCTGGAGCTCGCCAAAATGCGAAATGAGCCTTGGCCGGGGCTCTCCGCTCGGCCAAGGCTCGTTGTGGACTCAGGACGTCGTCACTGTGACATCGTGACGTCGTACGTCTTCGCTATGTAGGCAAAGACATTCGTGCCCGAGTTTGTGATCTGGGA
>PMZX01000157.1:16849-21952 GCA_003170035.1 Myxococcales bacterium | reverse complement strand
GGCTACGGCCCGCCGCCTGGCTATGGCTATCGGCACCGTTACGGGTACCAGCCCGGCGCTTATCCGCCTCCGCCGCCCCCGTACGCGAGCCCCATGCGCTCGACCTACCGTCCCTTCATGCTCGGCTTCGGCCTGGGCGTGAGCAGCCTTTCGTTCAGCGACCCGAATGCCTCGGGCCACGAGGCGGGCCTCTCGTACGCACTCCATCTAGGTTTTGGGATCACNNGCGTACACCGCAGGGGCGCAGTTCTTCATGCTGCCCTGGCTCTATTCACGGCTTGGCCTCGGTATGGCTTGCATCGAGTGGACTGACGACTTCGGCGACTGGTCCGACTGCAGAGGCCAGGCCGGCGTGGCCGGCATCGGGGGCGAATTCCTGCAAACCCACAGCACGTCGCTGGCGGCTGAGCTGGCCGCAACTTTTGCGCGATACCCGGAGTCAGCGGTGATCGGGCAGGGCAACGAGGTGTGGTACAGCATAGGCGTCAACGTGATGCTCAACCTCTTCTAGTTCGACTTCGCTTGAACGCGGGCCGTCCAAATCAGAGTCCCTGCCGGCGGCTGTGTGCGCTGGGGCTCTTTGCGATCGGAGTGGTTGGGTGCGCGGCCCACGTGCCCCTGCCTGTCGCCTGTGGATCAGACAACGACTGCAAGCTGGCGCGCATCTGCGAAGCCGGCCAATGCGTCTGGCCCAAGGAGCCAGCCGCGGTTTCCTGCGTGGCGCCGGCCACCGCCAAAGATGCGGCCACCATCCCCGTGGGGCCGCCGGCGCAAGCCATGTTCCGTTTCGAACCCCAGCATCGGGGCCGCTCGCCCTACCGTCTGCCGGCCCAACGCCCAGGGATCCGCTGGACCTTCGAGACGGCCGGGCCCATCACCTCGTCGCCCGCGCTGTCATCTGACGGTCTGGTTCTGGTCGGCAGCCACGACGGCCGGCTGCACGCAATTGACCGCCAAGGCAAGTCGCGCTGGTCGTTTGCCACGGGCGACCTGATCTTCAGCTCACCTGCCCTTTCCGCTTCTGGGGCGGTCTACGTCGGGTCGGACGACGACTTCCTGTATGCCTTCGACGGTAAGAACGGCAAGTCGCTGTGGAAGATGCGCGCAGGAGGCTGCGCCCAAACGTTGGGGGTGGGTCCCGATGCCAGTCGATGCGATGTGGACGGCGGTCCCACCATCGGGCTGGATGGAACCATCTAT
Source organism: Myxococcales bacterium (assembly GCA_003170035.1). GTDB lineage: Bacteria > Myxococcota_A > Polyangia > Fen-1088 > Fen-1088 > Fen-1137. Next base: position 20,752 of record PMZX01000157.1, on the reverse strand, counting down.
TTTGGCGGCGACGCGGTCTATGCCGTGAACCCCAACGGGGATCTGCGCTGGCGCTTCGCCACGGGTGGGCATGTCTCCGCCGCGCCCGCGGTGATGCCTGACGGAACCGTGATCGCGGGGAGCATGGACAACAACGTCTATGCCATTAACAAGGATGGGACCAAGCGCTGGGACTTCCGCGCGCGCGGCGATGTGGAATCCAGCCCAGCCATCGAGGAAGACGGGACCATCTACTTCGGATCCGATGACAACAAACTGTATGCCATAAGCCCGCTCGGCCAGATCGTGTGGGCCTTTTCCACCGGCGACGACATCCGGGCCACACCTGCCATTGGCCGGGACGGGACGGTGTACGTGGGCTCGTTCGACGGCCTCTTCTACGCGGTTCATCGCGACGGTACGCCGGCCTGGACGTTCCGCACGGGCGATCGCATTCTTTCGTCCGCCTTGGTGGACGCAGCCGGCGCCATCCTGTTCGGGTCCCAGGACGACCGTCTGTACTGCCTGGAGCCCGACGGAAAGCTGCGCTGGTCTGTGGAATTGGGCGGCGACGTGGACAGCTCGCCCATCCTGGCCGCGGACGGCACCATCTACGTGGGCACCGACGACAAGAAACTTTACGCCCTGCACGCCCTGTAGGCGACGGATGGGAAGTCCCGACATCGGCGCCGAGCGCGTGTATGCTGGGATGACAAAATGGAAATAGAGAACGAGAAGCCCGCAGCTCGCGTGGTCACGGGGCGAATCAAGGTGCATCCGGACGGCTACGGGTTCGTAGTGCCGGAAGACGGGTCAGAGGACGTTCACGTCAATCGACGCAGCCGCGGCACCGCCATGGACAGCGATCGGGTCGAGGTCGAATGGTGGGTAGGCCCGCGCGGGCTGGAAGGCCGGGTCGCCCGCGTGCTCGAGCGCGGGCGTGGAAAGATCACCGGACAGATCGTGGCTGCAGGCCCCACCCTTCGCTTCCAGCCCGACGATCCGCGCATCACCGAGCCGGTGGTTCTGCGCGGCGGTGGCGCACCACCACGCCCGGGCATGGCCGTGCTGGCCGAGATTGCGGCCTACCCCGCCCAGGCAGGCGCCGCGCTGGAAGTGACCCTGCTCAAGGTGCTGGGACCGCCCGAGGATCCACGCACCGAGGTGGAGAAGATCCTGGCCTGCGCCGATATCTCGGACGAATTCCCTGCCCAGGTGGCACGCGCCGCGGAACAGATACCGCGCAAGGTGGAGGACGCCGACCGCCGCGATCGCGCGGACCTGCGTGACATACCGTTCATGACCATCGACCCGGAAACCGCGCGCGACTTCGACGACGCCGTCGCCTTGCAGTCGCTGCCCGGCGGCGGCCACCGCGTCTGGGTGGCGGTGGCGGATGTCTCGCATTACCTGCGCGAGGACAGCGCGCTCGACCGAGAGGCGCGCAGCCGCGGCTGCAGTCTGTACCTGCCCAATCGCGCCATTCCCATGCTGCCCGAGGCGCTGTCCGGCAATATCTGTTCGCTTCTGCCCGACCAGGATCGCCTCGCCATGGTGGTGCGCATCGATCTTGACGGCAACCTCGGCGTGCGAAACACGGACTTCTGCGCAGCCGTGATCCATTCGCGTGCGCGCCTCGACTATCCGGGGGTGGCCGCTGCCCTGGCCGGCAAGGTGCAAGGCAAGCACAAGAAGTACGAGCCCCTCTTGCCCGCTCTCCGCGGGCTGGATGCACTGGCGCGCAAGTTGCGGGCGCGGCGCCAGCAGCGTGGCGCCCTCGACTTGGATCTGCCGCAAGTCGTGGTGGAACTGGACCGCGACGATCCAGGGCTGGTGCGCGACATCCGGCGGGCACGGCGCGATCCGGGCGAGCGCCACGCCTACGCCATGATCGAGGAGTTCATGCTGGCCGCCAACATGGCGGTCGGGGAAAGCTTCGAAGAGCGCGGCGAGCCCACCCTGTGGCGGATCCATCCCGCGCCCGACGCGGAGAAGATGCACAACTTCTCGGCCATGGCCGAGCGCTACGGCATCCAGGTCGACGAGGAGGAAGCGCGCACGCCCTCGGGCCTGGCTGCCGTGCTCAAGCGGCTGCAGGGCCACCCGGCCGAGAAGGCCCTCTCCTTCCAGCTCCTGCGCTCGCTCAAGCAAGCCACCTATGACGGGACCAACGCGGGCCACTTCGGCCTCGCCGCGACGGCCTACCTGCATTTCACCTCGCCCATCCGCCGCTATCCTGACGTGGTGGTGCACCGCCTGCTCAAGCGACGACTGGCCAGCCAGGGCAAGCCGGCCGGGGGATTCTCGCCCCTGTCGCAAGGACCGACCCTTTCGCCCGAAGATTTGCGGCGCATCGCCACTGAGTCGTCCTTCGCCGANNCGCAAGGCCATGGAAGCGGAACGCGAGGTGGTTGACCTGTACCGCTCGTTCTTCATGCGCGATCGGGTGGGCGACGTGCTCGACGGCACCATCTCAGGGGTGGCCAGTTTCGGCGCGTTCGTGGCAGCGGATCAGCCTTTTGTCGAGGGGCTGGTGCGCACCGAACATCTTCTGCCGGACGATTTCTACGACTACGACGAGGTGGCCTGTCGCCTGGTGGGCCGGCGATCGGGCCGTACCTTCTCTCTTGGTGATGCAGTCCAGGTCGAGGTCCTGTCCGCCAGCGTGGCGCGCCGGCAGGTGGACCTGCGCCTGCATGGAGATCGGGCGCGGCCGCAGCGCGAGCGGCGAGGGCAAGCTGCGCGTCCAGCGAAAACCCGACACACGCAGGGAAGGCGTCCCGGCAAGGCGACGCCCAAGCGGACAAGCCGATCCGGCAAGAGGCGGCGCTAGCCCGTGAGCAGTTGGGGCCGCCCGCCGGCCGATCTTTCGGCCCACGAGATCATCGAATCCTGGCTGCCGCGCGCTTTCGAGGCAGCCCATCGCCGCCCTTCACCCGACAGCCCCTCGGTGCGGGTGACACTTTCAGGCCCGGGCGGCGGCGACTGGGACGTTTGCGCCACCGAGGAAGCCCTGATCGTGAAAACGCGCGAGCCGCGCCCGCGGAATAGGCCGTCCAGTCATGTAGATCCAGATCGCGTGGGGAGCCCGCCGGCTCTGCCGGCGGCGGACCATCGCGGGAGGGCATGGGAACCCTCTGAGGGTTCCCATGTAGATCGAATCTGGCTAAGACAGAGCGTGGCCGATTTTCTGGCCCTGTTTCGCGAGGAGCCCGACCTTCCCGCACTCTTGCCGCCAGACACCGACGTGATGGATCTGCTGTGCGTCGATGAGGGCAGAATCGCCCTGCTCGCGCAAATCGACGGCCGCATCAGTGTCGAGATCCAGGGTCGCCGNNGCGTGGACAGTCGCACCTGCGAGGAGCTGTCAAGCGGCACGCTCGCAGCCTTGCAGGCGTTGCTCGCCGGGCGACTGCAGGTCGAGGGCGACCGAGCCCTGGTCATGCAGGTGGTGATGCTGGCGGGCTCAGTCCACCGAGCTCGCAACCCGTAGAGAATCGCCTGCGCTGCGTGCCCGGCGCGCTCAGCCTAGTTGAGGCCCCACGAGTGCTGAATATAGGTGAGAGCGGCTGCACCCTGGACGGTGTAGGTCATGCTGGCTCCGGTCCCCTTCTGAACCAGGAAGGTCGTGCCCGAGGTGCCTCCACTGGGGGCAAACGCACCTGCCCACCAGCAGCTTCCCATCTTGTTGTTAAAGATCGTGTCGGCCGTACCGACGATAAAGGACTTGTCTGCGTTGCCATCGATNNCGACGTTGTCGTCCCAGCCGCTGCCTGCCACGATGATCTGTTGCCTGGGCACGTTGGGGAACTGCGCGAGCCAGCCATTGACCTGGGTGATCCACTGCGCAGGCGTGAAGCCGTGGGGCTCGTTGTGGATGTCGTAGTACACGAGCGGGTTGCTCACGTAGGCATCAATCACCAC
>PMZX01000157.1:8430-16787 GCA_003170035.1 Myxococcales bacterium | reverse complement strand
AGAACGGTCGGCTCGTTGATGGGTATGCGGTAGGAATTGGCCTTCAAGAGATCGGTGAAGGCGGTCAGGACGATGGTGGCCGTCGTTGTGACGCCAGCGTTGGTGTCCGTGTCCGAAGTCATGCCAGAGAGCAGGAGGTGTCCGGTGTTGAAGTTGTCCCGGTTGTCGGCCCAGTTCATGCAATGGAAGCTGGCTACGCCTGTGCCGCCGGCCACGGTCCCACCGGCTCCGCCCACTGGTCCCGCTTCCGCCCCCCCTGCGCCACGCCCATCGGGCGGTGCGACATCCTGTGCCGCGTCCGCGCCGGCGTCCGCTCGGCCCGTGCTCGTGGCTCCTCCGCTGCTCGACGTCCCACCCGTGCTGGTGGTCCCTCCACGGGCCGTGGTGCCACCGGCTGTGGTCCCCCCGCCGGCTGTCCCGCCGCCGCCGGTCGTCCCCCCACGACCAGTCGTCCCACCGTTACTAATCGTCCCACCGCTGTTCGTCGTGCCGCCGCCGCCCGTCGTCCCGCCACTTTCTGTCGTGCCACCGCTGCCAGTCGTGCCGCCACGGCCGGTCGTTCCGCCACTGTTCGTCGTCCCGCCGCCGCCGGTCGTGCCGCTACTTCCTGTCGTGGCCCCACCGACGCCCCCAGCGCCCGTGGTGCCCCCGACAGGGGCAATCGTTCCGCCCGGGCTGCTCGATCCACCCGTCGGGGTCGCACTCGTGGTGCTGCTGGCGCCGCCGACTGTGGTCTGTCCGCCGCCTGCGCTCGTGCTGCCGCCTACGACGGTGCTTGCACTACCTCCGCTGCCCCCTGAAGCGCCTGGCGAGTTCGAGGAAGAACAGCCAGCCATGAGTGCAATCAACAAAACCGAAACCAGCCCGCACAGGTTCAGTTCGTCCTGCAACCAACCGCGGCGCCGCTGTGATGCGAAATATCGTGCCATGGTGCCTCCTGTCAGATCAAAGCCGGAAAGCCTTCCCGTGCCCTCGTACCCAACCATTCCAGTAGCAGGGGCGTTTGTTTCTGGCTCATTTGTGGACAGCCCCTCGGTGCGGATGTCTCTCTCGGCTCAGGGCGCTCAATCCCCCTGACTCATGACCGAAGCCTGGTGGGTCGGCTACGCAGAGGTGAAGCAGAACCCCGCCCTACTTGCGTGCCTGCACAGGCGCCGGGGTGGTTCCTGCGTCCTCGGCGGCCAGTTCGGACAGCACGCGCATGGCGGCCTCGCGCCGGGCGCGGCGTCCTTCGGCCGCGACCGCCGACGGGGTGACGCCGGGAAGGTGCGCGCCATTGCCCCCTTCGGCTTTCGCTTCAGGAACATGGCCACTCGTGTTCCGCCTAGGCTTGGCCTGGGCAGGTGCCTGACCGTTCGGTGCCGATGCGCGGCCACTCTTCTCCGCGCTTGCCAATGACTCCAACGGCACGGTGACCCGCCCGTCGACCTCGTCGGACGCAGGCGGCGCAGGCACGGACGCCCGAAAGGCCGGAATCGCGACCTTGAGCAGGTGGTCGCGCTCGGCGCGCTCCTTGTCGATCGACTCCTGAAAAATCGTCTGCATCAGTTCGACCACGCGGGCCGGGTCGGTCCGGGGCGCGGTTTTCGCGATCACATCCGAGAGCGCCAGCCGAAACTCCTCGGCGCTCTGGGTGCGCTGCTCGCGGTCTGGGGCCAGCGCCCGCAGCACGACCTTGTCCAGCTCGGGCGAAATCCACGGCGCGCGCGACGACGGCGGCGTGGGCTTGGGGTGGCGGACCAGCGCCAGACCGGCCGCCGGATCCAGGCCCGAGATGGGCAGGTACTGGTGCCCGGTCAGCAGCTCCCACAGCACGATGGCCAGGGTGTACACGTCGGTGCGGGCGTCGGCCACCTCGCCGCGGGCTTGCTCGGGCGCGAGATAGGCGGCGCGGCCGAACACCACCCCGGGCTGGGTTTTCTCCTCCTTGAGCTCGCTGCGCGCCAGCCCGAAGTCAGTGAGTTTCACGTCGCCGTTGTAGGCGAGCAGGATGTTGGGCGGGGCGATGTCACGGTGGACCAGCTTGAGATCGCCGTAGCTGTGCACGTAGGCGAGAACCCGCGCCACCTCGCGCGCCACGTGCAGGGCGACCTCGATGGGGATGCGCTGGCGTCGGCGCACACAACGGTTCCATACCTCGCGCAGGTCCTTGCCCTCGACCATCTCCATNNCCGCCCACTTCGCCGGCATCGAAGGTGTTGACCAGCGCCGAATGGTTGAGCCGCAGCACCACCTTGGCCTCGTCGAGAAAGCGCTTGGCCTTGCTCGGATCGGCCCTTTCCGACAAGACCTTCTTGATCACGCACAACTTCTCGAACCCGCCCATCTGCCCCAGGGCTGCCATGTAGATTTCGCCCATCCCGCCCTTGGCCAGCGGGCGCAGCAGCACGTACTTGCCGAAATGGCGCGGAAAGTGCGTGCTCACCCGGCCCCCATCGCCTAGTTTCCCCGGCGCTCGACCAGATCCAGATTCTGCCGCGCGGTCCGGTTCTCGGGGTCCAGCTTGAGCGCTTCCTCGTACGCCTTGCGCGCCTCTGCAAACTTTTCCAGGCGGAAGTAGGCGTCGCCCAACACCACGCGTGCTTCGGCCCCACCACCGGCCCGTGCGCCTTCACGCGCCCGATCGACCGCCTCCTGGTACTCCTTCTTCTGGAACGCGATCTTGGCCAGGCCCACCAGCGCGGGCCCGCGGCTCCGACCCGCGTGGGCCAACCGCTCGAAGGCCGCGCCGGCCTCTTCAAAACGCTGGGCCCGCAAAAAGTCGCGCCCTTCCTGCAGGATCTTGCTGCTCTCCGCCTGGGACAAGGCCCCGTTGGACGGGATGCGCGGCGGCCTGGGACGTGCACTTGCTTCGCGCCTGGTGGTTTCCTCTGCCGGGGCCGGCTCAGCGCTCACCTGGTTTTCTTCTGCATCGGACTCCTCGGCGTCCGACAGGATCTGAGTGTCCGGGACCGCCGCGGCGTCAGGCAGAATCAGGGACGGCACCGGTGCGGCCGCCGTGCTCGGGACCACTCCACCCGGCCTGGGTCGCACCGGCGCGTGCTCGTGTCCTCGCGTAGCCACCGCAACCGCCAGCGCTCCCAGGACGGCCATGGCCAGGAGAAGCCAGCGCCAGGACCTGCCCATAGCCCACAGGCGACCCGGGATGGTGAGGAAATCCCGGTTGGCTGAAGATTCGTCAGCGCGCGGCTCAGGGGCAGGCGGCAAGGCCAGCAGCACAGGCGCCGGCGTCACCGACAAAGCGATCTCGACCTCGCGAATCTGGCGCGCCAACACGGCCATGCTCTGCGGCCGAGCGGCCGGATCACGCGCCATGGCCCGGTCCACCAGGGCTACCACCTGCGCGGGCACATCTGGTCTCATCTCGAGAATGGGACGCGGCGGCTCGTTGGCCTTCTTGTGCAGGATCTCCATGACGTTCTCGCCGTCATAGGGGGGAATGCCGGTCAACATCTCGTACAGGATCGAACCCACCGCATATATGTCCGAGCGCGGATCGGCGGGATGGCCCGCGGCCTGCTCGGGCGCCATGTATTCAGGCGTGCCCATGGCCACACCCGGACGGGTCAGGCGCTTACCGATGCGCGGGCTGTCGTCGATCTCGTCGCTCTTCGCGATGCCGAAATCGAGCACCTTGACCAGATCGAGCGTCGCATCCACGGCTTCCTCACCCGGCTGCGCCCCGTGCCCATTGGGGGTGCGCGCGTTCGCTGGGCCGACCAGCAAGATATTCTCCGGCTTGAGATCGCGGTGGATGACGCCCGCATCGTGGGCAGCCTGCAAGGCCGCACACATCTGCTCGGTGATACGCAGGGCGTGGTTGACCGCCAGCGGCCCCTCCCGATGGATGAGCAAGCCCAGCTCGATCCCCTCGATGTACTCCATCACGAAGAACAGCGAGCCTTCGGCGGTGGTGCCGAAGTCGGTCACGTTGACCACGTTCGGGTGCTCGATGCGCGAGGCCGCGCGCGCCTCGCGGCGGAAGCGCTCGACCAGATCGGGCGTGCGCGAGTAGGCCGGGTGCAGGACCTTGACCGCCACACGCTTGCCGATCTCGATGTGTTCGGCCTCGTACACCCGCCCCATGCCCCCCTCGCCGCGCAGGCGCTTGATCTGATAGCGCCCGGCCAGCAGGGCGCCCACCATGCGCGACCCCTCTTCGGACGCGCGACCGCTTTCTTGTGGCACCTCGGGCTTGCCCCGCCGGCCGAGCGGGGCGGTGTCGGCTCGGTCGGCCTTGGCCTCCGCGTCGGCCGAGTGCGCCGGGGACTGTTGACTCTCGCCCGTCGCGTCCAACAACGCCGCCGCGCTGGCCAGCAGACCCTGCCGTTCCTCGCGCTCCCGCTGGATGATGTCCCCGAACAACTCGCGCATGAAGTGCGCTACCTGATGCCCGTCCATGGCGGGGGCTGTCTTGGCCAGGAAAGCCGCCAGATCCGAACGCAACTCCTCGCCGGTCTGGTAGCGGTCCTCGGGCCGCACCGCCAGCGCCTTCATGGTGATCTCATCCAGTTCGGGCGGAACCCGAATGGCGCGCTTCGAGGGGGGCATGATCTCCGGATGCCGCACCCGTTCCAGCAGATCCTCCTGCTCCTGCCCTGCTGCACCCGGGGGACGCGCACCGGCGGCGAAAAGCTGCCGGCCGGTTAGAAGCTCCCACAGGATGACGCCTGCGGAATAGATGTCGCTACGACCGTCGAGCGTCTCCGCGCGCGCTTGTTCCGGCGCCATGTAGCTGACCTTGCCGAAGATCACGCCGGGCGCCGTCTTCTCCAGTTTCAGGGTGGACGTGGCCAGGCCGAAGTCGGTCAGCTTGACCTCTCCCGAATAGGAAAGCAGCACGTTGGGCGGCGATACGTCGCGGTGGACCAGGCGGAGCCCTTCGAACCCGTGCGCATAGGCGAGGCCCCGCATCAGCTCCTTGACGATGTGGGCGGCCACCGGCAGCGGGAATGCGATGCCTTTCTGGGCGCAGCGATTCCACACCGCGCGTAGGTCCTTGCCCTCGACAAACTCCATGGCGAGGTAGATTTCGCCCGAGACCTGGCCGGCATCGAACACGCCCACCAGGTTTCCGTGGCTGAGGCGCACAACCACCTTGGCCTCGTCTTTGAATCGCTGCACGTAGCTCTTGCCCGCCAGGTGCGGCAAGGCCGTCTTGACCACGCACAGCTTCTCCAGACCCCGCTGCCCGTGGACCGCCAGATAGAGAGCTCCCATGCCCCCTCGGGCCAGGGGCTTGACCAGTACGTACCCGCCGAAGCGTCGCGGAAAACCGTCCATGGACAGCAGCGTGCTCGGTCCGGATGTTATTGGAACTAGCCGGAAATTCCTAGGAGCGTATGCGGGAAACTTCGGATTGCAGCTTACCGCAAGCAGACGGCCATGACCTGCTTCACGTCAGTCTTGCCGGCCAGAGCCTTCTCTATGCCGTCCTGGAGCAGCGTGGTCATGCCCCCGGCCACGGCCAGCCGACGCACCTCTTCGACCGGCGCGCGTTTGGCGATTGCCACCTTGATCGCGTCGTCGTTCACCAAGAGTTCGTGCACCGCAAGACGCCCCTTGTAGCCAGTCTTGCTGCAGGCCTCGCATCCCACGCCCCGCCACATCTTGATCCGGCCACGCGCAAAGCCACGACGGGCGGACTCTTCTTCACCGAAGGCCTGGATGATCTCATCCACCTCGTTGTCGGTCGCGTCGTACTGCTCGCGGCACTTCTTGCACAGCCCGCGGGTCAGCCGCTGCGCCAGCACGCCCAGCAACGCGTCCGCAAAGCTGAACGGGTCCAGGCCCATGTCGATGAGGCGGGTGATGGTTTCCGGCGCGCTGTTGGTGTGCAGGGTGGAGAGCACCAGGTGGCCCGTGAGCGACGCCTCGACGCCGGTGCTGGCGGTTTCCGTGTCACGCATTTCGCCCACCATGATGACGTCCGGGTCGGCACGCAGAAAGGCGCGCATGGCCGAAGCGAAATCGAGGCCGATCTTGGACTGCACCTGTACCTGGCGCAGACCTGCTTGGGTGATTTCCACCGGGTCCTCGGCCGTCCAGATCTTCATGTCGGTGGTGTTGATCGAACCGAGCGCCGAGTGCAACGTCGTGGTCTTGCCGGACCCGGTAGGCCCCACGCACAGGACCAAGCCGTAGGGCTTGGCCAAAAGCTTCCTCATCTCGTCGAGGTTGCGCTGGCTCATGCCCATCTCGTCGAGAGGGAGGGGCTTGGAAGCGGCCAAGATGCGCATGACCACGTCTTCATTCCCGTTGACGGTGGGCAAGGTGGCGACGCGCAGCTCGATGGTGCGATCGCGCATGCGGAACTTGATCTTTCCGTCCTGGGGCTTGCGCCGTTCGGATATGTCCAGCTTGGCCATGATCTTGAAGCGCGCCACCAAGGGATTGCGAAAGATGGGCGGAATCTCCTGATACTTCACGCAATCGCCGTCGATGCGGAAGCGGATGCGGGTGTTGTCCTCCTTGCCATAGGGCTCGATGTGTATATCGGACGCCCCCCGCTGGAAGGCGTCGATGATGACTTGGTTGGCCAGCTTGATGATGGCGCTGTCCGACTCCTCACCTTCCTTTTCATCGTCGCCAGGCTCGTCTATGGCCCCAGCGCTCTCGTCGTCGGACAGTTCCTTGAGCAGGACATTGACATCCGGCCGCAAGCCGTACGAGTACTCGATGCAGGCGGCGATCTCGTCCTTGAGGCCGACGTAAAAGACCACCTCGCGATCCGTCTCGATGGCACGCAGGGCATCGCAGCGGGAGAAATCCGTCGGGTCGTCGATGACCACGATGAGCCTCGGGCCGCGCCGCTCGATCGGCACCGCACCCATCTTCTTTAGATATTCGATGCGCAGGCGGCCGCGCAGGTCTTCCGGGATGAGTTGGCTGGAGGTGAAACGGTAGAAGGGCGCGTTGTAGTAGGTCGAGAGCGCCTTCTCGACCTCCGCGCGATTCACCCCCACCTTCTCGATCAGATAGCGGGCCGGATCTTGCTCGGCTTGCTCCGCCGAGGAGAGCGCCTTGGTCAGGGTTTCGAGCGGCAGAATGCCGCCCTCGACAAGGCTGTCCCACTTGCCTGCCGGCTTCTTTTCTATACGCTCCTGCGGGACGATGGCCGCCTTCGCGACGGGGGTGGGGGGCCCTTTCTTGGACTGGCCCGCGGCCGGCGCCGGGGGAGTCGAGCGCTCACCCGGAACCGCTGCGCGCGGCACGGGTGTGGTTGCAGCGGGCTGCGGCGCGGACGCCTCGCGCGGCCCCAGTAGCCCGGACAAGACTGCAGCCATAGCCCGGCACAGATCGCCAGCGTAGACCAGATCGCGCGGCACGAAGAGCCCGGATTCATCCTGGCGATTGACCACCAATAAGGCGCCAAAAGGCAGATCGCCGACCAGCAGTGGCGCCACGATGGCGCCCCGGATCGCGATCCCCAGCCATCGTTCCAGCCGATCGTCGGGCCGCAGGCGCGGATGCAGGCGCGCCAGCTCGTTCGCATCGTTCAGGTTCTTGAAGCTGAGCGGAGCCTTGGAGGCGAACGCGAAGCCGATCACGTTGGTCGGATCGCGCGGCAGGCGCAGCTCGCGCACAGAGTCTTCTATCCAAGCCATGGACCGCAGCTGGCCCTGGGCATCAGACATGAACAGCGTTGTGCGTTCCGCGTTCAAGAATGCGCTGCTGCGATCGGTGGCCTCGAACAAGAGGTCATCCAGGGTGCGGACCGAACTGATGTAGGCGACCAGTTCCGCCAGGCGCGCGCGCTTGTCAGTCTGGCCAGACTGGTCACCGAGTTGCTTGAGCCATGTGGCCGCATCCATAGAACGTCCTACACAACATCGGCATCATTGCTCGCATACCTGAGTGTAGCGGGGCCAGGTCGTTTGCATACCAACGACTACCTACGCCTACCTCTCCTGCGACGGGGCCTTCGTTCTGCACGTCTGGCGTGGTAACTTGATGTGTTCGGTTCGGGAATGGAACCAGATACTGATGCAAGACGAGAGCATCCTTGTCGTTGACGACAGTCCCACGATCCTGAAGCTGGTCGAGATGACGCTGGCCAAGGCGGGCTTCCGCGTGTCGACCGCGGAGTCCGGCGAGCTTGGCATCCTGGCAGCCACCGAGCGGCCGCCGGACCTCCTGCTCCTCGACTACCTTCTGCCCGATTTGAATGGGGACGATGTGTGCCGGGCCATTTCTGGAAACGTGGCCCTGGCCACCGTGCCCGTGGTCGTGATGAGCGCCAAGGGCGAGGAGGCGGGCGTCTGTTTTTCCAGCCTGGCCAGCGTGGTCGACGTATTGCCCAAGCCTTTCTCGCCAGACGCGCTCCTCGCAGTGGTGCACCACGCCCTGGAGAAACA
>PMZX01000157.1:261-8415 GCA_003170035.1 Myxococcales bacterium | reverse complement strand
GCCGACGTGCTGCTCTTGCTGCAAGACCGGCAGCATTCCGGCGCGCTGCGCCTCACAGGCAAGAAAGCCAGCATCGAGATCTGCGTGAACAAAGGCCGCATCGATTTCGCCGGCGCCCAGGGCGTGGCCGATGAGTTCCTGCTCGGACATTTCCTGGTGCGCGGTGGACAGATCGAGCGTGCCAAGCTGGACGAGGTTCTCGAGGAACGGCGTGCCACCCCGGGTGGCGGGCTGCTGGGCGCCGATCTGTGCCGCCGCGGCCTCATCACCGAAGCGGGACTGCGAAGGGCCATGGCACAGCAGACGACCGCCTTGGTTTTCGAGGGCCTGCGCTGGGGCGACGGACTCTTCTCCTTCCACCCCGCGGCCGAGCCCTCGCCGGCTGCACGCGAAGCGACCCTGGGCCTGCCCATCGACGGGCTCATCATGCAGGGCCTTCGGCGGGTCGACGAGTGGCGCGTGATCGGACAAGAGATTGACAACTTCGACATGGTTTTCGTGCGCAACGAGGACAAGATCGCTTCGTTCGACGACCACCGGTTGCTGCGCGAAGAAGCCGTCCTGCTCGAAATCGTCAACGGAAAGAACACCGTGCGCGACATCATCCAGCTATCAAAGATGGGCTCGTACGATGTAACCCAAGTGTTGTTCCGGCTCCTGCGCTGCAAGTTCATCCGCAGACGCGTGGCGCCGATGGTTGGGTGATTGTGGCGGCGTCTTCCAACCTGGATGTGGTCTTCTTCCACCTGCGCGGCCTGCGCTGCGCCCTGCCCGCCAGCGTGGTGCGCGAGATGCTGCCCATGCCGGGGCTGACGCCGGTGCCGCTGGCCCCGCCCGTGATGCGCGGGATTGCCCCGGTGCGAGGCCAGATCCTGCCCGTGCTGGACCTGGGTGTGTACTTTCCCCAGGCCGGCGAGGCGAATGGCGACGGCATACCCGATCCCATGAACGCCGAGAGACTCATCTTGATCGAGACCGCCCCCGATGCCAACACGCCGGCGATTGCCGCCGCCCTGGCCGTGGAACGTGAGGTGCGCCTGGGCCGGGTCGACGAGCAGCACAGCCGGCCACCGCCCCCGCGGCCGATTTTTGTGGCCGCCACGGTGCTCGACGCCGACGGCCCCGCCTTGCTGATAAGCGCCCAGCAGGCCATCGATCACGTTCGCCACGCCATCAGCACGGTGACAAGTCCATGACCAAAAGCAGTAGCGGAATGGAGAACCTCCTGCACGTGATGAACGCCGCCAAGGGTGGCGATCTGACAGTGCGCGCTGAGGAAAACACCCCCACCCTGACACCCCTGGCCCGCGCGCTGAACGAAATGCTGGAAGCGCTGGACCGGCATGCCAGCCGGATCGCAGGCAGCGCCACCCATACCCTGTCGGTCGCGGAGGGGCTCAGGCGTTCCACCCAGGTGATAAGCGACGGCGTGTCTCACCAGCAGGCGGCCATCGCTGAGATTGCGCGCAAGCTGAAGGCGCTGGAGGCACGTTCCGACGAGATCGGCCAGATCGTGGAGTTGTTCGACGACGTCACGTCGGAGACCAATATCCTAGCGCTCAACGCGGCCATCGAGGCCTCGCGCGCGGGCGTGCAGGGCAAGGCTTTCGGCCTGGTGGCCGAGGACGTGCGCAAACTGGCCGAGCGCTCGACGGCGGCCACCAAGGACATCGGAGCCTTCATCCAGACCATCGTGAACTCGACCAGCGAAGCCAACCACACCATTGAGGAGCTTCGCAAGGTGGCCGAGACGCTGGCCGCCTCTGCCGCCCAGGCGGGACGCGACACCGTGGCTCTGGCCGCCGCCGTGAAGGAGCTGACCCAGGCGCTGACGCGGCTGCGCTTCGCCGGCCACGGCGAGGCCGATCTGGCGCGAGCCCTGCGCGAACGGAGCGCCGCGATCACCGGCCTTCTACAACCGCTTGCGCCCCTGCTGGACGACGCAACCACGCCGCTCGGCGATGCGCTACGGCGCGTGCTGGCTGTGCTGGCCGACGGCACGACAGAGAACGAGCGCTAGCTGGTGCCATGTCATCGCCCGGCAAAGACGGCTCGGACAGCGGCGAGCGCGGCCCGCTTGGCGAGTGGAGCCCGGACGACGCTGAACTGCTTCGCGGCTTGTTTCTCGACGAGGCCGACAAGCGCCTGCGCCAGATCGCGGAGGCGCAGCGGGCGCTGGCGCGCGCTGCTGATTCCACCTTGGAGGTGGATCCACAACTGGTGGACGCCTTGTTTCGCCATCTACACACGCTCAAGGGTGCGGCGGGCTCGGTGGCCCACGACGCCATTGCACGGGCCGCTCATGAACTGGAAGAGCTGTGTTCCGAGATGCGGATCGGGAAGCTCGCGCCCACCTTTGGAATCCTGGAACGAATCGATGAGGGCATCTCCTCTCTGCGCGCGCTGCTTACCAGCGCCCGTCTGACAGCCCCGCCCGCGCGCGGCGCCGATCCGCTGGAAGCCGTCACCGTCCTGCAGGGAACGGCGGAGCGCCGCCGACCGACTGACCGGCGCGCCGTCGCCGATCGGCGCGCGAGCGGCGAAGGCATGCTCCGGGTCGAGGCCGAGCGGCTGGATGTGCTCCTCGATGGCGTGGGCGATCTCGTCATCCTGCGTACGCGCCTCGAGCGGCGCGTGAATGAGCTCGAGAGCGTGATGCGTGATCTGCGCGTCGTCCGCGAAAGCATGCGGACCACTTTGGGCGAACTGGGAGCGGACTTGACCGCAAGCACTGTAGTATTGCCACAGCAGGAAGGGAGGACGCGGCTTCTTGACCGTTTGGGCGAGGCGGAGGTCGCGCTCGCCAACTTCGCGTCCTATCTGGACCGCACGGCCCGCGCGCTGGGGGCCGACGCGGGTTCCATGCGCCAAACCTCGGAGCAACTTGAAGAGCAGATCCGGCGCGCGCGCCTCGTGCCCATGGAATGGCTGTACAGCCGGCTCGGCTCGGCCATGCGCGAGCTGGAGCGCACCTGCCATCGCCCGGTGGAAATGGTGGTCACGGGCGGCGAGGTCGAACTGGACAAGAGCCTGGTCGACCAACTCGCCGACCCCTTGCTTCACCTTCTGCGCAATGCCCTGGCTCATGGGATCGAATCGGCCGAGGTGCGCGCCCAGCGCGGCAAGCCTGCGCGCGGTCGCATCGAGATCAAGACCACGCAAGAGGCCGACTGCGTCTTCCTCACCTTCGAGGACGACGGGGGAGGCCTCGATCGGGAGGCGGTCCAAAAGGCGTTGCGGCGCACCGGACGCCAAGCGGCGGCCGCGGCGCTGGACGAAAAGGGCTTGCTCGCGGCGGTGTTCGAGCCGGGGTTCTCCACCCGACCCCATTCGGACCCGCTGGCCGGCCGAGGCATGGGCCTCAATATCGTCGAGCGCACCATCGCGCACATGGGCGGCGAGGTGAAGCTAGAGTACCAGGCGGGCGTCTTCACGCGGTTTCGCCTCTCGGTGCCGCTCACGGCCGCGATCGCGCAGGCCATGCTCTTCAAGTTGGGCGGCCAAGTCTACGTCGTGCCGGCTGCCTACGTCGTCGAAGCACTGCCGGTGGGGCCTGACATGCTGGCTGGCAATTCCCTCGTGACGCCCATGCTGACCGACCAGCCGGCCGGGACCGTACCCTCGCTGCCTCTTCTGCGCCTGCATGCCTTGCTGGGCGTCGAGCTACCCCCGGGCCGGCGCGCGGCGGCCTTGCATGTGCGCTACGGCGGCCGCGACTTCGTCTTCACCTGCGACAAGGTCATCGGTCCGCGCACCGTGGTGATCCGACCGGCAGGCCCGCTGCTCGGGCTGATTCCGCTCTACGCCGGGGTGACCGCGTCGGGAGCTGGCAAGGCGCAACTTGTGCTCGACCTGGGCACGCTTGCCGACGCGGCCTTTGGGCCGCCCCGAGTTGCGCCACCCGGGCCTCGGCGAGGACAACCCCGCGTGCTCATCGTCGACGATTCGCGCATGGCGCGCGAGAGTGCTTCGCGCTTGCTCTCCGTCGGCGGCTACCAGACCGTCGCCGCAGAGGACGGCTGGGATGCGTGGGAGATGCTGGGCGAGCGGCGATTCGACGCGGTGGTGACTGGGCTGGAAATGCCGCGCGTGGACGGGTTCCAGCTGATCGCGCGGATTCGAAACGAACCGACCCTGCGCGGCCTACCCATCGTCGTCCTCTCGTCGCGCACTTCGCAGTCGACCCGCCAGCGCGCGCTGTCCGCAGGCGCCAATGTCTTCTTGCCCAAATCGCGCCACAAACGCAGCCTGGTGGAGGCTGTCCGCGTCTGCCTGCGCGAGCAGGCCTCAACGCCCGCGGTGGGAGGAAGATAGGCGAGACCGGAGGCCGGCGATCACACCATCTGCGGCGGCGGAGTCGTTTCGGCGAGAAACGGGCCCTCGGGGGCCACGATGGTTCCCACTGTGTTTCCTCGGGCGGTTGCGCCTGACCACACCACACTGCGAACCACTTGCGCGCCGGCCGACACGCGGCCGCCGCCGCACACCACGGCCCACGGCCCCACCACGGCACCCGCCTCGACCGCCGCCCCGGCCGCGAGGCGAACCGGCGGCACGATCCGAGCCGAGGCATCGATCTGCGCGGCGGAATCTACGCCCACAAGAGGCCCGGGTGGATGTGACAGCAGGTCGGGGTTGGCAAGCAAGGCCAGGTTCCCGGCGAGATAGCTTCCCGGCGTGGAATGCTCGGCGAAGTAGCCGGTCATGGTCATGAATCCGATGCGATCTCCGGCTCGCAGCGCCGGAATGTACGCGTCTCCGATAAGGTCGGACACGCCGGCAGGCAGGCGGTCGAGCAACGTCGATTCGACCACCTGAATGCCGGTGAACATACGCGGGGCGAGGGGCGCGCCGTGGGCCACGCTTTGCCCTCGGATGCTCATCACCTTGCCGTCCGTATCCACGCCAATGGGCGCCCACAGTTCGGGATGAGGATCCGTACGCAGCACCATGGTGGCCACCGTTCCCCGAGGCGCCTGGGCGTGGGCCGCAATGACCGCGCGCAGATCGACATCGGCCGCAACCTTGCCGTTGATGATGAGCACCGGTTCGGATGAAAAGAGCGCGCGGGCCTTGCCCACTCCCCCGCCGGTGCCGAGCAATTCTTCTTCGACTGAGTAGCGCAGGCTGACGCCAAACTGCGAGCCGTCGCCCAGGGTCTTGCCCAGTTTGTCGCCGTGGTGGTGCAGGTTGATCACGATGTCGTGCAGGCCGGCTTGCCGACACAACGCCAGGACAAAGGTCACCGCGGGATAGCCACACACCGGAAGCAGGGGCTTGGGAAGAGCCAGGCCCAAAGAGCCGAGGCGGGTCGAACGGCCAGCCGCAAGAATCATCACCTGCATGCAGGCCATTATTCCACATTGCAGCCCTGCGGCTGCAAGAGTCCACTGTGCTAGGCTGCTCCACTATGAAAATCTGTGTCATCGGGACCGGCTACGTCGGACTGGTCGCGGGTGCGGGTTTCGCGGACATGGGCAACGACGTCACCTGCTGCGACATAGACGGGGAAAAGATCGCCGTGCTCAAGCAGGGCCAGGTGCCTATCTACGAACCCGGCCTGGACAAGTTGATCGCCCACAACCTGCAAGAAGGCCGACTCGCCTTTACCACCGACATATCTGCCGCTGTGGCTGGCGCCGTGGTCGTGGTTCTGGCGGTGGGCACTCCGCCCGCGCCCGACGGCTCGGCCGATCTCCGCTACATCTTCCAGGGCGCAGAAACCGCCGCGCGCGCCCTTTCCGGCTGGGCCGTGCTGGTGACCAAGTCCACCGTGCCGGTCGGCACCGGCGACAAGGTCGAGGCGATCGTACGCCAGCATGCGCGCCACAAATTCGCAGTTGCAGCCAACCCCGAGTTTCTCAAGGAGGGCGATGCGGTCAACGACTTCATGAAGCCCGATCGCGTGATCGTCGGGACCAGCGACCCGCGCGCGCTCCACACCCTGCAGGCCTTGTACACGCCGTTCACCCGATCGAGTGACCGCATCCTGGTGATGGACCGCCGCTCGGCCGAGCTGACCAAGTACGCCGCCAACGCCATGCTGGCGACGCGCATCTCGTTCATGAACGAGTTGGCCGGTCTGTGCGACGCGGTGGGCGCCGACATCGAACTCGTGCGCAAGGGACTGGGTTCCGACGCACGCATCGGCACCAAGTTCCTGTACGCGGGGGCGGGATTCGGCGGAAGCTGCTTTCCCAAGGATCTGC
Organism: Myxococcales bacterium; assembly: GCA_003170035.1. Taxonomy (GTDB): domain Bacteria; phylum Myxococcota_A; class Polyangia; order Fen-1088; family Fen-1088; genus Fen-1137. The sequence goes on along the minus strand of PMZX01000157.1, from coordinate 2,206 downwards.
GCGCGGTGATCAGCACCGCAAAGGAAGCGGGCACGCATCTACAAATCCTGGCAGCGGTCGAAGCGGTCAACGAGCGGCAGAAACACCTTCTGGCCGAACGCCTGCTGGAGCACTTTGGCGGCGGCCTTCAGGGTCGCAAGATCGCCGTGTGGGGGCTTGCCTTCAAGCCCGGCACCGACGACGTGCGCGAGGCGCCAGCTCTGGTCCTCATCGAGGACTTGCTGGCCGCCGGTGCGCGCGTGGCAGCCACCGATCCCGTCGCTATTCCGGCGGCACGCAAGATCCTGGGTGAGCGGGTGGAATTCCAGGCCTCCAACTACCAATGCGCCGAGGGCGCCGATGCCCTGGCCTTGGTCACAGAATGGCGCGACTATCGCCGGCCCAACTTCGAGCGCCTGTACGGCCTCATGCGCACGCCGCTGGTCGTCGATGGGCGCAACGTCTGGGAACCGTCAGACCTGCGTGCCGCCGGGTTCACGTACTACGGAATTGGAAGGGGAGGCTAGNNCTGGGATAGATCCAGGTCGGCCAATGTGTGCGGCATGTCGCCCGGCTGTTCGGGCAGCCAGTCGATGCGGGCCGGCTTGCCCAGGGCGGCGGCGATGCGGTCGACCAGATTCTTCAGACTGGTGGGACGCGCGCCGCCCAGATTGTAGATGCGATATGCGGGAGCGGTGTTCCGCGCCTGCTGCGCGATGGCGGCCAGTACGCCGTCGAGGATGTCGTCAATCCAAGTATAGTCCCGCGAAGTGGTTCCGTCGCCGAAGAGTTGAATCGGCTGGCCGTCGGCAATCAGCCGGGTGAATGTGTGGATCGCCAAGTCGGGTCGCTGGCGCGGGCCGTACACGGTGAAGAAGCGCAAGCAAGTGACCGACAAGCCGTGCAGGTGGTGCTCGGTGTAGGCGAGCAACTCGGCCGCCCGCTTGGTGGCCGCGTAGGGCGAGAGCGGCCGGCTGCAGGGATCCGCCTCGCAGAAGGGGACCTGACTGTCTTTGCCGTAGACCGAGGACGACGAGCCGAAGACGAACCGCTTGATGCCGCGATCGCGACAGGCGGAGAGAAGGTGCAGTGTGCCGGTCACGTTCACCGCCCAGAAGCGCTGCGGAGTCTTGATCGATGGCCGCACCCCGGCCAGGGCGGCGAGGTGCACCACCGCGTCCAGCTTGCCCACGGCGTCCAGGGCGACGTCGATGTCGTTCGGGTCGGTCAGGTCACCCTCGACCAGGCGGAAGCCCGGGTTTCGGCGCAGCCCCGCCAGATTCCGTTCCTTGACTGCTCGCGGATAGAATTCGTCGAAGTTGTCGAAACCGGTGACCCGATCCCCGCGCGCGACCAGCCGTTCGGCCAGGTGAGAACCGATGAATCCGGCCGCGCCGGTGACCAGAATGTCCATCGGGGATCACAATAAACGGCGAACCGCCAGAGCACCAGAGGGACGACAGACACTCTTTGCTTTGTTCGCGCTCGCCGTGGCGGGCTAGCGATTGCGAAGGTAGAGGAGAAACTCCACGTTGCCCTTGCCTCCCGTGATGGGGGAGGTCGTCTCGCCCAGAACCTGGTAGCCCAGACCGCGCGCGACGGCCTTCACCTCGTCGAGCGCGCGCTGCCGATCCGCCTCGTCGCGCACGATGCCGCCCTTGCCCACCTTGGCCCGTCCCACCTCGAACTGCGGCTTGACCAGAGCAACCACAGGCGCGCCTGGATGAAGCAAGGCGGGCAACACGGGCAGCACCAGGCGCAAAGAAATGAAAGAGACGTCGACCACGGCGAGCGCGCAGGGTTCGGGAACGCGCTGGGGCGGCATGAGGCGGATGTTGGTGCGATCGATGACGACCACCCGCGGATCCGAGGCGATCTTCCAATCGAGCTGGCCGTGCCCGACATCGATGCAGTACACGCGCCGCGCGCCCCGCTGGAGCAGGCAATCAGTGAAGCCGCCGGTCGA
>PMZX01000157.1:0-131 GCA_003170035.1 Myxococcales bacterium | reverse complement strand
CGGGTCGATGTGGCGCGCCATGGTCCTGTCGAGAATAGACCTTCCGGGACTTCCTGGTTGCAAACCCGATCGCCGCAAGTACAATCCCCTGACCCGTTCGGCGGGTTGCGGGGCTGTAGCTCAGCTGGGAG
>PMZX01000417.1 GCA_003170035.1 Myxococcales bacterium | reverse complement strand
GTTTTCGAGATGGATCTCGGGCGCGTGAAGGCAGGCACCGCCTGCCTGGCCGCGGTCGTGTCCTATCCCGGCCGGGTCTTCCGCGGGCGGGCCGATTGGGTTTCCGATACGCTCGATCCCGCGACCCACACCTCGAAAGTCCGCTGCAAGATCGCCAATCCCGACCGCGCACTGAAGCCCGAGATGTATGCCACCGTGCTCCTGCCGGTGGACCGCGAAGTCGCGCTCGCCGTCCCGCGCAGCGCGCTCCTGCGCCTCGGCGACCAGACCATGGTGTTCGTCGAGGTGGGCAAGACGCCGGACGGCCTCCTGCGCTTCGAACGCCGGCCTGTGGTGGTCAATGAGGAGCAGGGCGGCGACTTTCTGCCGGTGCTGCGCAACCTGGCCAANNGAGCGATTGGTTTCGGCCGCCATCCGCGCGCCCTTCCTGGTGTTCATGGCCACCCTGGCGCTCGTCGGCATTGGCATTCGCTCGTACGTGCAGCTCGACATCGAGGCCTATCCCAACCCGGTGGCGCCGATGATCGAGATCATCGCGCAGCCGGAAGGTTGGAGCGCCGAGGAGGTCGAACGCTACGTCACTCTGCCGATCGAAACCGGGCTGGTGGGCATGCCGGGGCTGGAACACGTGCGCTCGCAGTCGCTCTTCGGCCTGGCCGATGTGAAGTTCTACTTCGGCTGGGATACCAGCTACTTCACAGCTCAGCAGCGGGTGCTCAACCAGCTCAATTTCGTAAACCTGCCGGCGGGCGTGCAACGGCAGCTCTCGCCTTGGAGTGCCATCGGCGAGCTGTACCGCTACAAGGTGGTGGGCAAGGACTACACCGCGGCGGATCTCAAGACCGCGCAGGACTGGATCCTGGAAAAGCAGTTCCGCCAAGTGCCGGGCGTCATCGACGTGGTGGGGTTCGGCGGGCTGACCAAGCAGTATCACGTGGATGTGGATCCTTACCGTCTTCGCGGCCTCAATGTCAGCCTGGCGCAGTTGCAGTCGGCCATCGCGAATGCCAACCAGAACGTGGGCGGGCAGCGCCTGACCTTGGGCGAGCAATCCTTCGACGTGCGCGGCATCGGGCTCATCCGTTCGGTNNGCGACGTAGCCACAGTCCAAGTGGGTGCGGCCCCGCGCCTGGGCATTGTGGGCCGCGATGGTGAACCGGACATCGTGGAAGGCATCGTGCTCATGCGCTATGGGGGCGACTCACTCTCCACCATCAAGGGCATTCACGATCGCGTCGACCACATTCGACAGAACCGCGTGCTGCCGCCCGGTATGGACATCGAGCCCCTCTATGACCGGGCCGACCTGGTCAAGCTGACCACCCGCACCGTGATGGAGAACCTCATCACCGGAATGCTGCTGGTTTCCCTGGTGCTGTGGCTCTTCTTGGGCAAGCTGCGCGCGGCCCTGCTGGTCGCGCTCAATCTGCCGCTCGCGCTGCTCTTCGCGTTCTTCGGCATGGTGTCGACCGGCACCCAGGCCAACCTCATCTCGCTTGGCGCGGTGGACTTCGGCATCGTGGTCGACTCGTCCGTGATCATGATGGAGAGTATTTTCCGCAACTTTGCCCGCCGCGGAGGTTCGGTCTTCGAGCGCATAGCCAGCGCGGCCCGCGAAGTCGGGCCGCCCGTGTTCTCCTCCACCCTCATCATCGCCGTGGCCTTCGTGCCCCTCTTCACCCTGACCGGCGTGGCCGGTGTGATCATGGCCCCGATGGCACAAACCTATGCCTTTGCCATCGGTGGCGCCATCCTGCTCTCGCTTACCCTCACCCCGGCCCTCTCGTCGCGACTCTTGCCTGTGTCCGCGACCCAGGACGAGGAGGAGAGAGAGAGCTGGTTCATGCGTTTCGTGAATCGGCTGTACGCACCCCTGTTTTCCTTCGCCCTGCGGCGACCGCGCTGGGCGGTCCTGCTGGGGGCGGCACCGGTGGTGCTGGCGCTGGCGGCGGCCAGCATCCTGGGCCGCGAGTTTATGCCCAAGCTGGAAGAAGGCAATTTCTGGATCCGCGCCACCTTGCCCACCTCGATTTCCTTGGAGAAATCGGCGCGCTACGTGGGCCACATCCGCGCCATCGTACTTGGTTGCCCGGGCGAAGACGCGAGCGACTGTCCCTTCGAGAAGAGAAGCCGGCCCGAAATCCAGAGCGTCATCTCGCAGCTGGGACGGCCCGACGACGGTACTGACGTGTCCGGCTTTTACAACATCGAGCTGCTGGCGCCTTTGCGCCGCACGTCCGAATGGCGCCCCGGCGTGACAAAAACGTCGCTGACCGAGGATATGCAGCGCGACCTGGCCCGCGCCTTTCCCGGCGTGGTGTTCAATTTCTCGCAGGTCATCTCCGACAACGTGGAAGAGGCCATGTCGGGCGTCAAGGGCGAGAACACGGTCAAGGTGGTGGGGCCGGATCTGCGGGTAGATGAGACCAAGGCCGACGAAATCGTAGCCGCCATGAAGGACATCCGGGGGGTGGCAGACCTGGGGATTTTCCGCTCGCTCGGCCAACCCGCGATACGCATCACTCCCTCGCGCACCGCTGCCGGACGTTATGGGCTCAACACCGGTGACGTGGCAGCGGTCATCCAGGCAGCCATCGGCGGGCTGGCGATCACCCAAGTCTACGAGGGCGAGAAACACTTTGACCTCACCGTGCGTTGGGCCGAAGCCTACCGGCGCGACCAGCGTGCCATCCGCGCGATCTTGGTTGCCGCGCCCGACGGTGCGCAGGTGCCGCTCGGACAGTTGGCTGATGTGGTCGAGGAGAACAGTCCGTCGGTCATTTTCCGCGAGGATCTGCGGCGCTACGTACCGGTGAAGTTTTCGGTGCGCGGGCGCGACCTGGCATCAACCATCGCCGAGGCGCAGGCCAAGATCGCGGCGCACGTCAAGTTGCCTTACGACACGCACCTGGAATGGGCGGGCGAGATCAACCAGTTGCGCGAGACTACGGCCCGCCTCCTGATCATCGTCCCGGTCACCCTGCTGATGATCACCTTCCTGGTCTACAGCTCGGTCAAGAATGCGCGCGACACCCTCATCGTGTTGCTCGGCGCGCCCGTGGCTGCCAGCGGCGGTGCGGTGGCACTCTTCCTCAC
>PMZX01000453.1:25870-31305 GCA_003170035.1 Myxococcales bacterium | reverse complement strand
GGCGCTAGTCGGCCCTCCTTGCTAGCAAGCCGGCGAAGGCGCGGCGCAGCCGCGGGGGCGGATGGCGGGGTGGGCAGGTCCGAGTGCCCGAAGGGCCTTGTCGGCCGGATGCTAAGGGACATCGCAATCTGTGCCCCGCGGAAGTGCAGTGAGAATCCGACCCATCGTGCCCACCCCGGGCGCCCGTGCTGGTCCCGGGCCATCGACCTCCGGCCTCCGGTCTCCAGCCTCCGCTCACGCGGCCTCAAGTGCCAGTAGGAGCGCGCGCTGAGCGTCGGGCGCCTGACGGCCGAGGACTGACGGTTGAGCAGGTGCGGTGACTACCTGAACAGAAGCTTAGTACTTTCTCTCTTGAGAAGAATCTATTGAATAGACTACAGTGACAATCGGCTAATGAAGCGAATCAGAGAAACGGCGGACGCTGGGGCTCAGATGGGGGCGATGCGCTCCTCCGAGCTTCTCGCCGAGGACGAGCTGGTCGACATCGAGGGCCGGTTTCCCAAGGGCATGAGCTCACGCGAGATCGTCGACGTGTTCGCGTCGCGCGGCCTGCGCTTCTCGGAAGCGACCCTGCGCAAGTACGTGCAGCTCGGGCTGCTCCCGCGATCTGTGCGGGTGGGGCGCAAGGGCAAGCACTGCGGGTCGCGCGGCCTGTATCCGGCCGAGGTAGTCCGGCGGGTGAACCAGGTGAAGACCCTAATGGCGCGCAACCTCACCATCGAGGAGATCCAGCGCTCGTTCTCCCAATTCAAGCTGGAGATCGAAGGCGTCAGCAAAGGTTTGCGTGATCTCATCGCCGGTTTCGAGCGGGAGGCCAAGGGGCCTGCGCTGAGCTCGGGGCGGCGCCAGGAGATCGAACGAGAGATCGAAGCGGCAAAGAACGCCGCCGGTGAANNTGGTCCGGCGGATCTCTGGTCTGGAAGCGAGTTTTTCCTCGCAGGCCGCGGCGGCGGCGGCGGGGGCTGCTGCGGGGGGCGGCAGCGATCTGTACTAGCGCGATCCCCGACCAACGCGCGCCACGGAGGAACACATGGCCGACGAGAAAGCTGAATTCGAGGAGCTAGAGGACGACACGGTCGACGATCAGCCGCAACCCGAGGTGGCGAAGATTCGCCGCAAGGTCGTGCCGTCACGCGATGGCCGCTTCCGATCGAAGACCATCGCACCCAAGCGCCTGACCCGCGACGAGAAGAAGCTGGCGCAGGAGTTGGTGTACCCCGAGGACGTCGAGCGGCCGCGCACGCGTGCGGAATGCCAGAACATGCCGCGACCCTGTCCGTTCGTGAGCTGCGAGCATCACCTGTACCTGGATGTGAATCCCGACAGTGGCGCCATCAAGCTCAACTTCCCGCATCTGGAGGTATGGGAGATGGCGGAAACATGCTCGCTTGATGTGGCAGACCGAGGCGGCATCACCCTGGAAGACGTGGGCGCCATACTCAATCTCACGCGCGAGCGGATTCGTCAGGTGGAGGTGCGCGGTCTGGTCAAGATCCGCACCAAGAACAGCGAGGCACTCGGGCTGAGCACTCCCTGAGTGAGTGGGGCATTCCTATCGGCTGACGGCCTGGCCCCGAACCCCCTCGCGGGAATCGACGAGGCGGTGGCTGAACGATTGCTAGGCGAGGCACTGGCCTCGGGCGGCGATTACGCCGACCTGTACTTCGAGTTCCGTTGCGGCGCCGACTTCGTCCTGGAAGAGGAGCGGGTGCGCAGCGTGGGTCGGGCCCTCATCGTCGGGCTTGGCGTGCGTGTGTTGCGCGGGGATGCCACCGGCTACGCCTACACGGAAGAGCTTTCTGCCGCTCGCATGTGCGAGGCCGCGCGCACGGCCGGCCAGATCGCGGCGTCGGGTCGTAGCGTGGCGCCGGTGGCGCTGGCGCGCCTTCCCCGCAGCGACACCTATCCTGTGCCTGAGGCATCCCTGGCCCGGCCCGGAGCGGACAAGGTGGCGCTGCTCCGCCGGGCCGACGTCGCGGCGAGAGCATTCGATGCGCGCATCGTGCGCGTGGAAGCGTCGTTGTCGGAAGAGTGGCGCGAGATCCTGGTGTTCACCTCGGAGGGGCGGCTGGCCCAGGACCGTCAGCCCATGTTGCGTCTTGGGGTTCACGCCGTGGCCGAGGAGGGTAACCGGCGGCAGGGTGGTCGCTCGGGCACGGCTTTGCGCCGGGGCCTCGAGCTATTCGCGCTGCCCGGGCACACGCCAGAGGAGCATGGTCGTGAGGCGGCGCGCCTCGCGCTCGCCATGTTGCACGCCGAGGAGGCTCCGGCTGGCCCCATGGAGGTCGTCCTGGGGCCAGGCGAGTCCGGCATCCTCCTGCATGAGGCGGTTGGGCACGGCCTGGAGGCAGACTTTAACCGCAAGAAGACCTCGAACTACACGGACCAGATCGGCAAGTCGGTGGCCTCGCGGCTGTGTACCGTGGCCGACGACGCGACCATCGCTCACGCGCGCGGTTCGATCAACGTGGATGACGAAGGCAACCCGGGCCGGCGCAACCTGCTCATCGAGGATGGCATCCTGCGCGGTTACTTGCAGGACCGCATCTCGGCACGCCACTTTCGCAGCGAGCCCACGGGAAGCGGCCGACGCGAGAGCTTTCGCTGCCAGCCGCTGCCGCGCATGACCAACACTCTTCTGCTGGGCGGTCAGGACGATCCAGAGGACATCGTGCGTTCGGTGAGACGCGGCGTCTATGCCAAGCATTTCTCAGGCGGCCAGGTGAACATCTCCAACGGCGACTTCGTGTTCTCGCTGACCGAGAGCTATCTGATAGAGGATGGCAAGCTCACGGCGCCCTTGCGCGGGGTGAATTTGATCGGGAACGGCCCCGAGGTTCTGCGCCAGGTGACCATGGTGGGACACGACTTCAGACTGTCCGAGGGAACTTGGACCTGTGGCAAGGACGGGCAGTCGGTGCCGGTGGGCGTGGGGACCCCGACGGTGAAGATCGCTCGCATCACGGTGGGAGGCACGCGCACGCCATGAAGACCTCGCCGCTTCCCGATCCCCGGCGCTGCCAAGAGCGGGCCGAGGAGATGCTCGCCTACGCCCGGGCGGCCGGTGCGGATGCAGCCGAGGTTCTGGTACGCGACGGATCGGAGCTGCAGGTGAAGGTCCGCCTGAGCGAGCCCGAGCTGGTCAAGCAGGCGAGCAGCCGGGCACTCGGCCTGCGCGTCCTGCGCGACCATCGCGCAGCTGTCACGTACACATCGGACTTCTCGCCTGCGGCCATGCGGCAGTTCGCGCGCGACTCGGTCGAGTTGTGCGAACTGGCCGAGCCGGATCCACTGGCCGACCTGCCCGAGCGGCACGAGATGGCGCGCACTGTGCCCGACCTTGACCTGTGGGACGAGACGGCGCCGGCACTCGACGCGGCCCAGGCCTTGCGTCTGGCCAAGCGGGGCGAGCAGGCGGCGCTGCAATTCGACACCCGCGTGGCCAATTCAGAGGGTGCGGTCATGGGCCGCGTGATGGGTGCAACCGCCTTTGCCAGTTCGGCAGGCTTTTCAGGCGGCTATCGGGGTACCAGCCTCTCGCTGGTTGTGATGCCCGTGTGCGACGACGCTGACGGCAAGAAACGCAGCGGTCACTACTGGACGGCTTCACGCTTCACCTCAGGCTTGCTTGACCCCGAGGCGGTCGGATTGGAGGCGGCCCGGCGTACCCTGGCCAAGCTGGGATCGCGCAAGATTGCCACCTGTCAGGCGCCGGCCGTGTTCGCGCCCGAGGCAGCGCGTTCCCTGCTGGGCCAACTTGCCGCCGTGGTCTCAGGCGGAGCTGCGTGGCGCAAGAGCACCTACCTGGCCGCGCGCGAGGGCACGGCGGTGGCCTCGCCTCTGGTGACGGTGGTGGACGATCCGCTTGCACCACGCGCGCCCGGCTCGCGGCCCTTCGATGGCGAGGGCCTGGCCGCGCGGACCAATGTGGTGGTTTCCGAGGGCGTGCTGCGCATTTTCCTGTGCGATGTCTACTCGGCACGCAAGCTCGGTCGCCGCTCAACCGGATCCGCCGGGCGTGGCGTGGGCAGTGGGCCGCATGTGGGCACGTCGAACTTCGTCTTGCTTGCCGGCAAGACCCCACCATCCGAGTTGGAACGCGTGCCGCAGGGGCTCTACGTCACCGAACTGATGGGGTTTGGCTTCAACCCCGTGACCGGTGATTGGTCGCAAGGCGCGAATGGGTTCTGGATCGCCAACGGCAGTCGCACCTATCCGGTCAGTGAGATCACCATCTCGATCAACTTCGACGACCTTTGGAAGAGCATCGACGGGGTGGGCAACGATCTGGACACGCGCGTTTCAGTGCAGAGCCCGACCCTGCGCGTGTCGCGAATCACGGTGGCCGGGACGTAGTTGGTGACTTCCCCCGCGCGGCGGCCAGGGCGCGGATGACGTGATCGTGAAGCGGGCCGTTGGAGGCGACCACCCCGTCACGGTTGTTGAGATCGGTCTTGGTGTAGACCAACGGGCGGCCGTCCATGTCGCTCATCCGGCCGCCGGCCGCGGTGAGAATCGCCTCGGGTGCGCAGGTGTCCCAAAGCTTCGTCTGTTCACCCCCATACAGGTAGAGGTCGCGATCGCCTTGGCACACCAGCGCGACCTTGAGGCCTACACTGCCGACGTTCATTTCGTCGGTCACGCCCAGGGCAAGACGAAAGGCATCGATCTGGGGCGAGCGGCGCGACTTGGACACCACGATGCGCACACCCGGCGGCTCGGCCAGCGCGGAAGTCGTCACCGGTATCCGCGTCCCGTCGGCCTGATCGCGCCAGGCGCCCTGGCCCACGACGCCGCTCCACACCACGCCGGTAGTCGGGTGCGCCACCACGCCCAGAGCAGGACGGCCGTCGACGCAAAGGCCGATCATCACCACGTAGCCGGGCTGGCCGCGAATGAAGTCGCGCGTGCCGTCGATGGGATCGACCATCCAAACGCGCTCTTTTCCCAGGCGCGAGCCGTCGTCGGGCAATTCCTCGGACAAGATCGCGTCGCCAGCGAATTCCTGGGCCAGGCTGCTGACGATGAGCGCGTTGGCCGCCAGATCGGCCTCGGTGACGGGCTCGCCAGCGTCCTTGTACTTGACCGCCACGGGCTGTTCGGAAAAACGGCGCACCAGGGCGGCGGCTTTCTGGGCCAGCTGGCGCGCTATATCCAGCTCGCGCGCGAGATCGGCGGGGCTGCTCATGATGTCCTCGCCGCGAGGTCGGCCACCAGCTGCCGCCGGCCGATGAGCAGCACCAGGCCGGCCAGGGGGAGAAGCAGGCCAGTGACCAGCACGGGAATGCGCAACCCGACCGAGTCGGACACGACACCGATGAGAAAGGGCGACAAGGCGTCGCCGAGAAGGTGGATGGTCGTGGTGTGCAGGCCGACCCCTCGCGCACGCAGGTCAGGCGGGAGCACGTTCACCATGGCGGCGTTCAGCGGTCCCA
>PMZX01000453.1:12851-25859 GCA_003170035.1 Myxococcales bacterium | reverse complement strand
AAATCCCGCTACCAGCAGCAAGGCGCCGAAAACAGTCCCCGCCGTGCCCACTCCCAGACCACGTTCGCGCACGAAATAGGTGGGCATCCAGGTGCCCAGGCCGCCCATGGCGAAGGTGAAGATGGTCTGTCCCGCCATGTTGAAGAAGAAGCTTGGTCGATTGCGGAACGCTTCGATCGATTCTCGCAGCGAAGTCACCGGCCTCGATCTCTCGTCGAAGCGTCCGCGCGGCGGCTCACGCAGAAAGAGCAGGGCGAGGGCAAGTGCCAGGCCGGGCCCGCCGGCGACGAAGAAGGCGGGACGCCAGCCGAACCGCGCCCCAATCTGTCCGCCCAGCACATAGCCGAGCGCGATCCCCACCGGCATGGCCGCATAGAAGATCGACAGCGCGCGACCGCGGCGGTCGGGCGGGTAGTGGTCGGACAGCAGTGATGGGGTCACCACCGTGTAGCTGGCCTCTCCGATTCCGACCACGGCGCGCGCCAGGGCCAGCCAGGCGAAGCTGGCTGCCAGGCCCGAGGCAAAGGTGGCTAGGCTCCATAGCGCCAAGCCCGCAGCTGCGATGTGCAAACGCGTGATCGCGTGGGGAGCCCGCCGGCTTTGCCGGCGGCGCACCATCGCGGGAAAGTTTGGGAACCCTTTGAGGGTTCCCATGTCAAAAGCCCGATCGCCGAGCCAACCCGATGCAGGACAAGCCAGCGCGTACACCAGGATGAACACCGTCTGCAGCGAGCCGGCCTGCGCGTCCGAGAGGTGCAGGCTAACTATAATGAGGGGCAGCACCGGCGCCGTGATGAACCGGTCCAGGTAGTTGAACGCGTTCACGCCGGTCAGCACGGCCAGGGTGCTGGCCGGACGCTGCAGGAGGCTGGTGCGGGATCCTGTGGTCACGGATTGCATGGGTACCACGAAAGGCCGTATCGCGGTAAAGTGGCGCGCATGAGCACTCTCAAGGAGATTCTGAGTCCGCCTGCAACGCGCAAGCAGGTGGTGGGTGACTGCGAACGGATCATCGAGGAGGAAGTCGCCTCGAAAGGCCTGATGGGCATACCGATCAAGGCTGCCTACGCGGTGGTNNGACCGCCTCGACCCGCTCTATCAGGCCGCGCTGGCCAAGAACGAGCCGGTGCCTGCGTACATGAACGCGCGCGCCGGCGAGGCTGCTGAGGCGCTGCTGGGCATTACCGACCAGCGCGCGCAGCGGTCGAAGAACCAAATCGTCAGGGGCGCCTACGAGAAGCTGCGGCCCATGGCCAAGAAGCACACCGAGGCGGCCATCCCACGCGTGAGCCGCATGGTGGCCAAGCACGCCAGCGCGACCGCGGCCGCTGCGCCGCCTGCGACGTAGAGGGCCGTTGGGAGAACCCCCGAAGGGGGAACCGGAGACGGAGCTGGCCACGGCCGCGGAACCGGCTCCGGCCACGCAAACGGTCCCGGCCCCGGCTCTCCTTCACCGTCATTCCGGGCAACCTCCGGGCCTCGCACAGGCTACACTGAGGCATCCGTGCCCTCCCTCCACATCGTGCTCGTCGAGCCGGAGATNNAACACCGGCAACATCGGTCGCACCTCGCTGGCCGTGGGAGCGACCCTGCACCTGGTCGAGCCGCTCGGGTTCACGCTTGAAGATCGCCATCTCCGGCGTGCCGGTCTGGACTACTGGCCCAGGGTGCGGCTGCGCGTGTGGCCCGATTGGGCGGCCTTCGAGGCCGAGCTGCCACGCCTGGGTGCGCCTTTTTTCTTCACTGCATCGGCCGAGCGCACGATGTGGGACGTCGAATTCCCGGAAGACGTGGTCGTGGTTTTCGGTCGCGAGAGCGTGGGCCTTCCATCCGACATTCTGGCCCGCCAGGCGGATCGAACCGTCCGCATCCCGATGGTGGATCCGGGGCTGCGATCGCTCAACATCTCCACAGCGGCAGGTGTCGTGGTCTACGAAGTCGTGAGGCAGTGGCGAAAAGGGGCGGCAGCGTGATGGGCGCTTGGGTCGAAAGATTGGGCCTGTCGCTGGGGATGGCTATCATCAAGGGCCTCGGCCGATGACCACCAAGGTGCTGCGCCTCGGACGCTTTCTGACAGAGGCCCTGCTGGGGGAGGGCGGGACCACGGAAACCTACCGCGCCCGTCTGGCTGACGCGAAGCCAGCGGCGGACGAGCGCCGGTTCGTGGTGACCTTGCTGCGGAGCGAGCGCGAGCGCACGGACGGCGAGTTGGCGGCCCGCTTCGTCAAGGCGGCGCGCCAGTTGGCTGGGCTCGACCAGTCAGGGTTTGTGCGCGTGGTCGAGCTGGGCGAGGGGCCTGGTCCGGTCTATGCGGCATGCGAGTTCAGGGCCGGTGTGGACCTGTCACATCTGCGCGGCCAGGCGGCGCCACGCGGATTCATGGATCCGCGCCTGGTCGGCCTGCTCGGGCGGAAGATTGCCGAACGTCTGGCTCCCCTCCACGCGCGCGTGCAGGACCCGCGCGTCCACGGCGGGTTGTCCCCGGGAAACATCCTGGTGACCCCCGAGGGCGACGTGTTCCTCCTGGATTGCGGCCTGGCAGAGGCGGTGCGGCCGCGGGGTGACTCCTTCATCAGCCGGTGGTTCTTCGCCGCGCCCGAGCAGCTCTCCGGTGCGGCCGCTACGCCTGCCTCGGACCTGTACTCGATCGGGGCCTTGATGTTCTTTCTTTTCACCGGCAGGCCGCCTTTTGCAGCGCAGACGGGTGACGCCCTCAGGGCGAAGATTGCGGCGGGCGCGCCTGCCTTGCCGCAGATGCCGCCCTCGCTGCACGCCGTGATGGCCAAGCTGTTGTCGTCAGAGCCGGGGCTGCGGTCAAGGTCCGCAGCCGATGCGGCCCGGCAGATCTCGTCCGCCATGCTGGCGGCCGAGGCCGGACCTGTGGCTGCGGCAACGCGCGTGGGGAGCCCGCCGGCCTTGCCGGCGGCGAAACGTCGCGCGAGGCCGAGCGAAGCGAGCGGGGAGGAGGCGCCGGGTGGGGGGCCGAGGGTATGGGAACCCTCTCAGGGTTCCCATGAGAATCGCCCGCCCCCAGCCGCGGGCTCGAATCTCGGCTCGCCAGCCTCCCGTGGCGTGGGCGCCCGCCCGCCTGCGGCAGTGCCGGGGCCGCGCGCGCAATCGGCTCGAGGGGCTGTTCAGGCAGGGGCTGCGGATGCCCGGTCGGTGGTCCCGTTCGCACTCGACCAAAGCACAGCAGCGGATCAGCACCCCTCCGCCGCGGATCGGGTCGCGGCAAGCCGGCAAGGCGTCGCCAAGCCTGTCGTGCCCTTCGCGCTCGAGACGTCGCCGCCCAAGGATGCCGGCGTAGAGGACGAGGAGGAGGACGACGACCAGGATGACCGGCTGTCGCATATCTCGGCCGATGATCCGGACGTCGGCGTGGTGTACGACGACGAAGATGACGTCGAGGAGCAGGTCGAGGTCGGGGCGGATGGCAAGGTCAAGCGACGCCGCCGCCGACGTGTGCGGATTCCTCCCTGGTACCGCAGCCCACTAGCTCGCAAGATGTCGCGGCTGGCGCTTATGCCCTTGGTCGTCTTGCTGATTGTTGCGGCGGTTGCGGGCATCTTCTTCTATCGCGAGTGGGCCTCCACACGGGCGGAGAGCGAGCGACAGAATGCGCTGCGGGTGGCCGAGGCTGCCCGCCGCGCGGCCGAGTTGCGGCCGCCCAAGCCGCCCGAGCCTGCGCCGCTGCCGGAGGGCCAGCTGGTGGTGAAAACCAACCCGGACGGGGCGACTGTCTGGCTCGATGGTGTGCGAAAGCAGAAGACCCCGCTTACGCTTACCGCCACGCCCGGGTCACATCGCCTGGTGGTGACCCTGACGGGCTACCGCATGCTGCGAGACGTGGTCGACACCACCAAGGGCGTTCTGTGGGAGCGAGAGATGTTCGTAGCACCTCGTCTCGACAGCGGGCAGGTGCCGCTGAACGTGACCTGCACCACCGAGGGCATGTACCCGGTATTCGTCGATGGCAAGGATTCGGGCGAGCTATGTCCCGCCAGTGATCTGAGGATCGACCCGGGCCGTCATTCCATCGGCCTCTACGTGATACCCCAGAACCGCATCTGGACATTCGATCGGGAGGTTCAGCTCAACCGTCCCCACCGCCTCCAGTTCAACTACTGAGATCGAAAATCCTGCGTTCGGCGGGCACCTACACTCGACACGAACTCAACCGCCGCCAGGAGCCAACCACAATGAGGGCCAGCTTTCCGCGCCTTTCGATCCTAGGTCTGTCCAGCCTCTCCGTGCTGGCTCTCCTGTCGGCGTGCTCGGGGAGTGGATCGGGGCGGGCCGATGCTTCGCAGAACGATGCGGGACCGCCCTCGACCGGAGGCACGACCACCGATGCCGGCGACCAGTCGACCGTGACGGCGGATGCCGCGCTCGCGACCGGTGCGGACAGCGGCGATGCGCTCATCACGGCCACCGATGCTCGTGATGCGCCCGCGACGGCACGAGACAGTCGTGATGTGCCTGCGACCGGAGCGGACACTCGCGATGCGCCCGCGACAAGGTCGGATGCCGGTGATGCAGCCACTGCGACCACGGACGCTGACGAGCCGGATGGGGGCTCCACCATCTATCCAACCTCATGCGACGACATCGGGACCGAGCCGGTGATTCCCCCTCCGTGCACCACGGTTCTCGCCACCAAGACGGTCGCCGCCGGGGTCGCAACCACCGACGCGGACGAAGCGGCGCTCGACACGGACGCGATCCAGACAGCCATCAACGCCTGTCCGGCTGGTCAGTCGGTGAAGCTGGCCGCCGACGCGAGCAAGAATGCTTTTCTCGTCGGTCCCATCCGGGTGCCTTCCGGAGCGACGATCTGGATCGACGCGGGCGTCACCGTGTACGCGTCGCGGAATCCTCGGGTCTTCGATGCCAAGCCGGGCGCGTGTGGGACCGCGGCGAGCAACAGCTCCTGCTCCGGCGTGTTCAACATGGCGGGCGTCAACAACACAGGCCTTATGGGCGCGGGCACCGTCGACGGGCAAGGCGGGCAGGCGGTGTTGGGCTCGGCCTCGACCTGGTGGCAACTCAACGACGCGGCCAACGGAGGATTGGCGGCACCGCGCCTGGTCTCTGCCAACTTGGGGAGTGATCTGGTCATCGCGGGCCTGCGCTTTCAGAATTCGGGCAAGTTCCACATCGTGCCCACGGGCGTGCGGGGCTTCGTCATCTGGGGCGTCACCATCATCACGGATCCTTCATCGCCCAACACCGATGGAATCGATCCGGCTGGCAGCAGCAACGGCGTGATCGCGTATTGCAAGATCTCGACCGGGGACGACAACATCGCGATCAAGGGCGCTGGTCCCATGGTCGTCGACAACATCATCATCGCGCACAATCACTTTGGCCGCGGTCACGGCATGTCGATCGGCAGCGAGACCAACGTCGGGGTGAGAAACGTCAAGGTGTGCGATTTGTCGCTGGACGGGACAGACAACGGGCTTCGCATCAAGTCGGACATCGGCCGCGGCGGACTGGTGACCGGGATCAGTTACACGGACGTGTGCATGCGCAACGTCACTTCGCCGCTGGTCTTCAATCCGTTCTACACCTCTGGCGCGACCGGGACGCTCATCCCCAATTTCCAGAACATCACCCTGAGCAATGTGCACGTCCTCGGGGGGGGCAAGGTGAGACTGCAGGGCTACGACGCCACCCGTCCGCTCACCATGACCATGGACAATGTCGTGTTCGACGCGGTCCCGACCATTACGGCCTCCCAGGCGGCGATCACTCTGGGACCGAAGCCGGTCAATATCACGCCCAGCGGAACCGGAGTGACGGTGACCGACGCTGTGACGGGAACCGCCACGCCCCGCGACTGCATGAACGCGTGGGTTACCTTCCAGTGAGCGACGACTGTCCCGGTTGTCCCACCTGGCAGGTGCGAACCTGGTCGAAGCGGGCGTCGCCGCAGGGGCTCGCGGCCGCCGCATCGACCCGCGGCAGCCCGCGCTCGTCCAGCCGGACCACGATCGTGTGCCAGCGGCGGACGCCCCGCCTGCCGAGAGTCAGGTGGAGCAGCCAGCCTGTATTGGCCTCCTCGCCTTCAAAGCCGTTGAACACGAAATTGCCCAGGCTGTAGAGGATGAGCTTGCCCCGGTAGATCTCCGCGCCCTGGGTGACGTGAGGATGACCACCCACCACCGCGTCCGCGCCGGCATCGATGAGAACGCGGGCCAGTTTGCGCTGGCGCGAGCAGGGTAGCGTCTCGTGCTCCCAGCCCCAGTGGATGACCGGGACGACGACGTGGGCGCCGGCCGTGCGCGCTGTCCGTATGTCGCGCAGGATCTGCTCGTCCTCGCTCCAGGCCACACCCGGCGTGGACGGCCCGGCCTCGAACCAGCGCGGCTGAAATTCGTTGTAGCCGAGCAGCGCCACGCGCACCCCCTTGCGTTCCACGATCAGCGGTCGGTGCGCCTCGATCAGGTTCTTGCCTGCGCCGAAGAACTGAATCCGTGCGGCGCGCAGGCGCTCCATGGTCTGCAAGAGTCCGGCAGCACCGAAGTCCGAGCTGTGGTTGTTGGCCANNTCCACCGCCTTGCCACCCTCTGCGACGGCGCATTCCAGGGTGCCCACGGCGAGGTCGGCGCCATCCAGCAGCGAGGCCAAGGCGGCAAACGGATCTTCGCCCCGGGCTGCCGCTTCGCCGGGAAGCTCGTCGAGCATGATGTCGCCGGCAAAGACCAGGGTGAACTCGTCCGCGGGCTGGGCCAGAACACGCGGCGCGGTCCACAGCAGGACGAGTGCGGGTACGAGACGCGTTCCCCTCATCGCGCCCAGCCGCACCAGTACTGCAACTCGCTGCTGTTGCGTGGCTCGTAGACCGCGTGCACGCCGGTGAAGCCCTTGGCTCCGGCCTGCGGAAAAGGTGGCCGGTACTTGGCTTGATGAATGAGCACCGGGCCCTGCCCGGAAAGGGAATAGGTGTAGATGCTGACCACGGCCAGCTCCTCGGGCGCGGCAACGTAGACCACCTTCCATGCCAGGCGATCGCCCAGTTCGACCACAGGCGTGCCATAGGGATCCGCGGTGGGAGGAATGTGCACCACCTTCTCCTCGCCGCCGTAGACGTAGGTGCACTCGAGCGGCCGCTGCGCGCTGGTGGCGGCGCAGGAGCAGGCGAAAAGGGCCAGAGAAAGCAGGCGGGCAGCCATCTGAAGACGGAATTGTACTCGCCTCGTGAGCAGTGGGCCTGGCCGCGTGCGCCCCAGTGTAGAAATTGCGCCTGCGAAGCGAGGTGAACTACCGCGAAATTCCCGCGTCGCTGGAGGCCGACGGGGGCGCGGTTGCGACCGCCTGGGTGAGCGCCGCGTTCGGGCGGCCGGGCCGATGCACGAAGAACGGGCGAACGGCGATCCATCCCACCACGGCCGTGGCNNGGTGCGCGATTCTTCCAGGGCCGCGAGCAGGAGTTTCTTGAGGTCATCGGCCGAGGCGGGCCGCCGGGTCGCGTTCCGGTCCAGGCACTGCATGATGAGGGCTTCGAGGTCATCGGGCAGATCGGAGCGATAGTTGCGCAGCGGGGTGGGGTCCTCGGTCAGCTTGCGCTGCCACACGTTCTGCACGTTGCTGCCCTCGATGGGGCAGTGCCCGCCGCTCAGCATGAAGTAGAGCAGTCCGCCCACTGCGTAGATGTCGGCGCGGAAGTCGACCACGCCGCCCCCGCCGATCTGTTCAGGCGCCATGAAACGCGGGGTGCCCACCGCGGCGTCGGGCACGGTCAGGTTGGGGCCGGCTTCGTCGCGCAGGAACTTGGCGACGCCGAAGTCCAAGACCTTCACCAGATCGCCCTGCTCGTCGGACGGCCGCACCAGCATGACGTTGGAGGGCTTGAGATCGCGGTGAATGATGCCCGCCCGGTGCGCCGCCTCGAGCGCCCGGCACACCTGGATCGAGACGAGCAGCGTCCGTTCCGTCGCCATCGCCCCGTCGCGCCTCACCAGCGCTTCCAGGTCGACGCCGTCGACAAATTCCATGACGAAGAAAAAATCGCCGTCTTCAGTAGTCCCGCAGTCGGTCACATCGACCACGTTGGGATGGCCAATCTGCGACGGTGCGAGCGCCTCGCGCTGAAAGCGGCGGGCCAGTTCACTCTTCCGCCTTTCCACGCGACGGGGGATCTTGATGGCCACCCGCTTGCCAATGCCGGTGTGATGGCCTTCGTACACGCGCCCCATGGCACCCTCGCCGATGCGCCGGCGCACGTGGTAGCGGTCGCCCAGCACCGTGCCAATCAGGGGATCGTTTTCCGAGGGGGCGCTGTCGGTCAGCTCCAGCGGCGGAACATGTTCGCCCAGGGCGGCGGCGCGCTGAAGCAGATCACGCTGCTCGGCCGCCTCGGCTCGCATCTCGGCCTCGAAAAGCTGGGTCAAGAAGGCCGCAGCCGCCAGCTTGCCGCCTCCATCGCGCGGCATCTCGGCGAATAGCGCAGCGCTCATCTCCTCGCCGGTGGCAAAGCGTTCGGTGGGACTAAAGGCCAGGGCCCTGCCCACCACCTCGTCCAGCTTGGCAGACAGGCCGTCGTTCAAACTGGAAGGCGGTGGGATCTTTTGGTTGGGCTGGCGCGACTGGGTGGCCGGGAAGAGCTGCCGTCCGGTGAGCAGCTCCCACAGGATGATGCCGGCAGAAAAGAGATCGCTGCGATGATCGACCGGCTTGCCCAGGTACTGCTCGGGCGACATGTAGCTGACCTTGCCCCAGTTGGTGCCGGCCGCGGTCTGCGCCACCTTGTCGTTCCACTGGGCCAAGCCGAAGTCGATGAGCTTGACCCCGCCGGTGTAGGTCAGCATCAGGTTGGAGGGCGAGATGTCGCGGTGGACGAGGTTCATGCCCTCCAGCCGATGCGCGTAGCCGAGTGCGGCCACCAGCTCGCCGATCAGGTAGATGGCCACGCCGGTGGGGAAGCCGGTGCGCTTGATGGCACAGCGGTTCCACGCCTCGGTGAAGGTCTTGCCCTGCACGTATTCCATGGCCAGGTAGCCCTGGCGGTCCTGCACGCCGAAGTCGAAGACGTAGACCAGGTTCTCGTGCGACAGCTTGGTCACCACCTTGGCCTCGTCGAGAAAACGCTGGGTCATCTCCTCGGCGTGGTGGCCGGCCTGGAAGCTGCGCAGGATCTTCAGCGCGCACACGCGCTCGACGCCGGCCTGGCCGGTCAAGGCCATGAACACGCGGCCCATGCCGCCGCGGCCCAGTTCCTTGAGCAGGACGTAGCGCGGCCCGAAGCGGCGGGGAAAGCGCGGCGGCTGCTGCGGTTCGGTGTCGGTGGTCGGGGTCACGGGATCAAGCCAAGAATGTACCCGTTCCGCGCAGCGGGGGAAAATCCTTCGCGGACCGCATCCCTACCTCATCACCGGCACTACTCCTGCAGCCGTTCGGGTGGCACCAGCGGGCTGGGCGTGCCGGTGACCAGCAACCATAACTGGTGCGCGGCCCGGGTGACCCCGATGTGGAATAGGTGGCGGGATTCGTCGTCGGTGCCGTAGCTGCTGGCGTTGGTGTCCAGCATGACGACGTAGTCGAATTCCAGGCCCTTGACCTGGCGCACGTCGGTGACGTCGATGCCGGGCCGGAAGGTGAACTCCTGGGCGCGCACGCGGCGCAGGGCCGGCACCTCGGCGCGGCGCAGGCCCTCGAAAGTGCGATCCGCCTGCTCGGGGTAACGGGCCAGCAGGGCCACCGTGGCGCGTGGCTCGCGGCTCGCAAGATCGCGCAGGGCCTCGGCGAGAAAGGCCACCGCCGCGCCTACCGCGGAAAAATGGAAGGCCTCCACCGGGGCGCCTCGCCGTTTGGCCTCGGCCGGCACGTCGATGGGCAAGGGCCCCATGGCAAAGCGGGCCAGTTCCAGGATCTCGCAGGTCGACCGATAGGCGATGCGCAGGGGCTCGATGGCCACGTGGTCGAGGCCCAGGTGCGACAGGACCGCGCGCCAGTCGCCGAAGCCGTTGTCGAGAAACAGCTTCTGTGCAGTGTCGCCCGCCAGGGTCAGCGAGGGCAGCGGGCGCGTCGCACCGGATCGGGTCTGACCGATCAGAGCCGCCAGCTTCATGGGCGAGAGATCCTGGGCCTCGTCGACGAAGAGATGGGCCAGCGGGGATTCCACCGGCCGCAGCAGTTGATTGGCCCGCAAGAGGATGGCCAGGTCGTCGGCGTCGAGCAGGGGTTGATCGTCATCGGTGCGCTGGCCATCGATGCCAATCTCGCCGCGCACGTTCTCATCGTCGTCCACCTCGTCGCGCTCGCTTTCGAAACGCCGCACGCCCTCGGGCAGATCGGAATCCACGGTTCTTGCGCGAGGATTCTCGGCCAGCCCCATCGTCGCCCACGCACCGGGCGCCGCCAGGTCTTCTCCTTCGTCTTTGCCGCGAACCCGTCGCGGCGCGCGCTTTTTCTCCGTCGGACGATCGCGCGGATCCAGGCTGACAATGGCCTGCACACGCGTGACCATGATCCGGTGCGCTTCCAGGATGTCGGCCTCGGACACCGGTTTCTCGGCATCGTTGCGCAACAACGAGAGCAGCAGGCCGCGGTCGGTGAGCAAGTCGGCCCACAGTTCCACCGCCGCGCGCGAGCCACGCTTGCCCTTGCGGGCTGCGGCTGCGCGCTCCAGTTCGTGCAGCAGAGCCGGGTGGCTTTTCACGCGCGTGACCGCGGGGACCACGTCCTGGGTGAGGCTGGCACGGATCCAGGGGATCGCCCTGTGCAGTTCGCGCTCGGCCCATTCGTCAAAGGTCACCACCCGCACGCCCGGCAGACCCAGGGCCGGCAGCACCTGGCCGATGTACGCAGCCAGGCCCGTGCCTTGCGTGACCACCACCATGCGCCTGGCCGGGAAGCGATCGGGAAAGGCGAAACCCAGATAGGCCAGGCGGTGCAGTCCGATGGTGGTCTTGCCGCTGCCGGCGCCGCCCTGGATGACGACCACACCTGAATGCGGGGACGTCATGATCTCGAACTGGCGCGGATCGATGAGCGCCGCGATCTCGGGCAGGTGCCGGTCCAGTCGCTGCTCGTCCTCGCGCGCAGCCCCCAGCGTTCCGCGGTGGGGCATGGGCCGGGTTGCGGTTCGTTCGCCGCCCGCTAGTTCGCGCAGGGGCGCGTCCGTGCGCTGCCAGATCGCGGTCGACCCGTCCTGGCCCGGCAGCCGTCGCTTGACCCAGATCCCCTGCGGGCAGGCGATGCGCAGAAGCATTCCGTTCTGGATGGTCACTGTTCGCCGGACCAATACGTCGCCCTCCACCTCGCGCTCGCCAAAGGTCTCCTCGTAGTCGCTGCCCTCGGCGTAGCGGTAGTAGAGCTGACTGACCGGGGCGTTGCGCCAGTCGACGATGGCGATGCGCGTGCGCGGATCGGTGAATGTCGCCCGGCCGATGAAGACGTCGCGCTCCACCTCGCCCCGGCCGGCTACACGCTCGCGCAAGCGCAGGTGCGCGAAGTAGGGCGAGAGGGGATCCACCAGCATGGTTTGCAGGCCGGCGCGGGTGAGCGAGACCTCCTGCAAGCGCTCCATCTGGGCGATGAGCGCCGGAACGTCCTCCAGGCGGGCCTCGCCGATCTCGTCGCGCAAGGCAATCAACTCGGCGTCATAGCCGCGTGCGCGCCCCGCCGCCTTGCCTCTGCTCGCCGGCCTTTGCGCAGCCGCCGCTGCCACGCTCAGCGCGACCCGGGCCAAGAGCCGCTCTTCCTCGGCCGGGATGTCATCGGGCGGGCTTCGGGGATCTTCATTCATGTACGAACTGAACTATAGCGGACAGACCTTCGACAGGGCCGTCACCACGATTCGGTATGGCCCTGCTTTGACCCACAACCGCTTGCTGGATCCGAGGCATCCCGGTCGACCGTGCGCCGGAGGCCGGCCTGGCGTCGCGCAGGGTGTAAGAAGACGGGTGCGCAGCACAGGGCGGGAATGTCGTGGTCATGTCGCGCTGGTGTTTCGTAGGATTGGGAGGGATGCTCGAAAGAATGGACGATTCTCCGGCCGTCATTGACGGCATGTATATTGCTTTGAGAAATCCAAGAGGAAACACCATGGCAAAGCTGAGAACGTCCTGGCTGCTCGTGGGGCTGGTCGGAGGTGTGCTGTCAGGATGCAGTGCTAGCAGCGGCGCCGCATCGCCTGCCTACGGTGGCAACTCACCTGGGATGGGCGGGGCCAACTCAGGCGGCCTTGGGTCCTCGGCCGGCGGTACGGTTAATCTCTTGGGAGGTGGGGCGGACGCAGGGTGTGTCACTTGTACGGCTTCCCCCCCGATTCCAGTGTCCGGCTACGCTGGCAGCACCGGCTTTGCGGCAACCGGGGGCACGGTCGCGACCTTGTCCACTTTCCCGGCGGCAGGTGGGGCCAGTTCCAACGTCACCTACACCGGCGGCTCCACGTTCTACGCGCCCGCGGGTGGCACGGTAGCCCAGTCGAGTGGCGCCTCGCCAGCGCAGGATGCTGGCATGCCGGGCAGCGCCGATGCGCTCCCTGCGATGGACGCGGCTGGGAAGAAGGACAGCGCGACCGCAATGGGCGGGGCAACTTCCGCCGGCGGGACTCGGGCGACGGGCGGCGTGGCTGGAACTGGCACGCCGGTTCCTTCGGGGGGCGTACCTGCTGCAGGCGGAAGCCCTGTTTCCGGCGGGGCCGGAGGAAGGGCCGGGAGCGGCACCGCGAGCACGGGCAGGGCTGGCGCCGGGGGTGCGACAGCGGCCGGGGGCATCATCAGCACCGGGGGAGCAACCGTGGGCGGGGGCATGCCCAGCGCCGGGGGAACGTCCTCCAACTCGCAGATACCCGCGATCATCAGCTTCACTGCTTCCCCTACGACGATTTCACCAGGTCAAAGCAGCACACTCAGTTGGACGGTGACCGGCGCTACGAGCCTATCCATCAATGAGGGCATTGGTCAGGTTTCGGGCAAGACCTCCCAGGTCGTCACGCCCGCCCAGACCACAACCTACATCCTGATGCTGAACAACTCTGTGTCCGCGCAGGTGACGGTG
>PMZX01000453.1:9828-12730 GCA_003170035.1 Myxococcales bacterium | reverse complement strand
GCGACGCTGTTGCAGAACGGAAAGGTGCTCATCGCTGGCGGAACACCCGATGGCAACGGCAACACGGTTCTCGCGGGAGCGGAGTTGTACGACCCTGGAGCCGGGAGATTCACAGCCACTGGCAGCATGACCGTGGCAAGGTGGAGCCATGCGGCGGCGTTGTTGCCCAACGGGAAGGTGCTTATCGCTGGCGGCTACGGAACCCCGAGCGCTGAACTGTACGACCCAGCGACCGGGAGATTCACGGTCACTGGCAGTATGACCGTGACCAGGCAGTTCCATACGGCGACGTTGTTGCAGAATGGGAAGGTGCTCATCGCCGGCGGCGACCTATCCCCGAGCGCTGAGCTGTACGACCCAGCGGTCGGGACATTCACGGCCACCGGTAACATGACCGCGTTGAGGGCTGGTCACACGGCGACGTTGTTGTCCAACGGGGAAGTGCTACTCGTCGCCGGCGGGCCAGGCGTTGGCGACAGGAGCGCTGAGCTATACGACCCGGCCGCCGGGAGATTCACGGCCACTGGCAGCCTGACCGTGGCCAGGCAGTACCATGCGGCGACGTTGTTGCAGAATGGGAAGGTGCTCATCGCCGGCGGAGTGAACGGTTCCAGCACATCTTCTGTCGTCGCAAGCGCGGAGCAATACGACCCAAGCGCCGGGACATTCACGGCAACCGGCAGCATGACCGCGGCAAGGTTCCAGCACACGGCGACGTTGTTGCCCAACGGGAAGGCGCTCGTCGCTGGTGGGTGGGGTGACAGCGGGAACCTGGCGAGCGCAGAGCTGTACCAATAAGCCGCGGCCCAGCCGCGCAAGGGTTCTACGGCGCCGCCTAGCAACCCTCCTCGATCACCAGCACGCCAGCACCACGGATGGCGTCGTGTTTGAGCGCGATGAGCGCCTGGTTGGCCTCGGCCAGAGAGAAGGTCCGCACGTGAGGGCGCAGATTGAGGCGCGCGGCCTCGGTCAGGAACTCGCGGCCGTCGGCGCGGGTGTTGTTGGCCACTGAGCGCAGGACGCGCTCGCGGTAGATGAGCTCATAGGGAAAGCTCGGGATGGGCGACATGTGGATACCGCCCAGGACCAGGGTGCCGCCCGCATCCAGCGCGGCCAGAGCCGGAGCAACGATCTCACCCGCGGGCGCGAAGATGATGGCCGCATCCAGCCGGACCGGCGGCGTGTCCACAGCGCCGCCCACCCAGGCTGCGCCCAGCTCGGATGCCAGCGCCTGGTGCCGTTCGCGGTCGCGCGTGCACACGTACACGTCGGCGCCGCGGCCGCGCGCCACCTGGATCGCGATGTGGCCAGCGGCGCCGAATCCGTACAGGCCGAGGCGCGCGCCCGGCCACGCGTCGATGCCGGTGAGCTTGAGCGCGCGAAAGCCGATGATTCCTGCGCACAGCAGGGGCGCTGCAGCCAGGTCGGGAAGGTCGTCGGGCAACGGATAGGTGAACGCAGCCGGTGCCTTGATCTCGGTCGCGAAACCGCCGTCGGCGGTCCAACCGGTAAAATCTGCCGACTCGCACAGGTTTTCGCGCCCGGAGCGACAGAAGCGGCAGGCGCCGCAGGTGCGGTGCAACCAGGCCACGCCCACCCGCTGCCCGAGGGAAAGTTCGGTCACGTCCGCGCCCAGTTCGGTCACCCGGCCCACCACTTGGTGCCCGGGAATCACTGGCGAACGCCGGGCCGGCAACTCACCCTCAACGACGTGCAAGTCGGTCCGGCAGATGGCGCAGACCGAGATGGCAATGCGCGCCTCATCAGCCGCGATCTCAGGCGAGGGCACATCGCGCACCTGCAGCGGCTGGGTGGTGACCGGGGCGGGGGCAGACAGGACACAGGCTTTCATGGTGCAGACCAAAGGAACTCTACCATTGCGTGGCTGTGCTGAAGACGAGCACTGGTGTAGCCTGGAGGAACAGTGAGCGAACAAGACAATTCCAAGGGGCTCGTGGTTGTCACAGGCGCTGCGGGCCATATCGGTGCCAATCTCGTGCGCAGCCTGCTCGCGCAGGGGCGGCGCGTGCGGGCGCTGGTGCGCGAACACACGGCCGGCATCGACGGCCTGCCCGTGGAGGTGCTCCGCTGCGACGTGACCGACGCACAGGCGTGCCGTCGCGCCCTGGAGGGCGCCGCGATCGTCTACCATCTGGCTGCGCGCATCTCGGTGGGCTGGGATCCGCCCGGGCAGGTCGAGGCGGTGAACCTCGGCGGCACACGCAACGTGATCGAGGCGTGCCTGGCCTGCAAGGTGGGACGCCTGGTCCATTTCAGCTCGATTCATGCCTTCGCCTCTGAACCGATCGACGGCGTGATCGATGAATCGCGCCCGCTGGTCGCCAACCAGCCGCAGGTGCTGGTCTACGACCGGACCAAGGCCGAGGCCGAACGCCAGGTGAAGGCCGCGGTCGAGCGTGGACTGGACGCAGTCATCGTGAATCCGTCGTCGGTGCTCGGCCCGCATGACTTCCTGCCTTCGGCCATGGGCGAGGTGTTGATCGATCTTTTCAAGGGGCGCTTTCCTGCGCTGGTGGGCGGAGCCGGCTTCAACTGGGTTGACGTGCGCGANNGTGGTCGCCTCGGCCTTGGCCGCCGAATGCCGCGGCCGCACGGGCGAGCACTACCTGCTCACCGGCCACTGGCGGTCCCTGGTTGAACTCGCCCAACTGTGGGGGCGGGTTTCCGGTGCCAAAATCCCGCGCCTGGTCGCGCCCATGGGCCTGGCACGCGCGGCAGCGCCGTTCGCCGCGACTTGGGCCAGGCTGTGGGGCCGGCGGCCGCTCTTCACCCCGGATTCGCTGCGCGTGCTACGCAACCATCGCCACATCAGCCACGCCTGTGCCAACGCCGAACTCGGGCACAACCCGCGGCCGCTGGAGGAAACCCTGCGCGACACCTA
>PMZX01000453.1:1850-9795 GCA_003170035.1 Myxococcales bacterium | reverse complement strand
TCGCCGCTGCTCATGACGCTCATGTTTCTCCTCGGTGATCGCCGCACGAACCTGCCCGCGCTGGCAGCTCTGGCGCTGTGGCTCGGGCACTACCTGTACCGGACTTTCATCTTCGCCGCTCTACTCCCGTCGACCAGCAAGCCCATGCCTCTGGTGGTGCTCGGCTCGGGCGCGTTCTTCAACGTGGTCAACGCCTACCTCAACGGTCGTTGGCTCTTCGCGCTCTCGCCGGCGCGGCCCGCGGCCTGGCTGACGAGTGTTCCCTTCCTCATCGGTGCGGTCCTGTTCGTCGCTGGCTTCCTGATGCATGTTTTGGCGGATCGCGAACTGCGTCGCCTGCGCCGGCAGTCAGGCGGCGCATATGTGGTTCCGCACGGCCCGCTCTTCCGCCTGGTGTCCTGCCCGAACTACTTCGGCGAAATGATCGAGTGGTCGGGCTGGGCCATCGCCACGCTCTCTTGGCCGGGCCTGGTCTTTGCCCTGTGGACCGCGGCCAACCTGGTGCCGCGCGCACTCAAGCACCATGCCTGGTATCGCGCCAACTTCGCCGACTACCCACCCGCGCGCAAGGCCATCATTCCCTTCGTGCTGTGAAGGCGCCTGCGACAGCGAGTGGGTGAGGCTCGCTAGAACTGCCCGATCAAGGACAGGCCCGGGCTGGTGGATGCTCGGCCGGGGATGGGCACGGGCACCAGGCTCAGGTTGGTCAGGCCGTGCCTGGTGTTTGCGCGTCGGGCGGCGTTGGGCGCGGTGACGACATCGTACACCGCCGAAACGAGGGCCGCGGTGATCAAAACCACCCCCAACGTCTCCGCCTCGCTTGCGCTTGAGGACTGAGTGCAGTCGTCGCAGCTACTGTCAATTCCGGCAACGAAGATTGCAACGGACCCAACTCCAACTGCGGCCGCCCGCAAGAGGCCCAAGCCCCAGCCGCGCAGGTTCTCGCCCGCGTAGGCGTAGCCGATGCTGGGACCGAGACTGAGCCCCAGTCCCAGGGTCACGAGACCTCCAACTGCCACAGTGTCGTCGTGAGCAAAACCGAGCATGGTCGCCCCCACCAGCACAGGCACCAGCGTCGACAGGGCCGACAGACGGAAGGCCGTGCTGGGTGACTTGTACGTGAACTCGCCAGCCGTCGACTCGAGATAGGTGTCCGACACGCCGAAGCGGTAGCCGACCGTGGCGGTCAGCGAGGGGACCAGCCGCCCCGGTGACGAGCTGCAAGCTGCCAGGACGAAGGCGGGCCTGCACTCGGAATAGCTGTTGAGCAGGTAGCCCAGACCAGCTTCGAAGCGGAGCGACCAGCGCCGGTTGGTTAACTCCGCAGCCGCCGTACCGGTCGCACGATAGGAGGGGTTCCAGTACCAGATGCCGTCGTCGGTTTGATCGATGGAGTAGTGATCGCGGGACAGGGCGGCGCCGACGCCGAGCGAGCCCCAGCCCCAGCGCAGCACACGCGCGCGTCCGAACAGGCCCAGCGGCGGCAGGGTATCGCCTTTCAACGAATTGAGCCCCATGCCGAGGCCCCCTGAGAATGTGCCGCCGCGATCATAGACCAGGGCCAGCCCGTAGGTGCCAAATGGGTCGTTCCAGCCCAGATGTGCCTCGACCACGACGGGAATGCCGTCGGACACGGGCTGCGTCTGCGCATCGGCGACAGCCGGGCAGCCAAGGAGCACAGCCGCAATGGCTCCCAACGCGCTCGGTAGACGACGCACCTCCTGCACCGCTCGGGCGGCCACCCTTGGGGGCGCGGCTGTTCCCACTGGCCTGTGCGTCGGGTGCTTTGGGGTTTTCATCAGGTTTCGACCCGAAGCAAACCCTGTGCCGGCGCACCGTCGGGGACGAACCCAGTCATCACCACAAGCGAGTTCGCATCGGGTTCGAAACGCGGTGAAAACCTGACACCCTCATGCGATGGAAGACCACTATCTGCGCTGTGAGGACAAACTGCGACGCCGAGGTGCGGCCGCCCGTTATTGAGTGACCGTGCACCCCTGCCGTGCCTGACATCCGCTGGTGGTGCCTCCGCTAGTGGTGCCGCAATATCCGCTGTAGCACATGTCATCGCCGGTGCAGCTCACGCCGTCGGCGGCATAGTTCTGACAGAAACCCGCGACGCAGACGGCGCCGGGCTTGCACTGAGCGCCGAACCCGGTGCCGCAAGCCTGTTTGGCGTCCGGGATTGCGGTGCAGGTGCCGTTGAGCGGCGTGAGTTTGCTGCCGATCAGGCAGTAGGTGCCGGTCACGCAAGCTTCAGGGAACCCGGGCTTGCATGCTGCGCCCGCCGTGTACGTGCCGATCCGGACGCACGACCAGATCACCTTGCCAGCGACTATATCGAGATGGTCCGCCACGCAGGAAACGCCTGGACTGCAGAGAATTCCCGCGACGGGATCGCAAGCAGCGCCCTCGACGGCGCTGAAGGCGCCAATGGCGCTGCGACAAACGCCAGGGGTCTGGTTGGTATCGTCCTTGCCCAAGCAGAGCAAGCCGGGGCCACAAGGTGGCGAGCCATATTCGCAATTTCCCCCAACTGCGGCCGGCTTCACGCAAAGCTTGGTCTCGCTCGAGCACTGCAGCCCGTCGCCGCAATCGCCGTCAGCCACACAGGCTTGCCCCGCACTCATGAGCGCGATGCAGGAGCCGGGACAGGTGCCGTACATCGACCGACAGATGGCGCTACCCTTGCACTCCTCGTTGAGATCGCAGTCGCCACCCTGAGCCACCAAGCCATCCAGCGCCGCCAGGCATTCCGGTTGGTCGCGCTTGAGCAGGCCATCGCAACTGAGGTTGCTGACGACATCGAGGCATGCCTGAACCTTGCTGCCATCGTACGCGACGGTTCCTGCGGCGATCTTCTGTTTGGCGAGCGCGAAGGTTCCATTCTCCAAGCGCTTGGTGGTCAAATCCACACAGTCAGAGCCGCCGAGGAACAGCGAGAAGATCGGGCCGAGGCAGCTCTGGTAGGCCGTGCAGATGGCCCCGGCATACATGGCGGGCAGCGCTTCGAAGGCGATGCCCCCGCTGCCACCGGTGGAGGTGCTGCCGTCATTGGTGGCAGGTAGCGCATCGGTGGCGGGAGGCCCGCTATTGCCTGAGCAGCCACTGCCGCCACCGGCAAGAACGACTCCCACGAGGATCAGAGAGACAGGGAAGATACACAATTTTGACATGGGGCCTCCGAGTAAGTGCGATCAGGGTACCACGGCTGTTTTCACGCGATCATGTGATGATGTGGTGTGAGTAGACGTGGCAAGTACCCTCGCGATCCGCGGCCCGCGAGCCAGCCACACCCGACAAGGTCTACCTAGCGCAGATGGCGGCCGGTCGTCGCGGGCATGACCTTGCCGAATTTCACGCCCTTGGTGCTGACCAGGTTTTCGCCCATGCACAGGATCTCGTTGGCGCCACCGCGCAGGATCAGCACTTCGAGGCAGTTGTGCGGGTCGAGGTGCACGTGCAGCGCCGAGACCACGGCGCCGTGGTGCTCGTGCTGGATGTGGGTAAGCTTCTGCGCCAACCCCGACGAATCGTGGTCGTAGACCAGCATCACCACGGCGACCCGTTCTGTGTCGTCTTTGCCGTGCTCGCTCCATTCTTGTTGCACCATCTGTTCGCGAATCAGATCGCGGATGGCCTCGGAACGGTTGCCATAGCCCCGCCGCTTGATCAGCCGGTCGAACTGGGCCAGCAGCGAGTCTTCGAGTGAGATTCCGATGCGTTCGAGCATGAGTTCTCCGTGAGGAGTCCCACCGTACTGCGCGTCTCGCAATCGGGCAAGCGCAGTGGATTCAGTCGAGGAACAGCGTCACGAATAGCCTCAGCGTGAGCGGATAGGCGGGCGTGTAGTCGACATCTTGGCAGCCGTAGAAGAAGCCGTTCGCAGCACCACCGGACGGGCCCGGGGCCAAGCGACCGCTCTGGCCACAGGAGAAGCCGGCGGGGAGGGGCGCGCCCGGTGGCGGCTCGTTGGGCAGGCGGCTGGTGGTGGCGAATTGTGCCGAGCGAAAGGTCTGGTCGAGCAAGTTTTCCACGTCGAAGGCGACGTCGAACCAGCGGTGCCGGTAGCCGAGGTGCATGTCGACTTCAGTGAATCCGGGCGCAACCAGGGCGCCGTCGTCGGTGGCCGGCCGGTCGCCGATGCCAAAGAAGCGCAGGCCAGCGCGGGCCACGCCCGGACCCAGCACGTGGCGTGCCGACAAGCCGCCCGCCCAGGTCGTCTTCGGGGCCAGCGCCAATCCGCCGCCGTTTTCGTTGTCCTTGCTGAACTGCGCATGGGTGTAGGTCAGGTCCACATCCGCGGCTAGCCAGGACGTGAATTCGTAGCGGGTCTCGAACTCGATGCCCCTGCGAGTCGTGGCGCCGCTGACCGTGGTGGTGCCGTTGTCGCCGTCCCACACGGTCTCGCTGTCGAGATCGAGCTGCCACAGAGCGGCCGCCAGATCCCAGCGGCCCCACAGGCGAGCGCGCGTGCCGATCTCCTCGCCCCGGGCACGGGTGAGAGGCGTGACCGAGGGCTGCGCGAAGACGCCACGCACGTCGTTGGAATGAAAACCATCGCCGTAGTTTACGTAGAAATCCAGCATGGCCTTGCGGGCATCGATGGGGGTCAGCACCAAGCTGGTCTTGGGGCTCCACTGATGGGCAGCCCCGACGCCGCCGTTGGTAAGGTGGCTGTCGACCGCGAATGACAACAGGTCGGCGCGACCGCCGAGGTCCAGTCGCAGCCACTTGGTGGGCGTGATCTCCTCGTTGACGAAGGCGGCGACGAAGCTTTCATGAACGTCGTCACTCCGCAGTGGTGCGATCTGCTGGCGTTGCTTGGTGTGCCACAGATCCAGGTGGATGTCGTCGTTGCGGGTCTCGCCGCCGATGGTGGTGTCGAGCAACACCGGCCCCAGGTGGCACACGACGCGATAGCTGACCCTGCCGCCGTAGGTGCCCCGGCGATCGACTTGTTCGATCTCGTCACCGTTCAACGGATCGTCGAGAAAGAGCGTGAAATTCGAGAACAGATTGAAGCGGTAGGCGGCCACGTAGGCCAGAGCGCGCAGGTCGCTGGTTTCCGTTGGACGCAGCCGCAAGGCCGCGAAGGCCTGATGGCGGGTGGTGTTGCCGCCTTCACTAGAATCGAGAGAGCCAAAGCGGCCGATGAGTCCGTCCTCGACCGCCCGAGCGGGAATCTGGCCGGATCCGTTCCAGTTCCCCGCGTAGCTCATCTCGCCCACCGTCAGCGATGACGCCGAACCGAATGGCAGAGTGACCTTGTTCCACAGCTTGTACTTGTCCCACGCGTCAGGGTGGTCGAAGGGGCCGTTGCTGCGCCCGATCTCGGCCGCAAACGTGGCCCTGACACGATCGAGCCGGGGGCTGGCGATGGCCAGGGCGCGGTAGCCGGCTTCGCCGTGCCCGGGCGAGTCCACGAAGCCCGCACCGGCGGAACTGTGCTCGAAATCGTCGCGCGAGACCATGTTGACGGCGCCGGCCGTGGCGAAGTCGCCTTGGCTGGCGAAATACGGACCTTTGGTGATCTCCACGCGTTCGATGACTTCGGGAATGATGAAGTTCGTGTCGGCGTAGCCCTGGCCATGGGCGTGCGCGACCAGGTTGATCGGCATGCCGTCGATGGACAGTGCCAGATCGGAACCGTGATCGGCATCGAACCCACGAAGAAAGTACTGGTTCGCCTTGCCGCCGCCCGAGTGCTGGACCATCAACAAACCGGGCGTGACGCGCAGGATGTCCTGCACGCTGGCGATGGGACGTAGGCTGAAGGCGCGTTCCTGCACGGAAAAGGAAGAGGCAGCACTGATAGGCCGAGAACCAAGCACCAGCGTCGTCAGTTCTGGAGAAGAATCCTCAACGACGTGGTCGGGCGGTGGCGGAAGGGGCGCCGCAGGCACGACCGGCGCGGGCAGAGGCGGAAGGCGAAACTCGTAGGAGAGGCGAACCATGGCTGGGATAGGTGTGCCGCTTCGCCTGGCAGGTTCGAACTGGAATAGGCGGGCCGCCTCGAGCGCCGCTTCGTCGAAGCCTTGTCCAGCCGGCGACGTCACCTTGGCGTCGAGCACGCGCCCCTCGGCGTCCAGATGCAGTTCCAAGCCCACGGCGCCCTCTTGTCGTCCCGCCAGCGCCGCGGGCGGATAGACCGCCTCGACCCGAGTCTTGAGCACGGGCGGGGACAGAAACTCGGCCGGGGCAGGGGGAGCAAGCCCGCCGTCCGCGTTGTCGGCGGCCCGCGCTCGGGACGGCGTGGCCGCCAGCGCGGTCAGCAAGAAAGGCAAGCCAGCGAACAACCAGCGTGGCACCGGACTCCGATAGCATGAATGTGAAATGCGTGCTACGGGTTTCGTGGTTGTTCGTGCTCGGTATCCACGTCGCGGCCACTCGTTTTCAAAGTCCGCGTTGCTACCTTGTCGACTGGCAAACCCAGTCAAGGTACGGCGCACTCCCGGCAGCGAGGGGCAGGGCGATGATCTCGGGCACTTGGTACGGGTGAAGCGCGGCGATGCGATCGCGGAGCGCCGGAAACAGGTCGAGCCGCGTCTTCATCAGGCACAGCACTTCGCCCTCGTCGCACAGCTTGCCTTCCCACCGGTACAGGGAGCGCAGGCCAGGTAGGATGTTCACACACGCGACCAGCCTCTCATCGACCAATGTGCTTGCGATGCGGCCTGCCACGTCCGCATCGGGCGCGGTCATGAGCGCGACGACGAAGTCAGCAGGGCATGGAACGGCTGGGTCAGGACTTGCCATGGTTTCATTGTAGCCTCGGTTTTGCGAGACGGAACTTCGCTGGCGTTAGGGCTTGAAATGGAAGCAAGTTTTCTATATAGGAGGCCAAGCGGGAACGCGGGTGCGGCAGGGCTCTTCGACGTCGGGGCGGCGACCGATCAGTGACAGACAAGCGAAGATGAAGGACAACATGGCCGAGACTCAGGAAAGCGTCATCCGGGAGATCTGCGGACGGTTCGGCAACGACCCCACGCGGCTGATGGACATCCTGCTCGAGGCGCATCGACGGCTGGGCAGCGTGTCGGGCGAAGCGGTGGATGCCATAGCGCGGGCGGCGTCGCTGCCACGGGTGGAAGTCGAGAGCACGCTCTCGTTCTATGCGTTCTTCTCGCCCAAGCCGCGCGGGAAGTTCGTCATCCGTCTGTGCAACGACATCATCGACCAGATGCACGGCGCGGATCGCGTGGGACGCGCCTTTCGTGAGGAGCTGGGGATCGACTTCGGTCAGACCACGGACGACGGGCTGTTCACCCTTGAGCACACGGCCTGCATCGGCATGTGCGACCAGGCCCCGGCCGCGCTGATCAACGACAAGGTCGTCACCAACCTGTCGAGCGACCTGGCGCGCGAGCTGGTCGAGGGTTTGCGCACAAGTGGCGATGTCGAACACCTGAAACTCGCCCTGGGCAGCGGCAACAACGGTCANNGGCGTGGCGCTGCGCAAGGCCCTGGCGGAAAGCGCCACCGAGGTCATCAAGAACATCAAGGTTTCCCGTCTGCGCGGGCGCGGGGGCGCGGGCTTCCCCACTGGCATGAAGTGGGAGTTCGCGCGCGCGGCGGCGGGAGAGAACAAAGTCGTGGTGTGCAACGCCGACGAGGGCGAGCCCGGCACGTTCAAGGATCGCGTGATCCTCACCGAGGCTGCGGAACTGGTATTCGAGGGCATGACCATCGCCGGCTACGGCGTGGGCGCGGCCACCGGAATCGTCTACCTGCGCGGCGAATACGCCTATCTGCTCGCCTTCCTGGAAAGCCTGCTCAAGGAACGCCGCCAGGCGGGTCTGCTCGGCCGCAACATCCTCGGCAAGCAGGGGTTCGATTTCGACATCCGTATCCAGCTGGGCGCCGGCGCCTACATCTGCGGGGAAGAGACCGCGCTGCTCAGCTCGTGCGAAGGCAAGCGCGGCGATCCCAAGAACCGGCCTCC
>PMZX01000453.1:0-1834 GCA_003170035.1 Myxococcales bacterium | reverse complement strand
ACCAACGACAGCACGGGCACCAAGCTGTACAGCGTCTCGGGTGACTGCGACCGGCCGGGCGTGTACGAGCTGCCCTTTGGCATCAAGGTCAGCGACCTGCTCGAGCGGGTGGGCGCGCAGGAGACGGCGGCGGTGCAAGTGGGCGGCGCCTCCGGGCAGATGATCGGCCCCAAGGACTTCGCCCGCACCCTGCGCTTCGACGATCTGGCCACCGGCGGTGCGGTGATGATCTTCAACCGGCAGCGCGACGTGCTCAAGGTGGCCGAGGCCTTCATGGATTTCTTCTGCGAGGAGAGCTGCGGCTACTGCACGCCTTGCCGGGTGGGCAACCGCCTGCTGCGCGAGCGCCTCGGGCAGGTGGCCGACGGCAAGGGAAGCCCGGAGGATCTCGCGTACCTGCAGAAACTGGGCGAAACCGTGAAAGCCACCAGCCGCTGCGGTCTGGGCCAGACCTCGGCCCAGCCGGTGCTGACCACCCTGCGATCGTTCCGATCCGAGTACGAGCGACGGGTGCAGACGCGCCCGGCGGATCTGCTGCCCACCTTTGACGGGGCCGCCGCGGTGGCGGTGGCCGAGTCGCTGGCGCAGCGCCGGTCGGTCTATTTCGGGAAGTGAAAGGGACACCATGAGCGGCGAAATCACCTTCACCATCGACGGCGCGCAAGTGCGCGGCCAGGCCGGCCAGAGCATNNATTCCTCACCTGTGCGCCAAGCGCGGCCTGACTCCCTGGGGAAGCTGCCGCGTGTGTACCGTGCTGGTCAACGGCCGGCCGCAGGCGGCGTGCATTCAGCCCATCGCAGAGGGCATCGTGGTCGAGAACGACACCGAGGCTCTGCGCGACATGCGCCGCGAACTCATCGAGATGTTGTTCGTCGAGGGCAACCACTTCTGTCCCTTCTGCGAGAAGAGCGGCAANNGCCAGCCACCCTGACCTGTTCCTCGACCGCAACCGCTGCATCCTGTGCGCGCGTTGCGTGCGCGCTTCGCAAGAGCTGGACGGCAAGCACGCGTACGGCTTCGTGGGTCGCGGCGCGGACAAGCGCGTGGCCGCCAACGCGCGCGCCGGGCTGGGCGGGACCGACGCGGCTGCCGGCGACATGGCCAGCGAGATTTGTCCGGTGGGTTCGCTGATGAAGAAGCGGGTGGGCTACGCGATCCCGATCGGGCAGCGGGCCTATGACAGCAAGCCCATCGGGTCGGACATCGAGAAGGGTGTCATGCCGGCGCAGGCAGGAGGCGCGCGATGACCGCCGCCAAGCCCAAGATTGCGACGATCTCCCTGGCGGGCTGCTTCGGCTGCCACATGTCCTTGCTCGACATCGACGAGCGCATCTTGAAGCTGATCGAGTTGGTGGACTTCGACAAGTCGCCCATCAACGACATCAAGGAGTTCACCGGCCGCTGCGCGGTGGGAATCATCGAGGGCGGCTGCTGCAACGAAGAGAACGTGCACGTGCTGCAGAAGTACCGCCAGCACTGCGACACCCTGGTGGTGATCGGCGAGTGCGCGACCATGGGCGGCTTGCCGGCCATGCGCAACGGCATCCCGCTGCAGGAATGCCTAGCCGAGGCGTACCTGCACGGACCCACGGTCCACAATCCCAGCCAGAAGATCCCCAACGATCCCGAGATTCCGCTGCTTCTCAACAAGGTCTATCCCTGTCACGAGGTGGTGAAGATCGACTATTTCCTGCCCGGCTGCCCGCCCTCGGCGGACACCCTGTGGGAATCGTTGGTGGCCTTGCTGACTGGCAAGCCGGTGAAATTGCCCTACGGGCTCATCAAGTACGACTGAAGCGTACCAAGGAGAGTGACGTGAGCGTCATCAAGCGA
>PMZX01000275.1:16761-17036 GCA_003170035.1 Myxococcales bacterium | reverse complement strand
AGCGTGATGGCCAACATGCTGCCCGAGGCTTTTCGCAGGGAATTGCAGACCCTGCAGGACCGCGTACCGCCCCGACCGTATGAAGACATCGAGGCCCGGCTGGTGCAAGAGCTGGGTGGTCGCCAGCCCAGCCAGGTGTTCGGTGAGTTCGATCGGACGCCGGTGGCGTCTGCGTCGATTGGCCAGGTGCACGTGGCGCGCCTGCATTCCGGCGAGAAGGTTGCGGTCAAGGTGCAATACCCGGGCATCGAAACCATCGTGAAGACCGATCTGGG
>PMZX01000275.1:14046-16751 GCA_003170035.1 Myxococcales bacterium | reverse complement strand
GAGATCCGCGAGATGGTGCTGGCCGAACTCGACTACCAGCACGAAGCCTCCGCGATTCGCGCCATTGCCGCCAACTTCGTCAATCGCAAGGACGTCGTCATCCCGCGCGTGATCGACCAGTTCTCGACCGAGCGTGTGCTGACCACGGAATGGATGACGGGCACCCGGGTGGGCGACATCGAGACACTGGACGCGCGCGGCGTCGACCGCAGGCAGGCCGCCCGTCTGTGCGTGGAAGTCTATTGCAAGCAGATCTTCGTCGACGGCGTCTATCACGCAGACCCGCATCCGGGGAACCTCCTGCTGCGGCCGCCCGGCCCGGGTGAAGCCGGACCCAGCATCGTGCTGCTCGACTTCGGGGCTACCGCGCGCGTTTCCCAGGGCATGCGCAAAGGCATCGTGACCTTCCTCCAGGGCGCCATGACCCGCGACGTGGGCCGCATCGTCACGGCGTTGAAGGAGATGGGCTTCCTGGCGCGCCACGCGGACCATGAGGTCTTCGACCGGGTGGTGCAGCACTTCTACGAGCACTTTCGCGCGCAGATGCGCTTCGAGGGATTTTCCCTGTCCAACTTGAAGATCGATCCGCGCGCCCAACTCGCCACGCTGCTCGACCTGCGCGACCTGAACGTGTCGCTGCGCGATCTGACCGACGCCTTCGTGGTGCCCAAGGAATGGGTGCTGCTGGAGCGCACCCTGCTTCTCCTGCTTGGCGTGTGCACGACGCTGGACCCCGAGATGGACCCGTCGGCGGTGATCCAACCCTATGTGGACCGGTTCCTGCTGGGCGAGAAGAAGGAATGGTCCGAGGCAATGCTGGATACGCTTCGGGAATCGGCCCTTTCCGCCTTTGCCTTGCCCGGCGAACTGGGCCGCTTTCTCACCCTGGCGTCGCGCGGAGATGTCGAGGTCCGCATTCGCGGCATCGAAGCCAGCGTCGATGTCCTGTACGCGTTGGGCCAGCAACTTCTTTGGGGATTCTTGGGAGCCACGGCCTTCAGCCTGTCCGTCGTGTTTGAAGGTCGCGGCCAAGAAAGCGCGCGCGTGGTGTCGGTTGGCGTGACGACCATCTTTGGCGGGCTGCTCCTGATTTCCCTTCTGCGCGGCCGCCGCCTGCGCAAGCGACGGCGGCGGTAGGCAAGGGAAAACCGAAGAAAAACGCAGATAAACTTGCCAGGTAGGACATGTAGGATAAAATGCCACTCATGGCAATGATCCCTCTCATCGGCAGCTCCCTCACGGCCCTCGGTGCCTTCGCGCTGTTCCTGGCCACGATCTGTCTTGGGCAAGCCCCGCGCAGCAAGATGCACTAGCAGACCAAGGCGGCCCCCCATCCGCCACCCCCTTCCTCGCTCGCTTCGCCCTTCGGGGACTTCGGGACCCCCTCGCTACGCTCGCGCCCTCGCGCTCGGCCTCGCCAACCCTCCCACGACGGTTCGCGGCGAGCAGCTCGCCGGCTCCGCACGCGACTGAGCTGCAATTCGCCTTGCGGGAGGCGACCCCGCCGCCTACACTCCCCGGCGAAAGCAACCTGCAGGCCGCATGATGTTAGACGGACTTGAAGCCGCGGCTCAGAGTGGCGCGAAACGCGAAGATGGATCGCACGACCGGCGTGTGGCTCTTCTCAGCATCGCCGATCTGACAGCCATCCGGAACTTGATTCGCGGCGGCTCGGTCATCGACTGGCACCGTCTGTATTTTTCGGACCGCGACCAGGTTGATCGCTTCCTGCGCGTGCATGAGCTCGACCCGGAGAGCGGTCCGGACATGGCTCGGCTTGAAGCGTTGCGCGAACAGGCGGTGGAATACCTCGAGCGGCATCTGGGATTCCACATCGCTGAGGAAGTCGCGGAACGGGTTCCGGCGCGTGACCTCTTCCTGGTGGCCTCCCAGAATGGAAAGCGGCGCACCCACGCGTGTGTGGTGCTCAAGGTCATGCATGTGCTGCAACACCTGGCGGGCCGCGAGCTGGTCAACCGCCTCTCGGTGAGCGGTGATCAAATCTTCCGCGCGATCGAAGACAAGGTCCTGCGCACCGTCGAGGAAATGAAGGGTGCGGGCTGCGACGTCGTGGAGTTCGAGTGGAGTCGCAAGGAGCCGGACAGCCTCATCACCAAGCTGCTCGCCAAACGCGACAACATCGCGGCGCACGTCTACGACAAGCTGCGTTTCCGCATGGTCACCCATTCCGAAGAGGAAATCGTTTTCGTCTTGCGCGAGCTGGTACAGCGGTTGGTGCCGTTCAACTACGTGATTCCGGGGGAATCGCTCAACGACATCGTGGACCTGCACGGTTTTGTAGAGCGCGAACCAAGCTTGCGGCATCACCTGCCCCAGTTGCTCGATCTGTCGACAGTGACGGCCGACAAGCGTACGCCGGTGGTCAATGAGTTTTCGGGGCCCAGCTACCGGGTGGTGAATTTCGTCGCTGACCTCCCCGTGCGCGTGGACAAGTTCTTGAACCAGTCGCCGGCTGGCGACCCGTTCATGGACAACGGCTCGGTCGTGTTCGTGCTCACCGAGTTCCAGATCGTCGATGCCCGCACCGCCGAGGCCAACGAGATCGGCGAGAACAGCCACGAGCGCTACAAAGAACGTCAGATCGTGCGGGTGAAGGCGCGCCTGGCGCACGGGATGAAGGACGATGAGGACCGAACGCCGCCGCTTCTCGATCTGACGGGACGCCAGGACGGCGACCTCGGCCA
>PMZX01000275.1:0-13924 GCA_003170035.1 Myxococcales bacterium | reverse complement strand
GGGAACTTGCTGGTGCCGAAGCGGGCGGGAACTTCTCGGGTGGGATCGAGCAGAATGGTCAGGGCCGTCCCGCGGGGAAAGAATCCGCGGATGGCATCCCAACTATCATCCACGCTGACCGCCAGNNTGCAGCGACCATCGCTTGCCCGCTGCATCCGGCAGATCGAAATCAGGAGCCGGGCCCCGCAGAGTGGGTGATAGCGGGTCAGGGGCGAGGGTACGGCAGCCACTTTCGCGTGCTGCCGCAGCGGTGCCCGCCGCGCCAGCGAAGAAGCGGACGGCCAGCGTGGCGATCGCCAGAGCGACGATTCCGATCGCCAGCGCGCGCCGCGAAACCACGCCCGAAGGGACCGCGCGGTCTCCCGGTACCGCGCGGTCATGTCTTCCCCTGTCCGGCACGCCCAACTCCCGGCTCCTGACAGCGCCCCGCTACTTCGCTGCGGCTACCTTCTTCTTGCCCTTGCTGCCCGCGCCCTTGGCCAGTTCCTNNTCGTCGGCGATCTTCTTGAAGGCATCGAACGGTTGGGCGCCGTTGATGAAGTGGCCGTTTAGGAAGCTGGCCGGCGTGCCCTGCACGCCCAACGAGCTGCCCTGCTTCGTATCCGCCTCGATCTGGGCGGCGAACTTGTGGCTGTCCATTGCGGCCTTGAATTTGGTCATGTCGAGGCCGATCTCTTTCGCGTACTTCTCCAGGCTGGCACCTTCCAGGGCCTGCTGGTTCTTGAACAGGATGTCGTGCATCTCCCAGAACTTGCCCTGCTCGTTGGCGGCCATTGCGGCCTCGGCCGCGGGTTTGGCGTTGTTGTGGAAGGGAAGCGGGAAGTTTTTCCAGAACACCCGCACCTTGCCCGGGTAGGCCTTCTCTAGCTCGGTGAGGGAAGGCTCGACCCTCCCGCAGAACGGGCACTGGAAATCCGAGAAGAGCACCACCGTGAGGGGCGCATTCTTTGGCCCGCGTATGGGGGCGTTCCCGGGATCGACTACTTTGACCGGACCCGCCTCGGGCGCAGCGGCCGCGGCTGGGGCAGCGCCGCCACCGGTATCGGCCTTGGCCGTCTTCATGAGCACGTCGTACACCTTGGCCTTGGGCGTGCCCTTCTTGACCAGCTCCTCGGCCTTCTTCAACTGTTCGTCGATGCGGGACTTGAAATTCTCGTAGGGCTGCGCGCCCGACAGGAAGCTGCCGTTGATGAAGAAGGCCGGCGTGCCGCGCGCGCCGAGCTTGTCGCCCATGGCAATTTCCGCTTCGACGGCGTCAGCCAGCTTCTTGTCCTGCAGGGCGGCCTTGAACTTGGTCATGTCGAGGCCGATCTCCTTCGCGTATTTCTCCAGGCTGGCGGCATCCAGGTTCTGCTGGTTCTTGAACATGATGTCGTGCATCTGCCAGAACTTGCCCTGCTGGTTGGCTGCCGCGGCGGCAATGGCCGCGGGCTTCGCCTTGTCGTGGAAAGGCAGGGGCTTGTTTCGCCAGGCCACCCGGACCTTGCCTTTGTACTCCTCCATGACCTTGTCGATGGTCGGCTCAACCCGCGAGCAGAACGGACACTGGAAGTCGGAGAACTGGACGATGGTCACCAGGGCATCCTTGGCGCCTTTGATTGGCGCACCCTTGACCTCGGCCTTGTAGACATCGGTGGGCGAGGGCTCGCCCGGGCGCGCCTCCTCCTTGGGCGCTTCCTTCTTGGCCAGCCCGTCTTTGATGATGGCTGCGTAGAGCTCGGCGCGAGGCGTGCCGGACTGCAGCTTGGCGTCCGCCTTCTTCATCTCCTCGTCGAGCACCATCTTGAAGCTCTCCAGCGGGTAGGCGCCGCTGAAGGCCCGGCCGTTGACGAAGAAGCTGGGCGTTCCCTGCACCCCGAACAGGTTGGCCTGCTTCATGTCCGCCTCGACCACCGCCTTGGTCTTGGGGTCGGCAATGGCGGCCTTGAATTTGGCCATGTCGAGCCCGATCTCTTGCGCGTACTTCTCCAGGCTGGCCGCCTCCAGGTTCTGCTGGTTGGCAAACAGCTTGTCGTACATCGGCCAGAACTTGCCTTGCTGGTCAGCAGCCACAGCAGCGATGGCGGCAGGCATGGCGTTGTTGTGGAAGGGCAGCGGGAAGTGCTTGAACGAGATCTCTAGGTTGTCCTTGTAGATCTTGAGTAGCTCGTCGAGCGTTCCCTTGGCGCGACTGCAGTAGGGGCACTGGAAGTCGGAATACTCGATAAGCGTGACCTTGGGCTCTTTGCCCCCCAGGCGCGGGGCCTTGTCGACCTCGACCTTGTAGACCTCGTTGGACACGGGCGGCCGGGGCGGCGGCGGCGCAGCCTGCGGCGTGCCCATCCCCTTGGCCTTACCCTTCATGAGGGCGTCATAGAGCTGGCTACCCGGCGTCCCCTTGTCCATCAGCTTCTTGGCGCGAGCGATCTCGTCATCCACCGCGCTCTTGAACTGCTCGTAGGGCACGGCCCCGCGCAGCGGGCGGCCATTGATGAAGAAATTGGGGGTTCCCTGCACGCCCAGTTCGCGGGCGTCGGCCAGGTCTTTGTCGACCGCGGCCTTGAAGGTGTGGTTGTCGAGAGC
This sequence comes from Myxococcales bacterium, assembly GCA_003170035.1. GTDB lineage: Bacteria > Myxococcota_A > Polyangia > Fen-1088 > Fen-1088 > Fen-1137. The sequence goes on along the minus strand of PMZX01000275.1, from coordinate 11,362 downwards.
GGCCTTGAACTTGACCATGTTGACGCCGAGCTTTTCGGCGTATTTCTCCAGAGCCGGCCGGTCGAGGGCAGATTGGTTGCCGAACAGCTCGTCGTGCATCTTCCAGAACTTGCCCTGGGCTCCGGCAGCCAGGGCTGCCTCTGCGGCCAGCTGTGCCTTGTCGTGGAAGGGGAGCGGGTTCTGCTTGAAGAAGACGCGCACCTTGTCCGGGTATTCCTTGACCAGTCGCTCGATGGTGGGCACGACGCGGCTGCAGTACGGGCACTGGAAATCGGAGAACTCGACGATGGTCACCAGCGCCTTGGCCGAGCCCTTGGGTGTGCCCTCGAACGGCACACACTTGCGCTCCACATCATCGTTGGCGTTTGCGCCGACCTTTTCGCACACGTACTTGCCTGGCGCTGTGCCGCGTGCCCCCCAGTTTCCCTTGCCAATGAAGTATCCGCCGGCAACGACACCAGCGGCCAGAACGAAGATTGCGATTTTGCGTATCATGTTGTCTCCTTCGACGCGAGCCAGCGGACCACCGGGACCTGCCAAGTGCCAACGGTGGTGCCCAGGGACAGAGTCGAACTGTCTACACACGGATTTTCAGTCCGTTGCTCTACCAGTTGAGCTACCTGGGCGTGGGTCCGCTCGTCTAACATAGGGGCGGTCCTGTCGCAAGCCGCGTCGAGGCTCCCCAGTCCCGCGATAGCCGCGGAATGTCGTGGGTCGTAGACGTGGTCGTGACCGTGAACGTGGCCGGGCATTCACATCTTCGTGCGTCCGGCTACCCCTCCTGCGTGTCGTCGTGATCCTCATGAGGCAGGGGCTCGCCGCGCAACCGGCGAATCCGGCCGTCGCGAATCTCAAGGGCGGTGAAGCGAAATCCGCCCAGGTCGACGGCGCCACCGGGCCGCAGCGGCTGGGCCAGGTGGGCCTGTACATAGGCGCCCAGAGTCTCGATGCCGGGGTGCAGGGGTGGCAGGGTTATGCCCAGCTCTCGCTCTGCCACGTCGAGCGTCAGTCGGCCGTCGGCTTCAAAGCGACCTTCGGCCCCATGCATGATGGGCGGCAACTCGCCCACGTCCTGCTCGTCTTGGATCTCTCCCACGAACTCTTCCAGGAGATCCTCCAGGGTGACGACCCCCAGAAAGGCGTTGCCCGCGCCCAGCACCACCGCCATGTGCACTCGGCGACGCTGAAACTCGCGCCTGAGCCATTCGCTGGGCGTTTCCTCCGAGCAATAGATGGGCTCGCGCGCGATTTCGCGCATGCGCTTTGGCGTACGACCGGCGGCCAGCGCAGCCACGATGTCCTTCAAATGCACGTAGCCGATGACCCTGTCCGACCCCGGCTCGACCAAGGGATAGCGCGTGTACTGATTGGCGGTGGCCAGTTGCACGTTTTCGTCGAAGGGTCGGCCTTCCTCCAGCACCACGACGTCCCGGCGCAGGGTCATCACGTGGCGGGCGACCCGGTGGGTGTAGTCGAACACGCGGTCGATGAGCCGCCGCGCACCGGGGTCCAGATCCACATGCTGCAACACCAGGCGTAGTTCGTCGGGCGAGTGCAACATCTCGGCCCCGGAAGCGGGCCGCAGGCCCAGCGCGCGCAGGAAGAGATTGGCCGAGGCGGTCAGCGCCCAAATGAAGGGGAAGGCCACGAGATAGAAGACCCGCAGCGGAGCGGCGGCCCACAGCGCGACCGGCTCCGTCTTTTGCAACGCGACGGCTTTGGGCACCAGTTCGCCCAGCACCGCATGCACAAAGCTAATCAGCACGAAGCCTATTCCCAGCGCCAGTGAGTGGACAGCGAGTCCGGTCCATTGGCCGAGGGATCCAAGATGGGGTTGGATGAGGGCCGCCAGGGCTGGCTCGCCGAGCCAGCCAAGAGCCAGAGACGTCAGGGTGATGCCAAACTGATTGGCGGACAGGAACGAATCGAGATGGCCCGTGATCCCTGACAGAAGCCAGGCCCGTCGGCCACCTCGACCGACCAGTTCCTTGACCAGGGTCGGTCGGATCTTGACGATGGCGAACTCGGACGCGACGAAGAAGGCATTCGCCGCGACCAACAAGGCGGCCAGGGCTAGCGCTGTGCTCGGACTGAACATGGACCAAGCTTACAGGGAGTTGGCCGGCAAAGGCCAATCGGGTGATTCCGAATCCCAGGCCGGGATGGCTGGACTCCTTAGGTGGGCTACGGCCGCGAGGCTGCACCGGGGACGGCCAGTTGTGCTATGCACAGGCCATGGGATCGACCATCGGGCGTGACCTCCGCACCGTGCCGAACATCATTACGCTCTCGCGTATTTTCCTGATCCTGCTTGGCGTGATCGTGTATTTCAATGTTTCCCACGGCTGGGGCATCGTGTTGGCGATCGTGGCGGGTGTCACTGACTATCTTGACGGCTACATCGCCCGCCGCACCGGACAGGTCACGCGCCTGGGTGAGATCCTCGACCAATTCTGTGATCTTTGTTACGAATCGTTTCTGATCGTCATAGGCACGGTCCAGGGCTTCTTTCCGCCGCTGGTCATCTGTGCGTACCTCCTGCGCGAGTTCTGGGTGGCTTCTGTGCGGCGGTTCATGGCAGCCGCGCACATGAACATCCCCAGCAGCCTCGCGGGCAAGGCCAAGTCCAACCTCATCATGTGGAGCTTCTTGCCCGCCTACCTGTCCATCGCGGGATTGCTGCCTGCGCTGGAGCCATACCTGGCCTATGCCGCCTATCTCATCATCGGGCTGGGCCTGCTGGCCAGCTATGTGAGCGCGTGGGGCTACACACGGGCGTTCGTGACCGGCTATGCGCAAGCGCTGGACAGGCTAGACTGAGGCTCCGATGTCGCGCGTGCTTTGCGCCCTGCTGTCGCTGCTGGCCGGCGTTCTTGCCGCGACCGAAGCCCGCGCGGAGGACTACTCACCGCTGGCGACCTGTCCGGCCGGAAATCTGTTGGCTGGACGACGACCCGTCGCTTGGCAGGACACGCGCCACGATCTGGCCGCGCTCACCGACGAGACCCTGGCGCCCGAAGGCGCGGTGTGGGACGCCACATTGGCCGTGCTGTTTGACACCGGCGCATCGACCGTCACCTGGGACTTGGGCGCGGCCGCGACCGTGAACGCGCTGGCCATCCAGGCCGACGCCAACGACACCTACACAGCGTGGGGCTCGCTCGACGGCCGCGACTACCGCGTGCTGGGACACATCGACCCGGTGCCCAACAACCACGGCCTGCGCCTGCGCACCATTGAGACCGGNNGCTGCCTACTGCCAGAAGCCCACGCCGTTCCCGGCCAAGATGCGGGTGGTGGATGCACCGCCGGCCGTGGTGGCCAAGACCTATTGGGACGACAGCGCCAGTGCACGCTGGGAACTGGTGCTGGCTTTGCTGGGGCTGCTCTTCTTGTGGTGGGACCAGCGGGCGTGCAGAGGCGCAGCCGGTGAGTCCGAGGAGAAGACCCCCGGCATGGTGGACTCGCTCGTCCGTTTCGTGCGGGTGCGGGGCAAGGTGCGCAGTGCCATCCTGGCCGTGCTGGGACTGGTCGCGTTTCTGACCTACTTCAACTTCGGTTCCTTCCACTTCCCCAATTTCATTCACGGCTGGGACACCTTTCACTACTACATCGGTTCGAAGTACTCGCGCGAGCTGAGCTACGATCGACTGTACGAGTGCGTGGCGGTGGCCGATTCCGAGCTGCCGGAGCTGCGCCGCCGGGTCGAACTGCGCAAGCTCACCAATCTGCGCACCAACATCCTGGAAACCACCGCTGACATCCTGGCGCATCCGGAACGCTGCAGGCAGCACTTCACCCCCGAGCGCTGGAAGTCTTTCCACCACGACCTGGCCTACTTCCGCACACTCGAGACCGCGCGCCGTTGGGACGACGCGCAGACCGACCATGGCTACAACGGCACTCCGGTGTGGAACATCGCGGGTTGGATGCTCTCGAACCTGGCGCCTGCCAGCAAGACCCAAATCTACATCCTGAATTCGCTGGATTCGGCCTATCTCGCCGCCGGGTGTCTGATGATTTGGTGGGCGTTCGGTTGGCGTGTGTTGGCGGTGGCGCTGCTGGTCTTTGCCACCAATTTTCCCTCGCGCTTCTACTGGACCGGGGGCGCGTTTCTGCGCTGGGACTGGCTGTTCTGGATGATCGCAAGCGTGTGCCTGCTCAAGAAGGAGCGTCCGATCGGCGCGGGGCTGGCGCTGGCGTACTCGACTCTGCTGCGCATCTTCCCCATCTTCCTCTTCGTCGCGCCCGTACTGGCTGCTGCCTATCACCTCTTCCGGCATCGCAAGCTTCACCCGACCTACATGCGCTTCTTCGCCGGCGCCGCCCTGGGCGCGGTCCTCCTGGTCCCTACCGGCATGGCGGTGGTCGGCCGGGCCAGCACCTACCAGGACTTCGTGCGCAACACGATGAAACACTCGGGGACAGCCCTGACCAACAACATGGGTCTGCGCACGGTGGTGGCCTACCGGCCCTCGGAGGTGGGTGGGAAGATGCGCAGTGAAGGGCAGACCGATCCGTGGGCGAAATGGAAGCAGGCGCGGCTGGACAGCTTCCGGCGGGCTCAGCCGGTGTACTTCGCCGTAGTCGCCGCCTTCCTGGTGCTGCTGGGTCTGGCCGTGCGCCAGGCCGAACCGTGGGCCGCTTTGGCGTTGTCGGCGACGTTCATTCCCTTTGGGGTCGAGCTGACCTGTTACTACTACTCGTTTCTCATCGTCGTGGCCTTACTGTGCGTAAAGAGCGAACAGCTTGCCCCGCGGCTGCTGCTGCTCACCGCCTTCACCCAGTTCGTGGCGTGGGCGCCGATCAAAGGCATGCCATCCCCCACGTCGCTGGATGAACTGTACACCTTGATGTCGGTGGCGACGCTGATCGTGTTCGTCGCGATCGCCTGGGAGTTCTTCAGCCAGCAGCGCCTGGCCCCGGCCGGCGCAAGCGCGCGCCCTTATGGCTCAGACGGGCCGGAAGCGGATGCGACCACGCGCGAGGAACCCGGGCAAGGTGCGCGCAGCCGCGCCCACCGTCGTCGCCGGCGGCGGTAGTTACTTCAAATAGGCTGCCAGAGGACTGCCGATGCGAGTCAGCTCTTGCGCGGCAAGCTGGGCCATCGCCGTGGCGCCCGCTTTGTCGAAGTGTGCCTTGTCACCGTTGAACGTGAGGGCCGCCGCAGCTGTCTGGCCGATCGAGTTGTAGTATTCGACGCCGCGCGCGTTGAGATCGTCGACCAACAGGCTCTTGGCCTTTCCCACCGCAATCGTCGCATCACAATACGGCTGCAGCCGATCGTTGGTCTCCTTGCCGCCGACCCACACCTGCAGCGGGGATGACGTCGTGGGGATGAAGGTGGCCTTTTTTGCCGCGACTTCATCCGCCATCGTGCTGAGCTCCGCCTGGAAATCCGCCGGAGTGACGGGCCCGTGTGCAGTGCCACTGTCGTTGATCCCGAACGCCGCCATCACGTAGTCGCCGGCCTGTACGTTGGCGATGAGGGTCTTCCAGCGACCCGAGTAGAAGGTTTGCACGTTTGCGCCGCCCTGAGCCTGATTATCAATCGTCACCTTGCTGATGAAGAATTGCCCAAACTCCTGCCCCCAACCCTCTTGCGTGGTAGTCGCCGCGTAATTGGCCATGGTCGAATCGCCCGCCAAGTGCACGGTGATGTTTGGCAGCGAGCCCTGATCGGGCTTGCCGCCAGTGCTTCCGCCGCTGGCGCTGGAACTGCCGCCGCTGGCGCTGGTGCTGCCACCGCTGCTGATGCCACCGGTGCTGGTGGTGGTGCCACCGCTGCTGATGCGACCGCCGCTGGCGCTGGAGCTACCGCCGCTGGCGCTGGTGGTGCCACCGCTGCTGACACGACCGCCGCCGGCGCTAGAACTGCCGCCGCTGGCGCTGGTTGTGCCACCGCTGCCGACACGACCGCCGCTGGCGCTGGAACTGCCGCCGCTGGCGCTGGTGGTGCCACCAGTGCTGATGCGACCGCTGCTTCCAGCAACAGAGCCCCCCAGATCGGTAGTTCCGCCCGCGCCAGACTGGCCCATGGTCCCGGTCTGACCGCCGGAGGCGGGCCCGGTGGTTCCGGCCTGACCGCCGGAAGCGGGCGTTGTCCCAGCCTGGCCGCTGGACCTTGTCGCCCCGGTCTGGCCGCCGGAGGCAGGTTGGGCTGTGGTCCCGGCTTGGCCGCCGGTGGTCCCGGTCTGACCGCCAGTGGCGGCTGTGGTCCCGGCCTGACCGCCCGATGCTTGCTGGCCGCCTGTGATTCCTGTCTGTCCGGCGCTGTCACTGGTCCCGCCGGTATCAGTCACGCCACCGGTCGCAGGGGGCGAGCCGGAGGCTCCACTGCAACCAAGAAACAACACCGCCAACAGAGCCAGGGGCCAGCCGCCTCTCGCCAGGTTGGAACAGGATTCACGAAATGCAGTTCCTCTCGCAGCGAGATGCATGGCCAAGAGTGTAGCATAGGCACATCGTCGGCTATTTAGTCGGCTTCTTCACCACAGAGAGCACTGAGAACACGGAGATTGGACAGGAAGAAGGGGTTTGGGCCGGACAAGACCAACCCCTTCCGCCTTTCCGCTCCGGCTCTGTGTCCTCCGTGGTCTCTGTGGTGAAAAAGCTAGCCAACCGGCTCGGCACGCCCGCTGGCGGCCGACCGTCGGAGCGCATCGAGGACCGCCATGTTCTTGATCGAATCTTCGAGCGGAATGGGGCCGGGCCCACCGGTCTCGGCGGCGCGCGCAAAGCGCTCGGCCAGGACCGTGTACTGGTCCACGGGATCGAACCCGAGATTCTGAGTCGTCGGCTGCTCAAGGTTCGGGCTGGTGTTGACAACGATCTCCGATGGGGAGTTGCCGGGCGGATTCCAGGGATTGAGCATCTCGATGTAACCGCCGGTGCCGATGAGCTGGGCTCGCTGCACAGGAAAGGTCTCCATGCCGGTGGTGAAGATCGCGTGGCCCTGCGCGAATTCGAGGATCGCGCTGGTCAGGCGATCGACGCCCCGGTCGGGGTCGCGATCCGCCCGGGCCATGACGGCGACTGGCTCGTCGTTGAAGCAGAAGCGGCTCATGGTGACCGGATAGAAGCCAGTGTCGAGCAGAACTCCGCCGCCCATGGCCGGGTCGTAGCGGACGTTGTCATGCGAGCCGAGCCGGTAGCCGAACGTCCCGACAAAGGCGCGCAGTTCGCCGATTGTCTTGTGCCGGAGGAGATCGCGCACGGCCAGCCAGCGTGGCTGGACGCGCACCATGGCAGCCTCGCAGATGAGTACCCGGTTTTGCTCACGCGCGGCAATCAGCCGGCGGGCTTGTGCGGCGTCGAGCGCGATGGGCTTTTCGCACAGGACGTGCTTGCCGGCCGCCGCCGCTTGCTCCGACCACGGGACGTGCAGGTGGTTGGGCAGCGGGTTGTACACGGCGTCGATATCCGGGTCATCCAGCAGGGCCTGGTAGGAGTCGTAGGCCCTGGCCACACCCAGCGCGCGCGCCGTATCCGAAGCCCGGCGTCCGTCCCGCGACGCGATCGCCAGGACGGTCGTGTCGCGCCCCGCCTGGATAGCGGGGATCATGCGGGTGACCGCGAAGTGGGAGGTGCTGAGAATGCCGTAGCGAAACATCGCACTAGGGCGGAAGCCCGCCCGCTCGAGCTTGGAAGATACCAAGAAGTTGCTTGCGGCGCGCGGAATCCGGGAACATGCGCTGACAGCGGTCCACGGTCGCTTCCGCCTGGGCCAGACGGCCCGACTGCGCCTGCGCATTGGCAAGCCATTCACACGCTGGGCGCAGGCTTGGCATCCGGTGCAGAGCCCGCTCGAAATGGCCTTCGGCTTCGCTGTACTCGTGGGCGTGTGAGGCCGACCAGCCCAACGCCAGATCCCGCCAGGGCGAATCGGGCGTGGGCAAAAGCGGCCCTGGCAGGGGGCGGTCCGTGCGCGCCAGCAGGGCGGCCACGTGGTCAGAGTACAGCGGCCGCCAGCGTCCGGACTTGCGGAGTTCGGCGATCTGCTTCGGGTTGCGCTGCGGCCAGAGCACAAAATCGGCGCCAGCGTCCCAGATCACGTCCTCCCATCCGTCGCGCAGGTTCGTGACCCGTAGGTACTGGCGATAGGTCTTTTCGTCAAACACCGTGCCAGCGCGGCCGTCGATGAAGACCTGCAGGCGTCCCTCCGTGCGCAAATCGATGTAGCCGCCCCAGTTGTACAGGCTGAAGACCTTGCCTTCGATGTGGTTGGTCTCGATGAAGTTCATCGCCTCCACGGGGAAGCTGTCCAGATCGGTCAGGTAGAGGAAGGCGTTGCGGGAAAGGGGATAGGGTGCGAGGCGCAGGCCACCGAAGATCAGCGCTACGACGGGAAGCGCCAGCTGCCAAACCCGCGGTCGATTCAGCCACGGCATTCCGGGCACGATGCGCCGGCGCAGGGACGCAGCGATCGCGGCCAAGGCGGGAGCGAGCATTAGGCTTTGCGAGATACCGAAGAGCGGAATGAAGCGGCGGCTCCTGAGAGACAGGACCAGGGTGACCAGCCCGATGGCCGCACTGGAGAGAGTAAGGCGGGGCTGCCGCCGGTAGCCACCTGATCCCACCACGATCACCAAGGACACCACGAAGGTGGCAATCGAGGGGTAGTACAGGTTGCTGCGGATGCCTCCCGGCTCCCACGGGGGCAACCATTCGGCCACGCGAAGGAAGGGCGAATGACTGTCCTGGGCGAATCGGATGGGCCAGAGGAGGGCATCACTTCCGTTGCCGTTGACGAAACAAGCAAGCACGCAGGCCAGTCCAAGGACGGCCGCTCGTCGAGGAGCCTCGCCGTAGAAGAACGAGATGCTCAGCACCATGATGATGGTGAACAGTCCCAGCAAGAAACCGCTGTGCAGGTTCGCCCACAGCATCAGGACAAGGGGAAGGATCCACAGCCGGCGCGACAGGGTCAGCGCGAAGAAAAGAATCACGACAAAGCCGAGGAGGGTATGGAGCTGCGGCCGGATGTCGAAGAACGGCGCCCCGATCGCAATGGCGGCCAGCATGGCGAGATAGGCGCTCCCTGAACGGCCGCAGATTTGCCGCAACAGACGGAAGAGCAGGCCGAACGTGGCGACCAGGAGACCCCACTTCCACCAGACCAAAGAAGCCGTGCCAAAGAGCCTGTCCCAGGCGTGAAGGATGACGTCGGTCAGCCACTCGGGATGGAACCAGGGCCGACCGTGGCGAGTGAAAGAGAAAGGATCCGTGAAGTGGAGCGCGCGGGTCTGCGCGATCCAGCGACCGCCGGCCAGGTGCCACCAGAGATCCGAGTCCTGCATGGTGGTGAAACCAAAGGACCAGCAGGTCAGGATGACGGCGGGCCACCAGCGCAGCGAGACCGATCGCGGCTCGGGCGCGAGCGCCGCTGGCAAACTGCCTTCGTTCTTGGCGGCCCGGCCCGACGGCCTGGCCTTTTTGTTGGCGGTCTCGTTCCGCATCCCCGTCCGCCTTCTACCCCGATCGCTGCACAGCGGAAAGGCTTCCATGGTCCCGCCATAGGCGCGGGAGGTCGTGGTCGTGGCTGTGGCCGGAGCGATCGCCGTCAGCCACCCCTTCGGTATGCTCTCGTGCAGCGCTGGCCTAGTGGCCGGTGTAGAGCGCGAGAACCTCGGCCGCACTCAGCCCGCGGTTGTAGACGCGGAACTCATCGATCGCGCCATCGAGGTAGGGATTGACCGCAAACTGCGAACGCCCTATCCAGTCGTTGGGTGTGGCACCCAAGATGGGGGGACGCATCACCATCGTTGTGTTGCTGCCGACCAAGGCACCGTTCAGATACAGGCGGCCGCCGGACGCATCGAGCACCACGGCCACATGCTCCCACACGCCCGTGGGAATTACTGTCCCTGCCGCGTCGATGTCCTCCCGGCTCAGACCTCCGTCGGCAAGAGTTATCCGGATGGTGAAATGGAGGTTGCCGGTCGTGTACCTTGTCGTGAGATACATGGACGAGGTCGAGCCACCGGTGCCGCCGAGGTCGAAGACTCGCTGAAACTCGAGAATGCTGTTGGTTTTGAACCAGGTGGCAATGGTCATGGCTGAAGACGTGGAAAGGAGGGCCGCTGGCATCACGACGTATCCACCCGACGTTCCGGAATCCACGTTGTTGGCGGTCAAAACCAGCGCGTTTCCCACCTTGCCCGCGGCGATGCTAGTCGGGCCCACCAGCGTCCCGTCCCTGCCGTTGCCGGACATATCGGGGAGCGTGGTGCCGTTGGCCTGCTCGCAACTATAGTAGAGGAGGAGTCCCGGAATCGGGACCGGGCCATCCGGCGGCGCATCAGGGACCTGGGGGAGGTCGGGGACTAGATCCGGGACGGCGGGCAAATCTATCGCGCGATCGGGCGGTGGAGCCACCTCGACTGGCGGGAGATCGGTGGGCGGTCGCACGTCCGGAACTGCGGCGTCGCCGGGGCTCGTGCTCCCTCCGGTTGCGGTCGTCCCCCCAATGGCCGTTCCGCCAGCGCCACCTGTCGCGACGCCCCCGGTACCACCCGTTCGAATGCCACCTGCGCCACCTGCCGTCGTGCCGCCTGAGCCAATGCCGCCAGTGCCGCCGGTGGCAGTGCCGCCTGTGCGGCCGGCGCTGGTGCCGCCACTGCCGCCGGCGCTGGCGCCCCCTCTGCCGCCTGAGCCAATGCCGCCACTGCCGCCTATGATAGCGCCGCCAATGCCGCCGGTGCTGGTGCCCCCGATACCACCTGTGCTGACGCCTCCCGTGCCACCCGTGTCAATACCGCTCGTGCCTCCCATCGTCGAGCCCCCCGTGCTTCCCGCCGTCGCACCACCCGCGCCACCCGTTGTCTCGCCGCCCACGCCGCCAGCAGCTGGCGCATCCACCGTAGGTGAAACCGCCGCGTCGGGTTGCTTTCCCCCTTGCCCACCCCCACCGTTCACCAGTTTTTCTGGAGGCGTCAAATTCACACAAGCGCCTGTGAGAAGCAGGGAGCCCAGGGCCAGGGAAGCAAACGCGAAACGACGATTTGCAGGCATGGGGATCAACCTACATGGCGCAACAGAGAGAGAAATTGTACCCCTCTTCTGGGACACGTTTCAACAAGCCAGATCTTCCCAGCGGATCTGGCGGGCGGTCCTGGAGGCGGTTCTAGTGAGTTTCCGGATGCTGCACTGGCGCGCGCAGGGTCTTGGCAGGCGCCGGCTTGAACAAGCAAGTGTCACGGCTGATCCCGAGGAGCAGGTCGGTGGTGGCCTGGTCAGCCGGAGGAAAGGCGTAGTTCTCCAACTCCTGAGGCGCCACCCAACGAATGTCGGCCACCCGGACCGGGCGAGGTTCTTGGCTGGTCGTGATGCTGGCTCGATAGAGAAACAGGTCAACGATATA
>PMZX01000001.1 GCA_003170035.1 Myxococcales bacterium | reverse complement strand
GAGCGTGGCGACAGCGCTAGCGCAAGGGCGTGTCATGCCGGTTGGCGGGTTTCGGGGCCAGATGAGGCGACGGGTGGCGCAGGGAATATCGGAGACGCTGTCTCGGAAATGTTCGACACCCTCGATTGATGCGTTGGCGCAAATTCCCCAGACGGTGTCTGGGATATCCAGCAACCCCAGGATTGGAGCGACAGCGTCGCTCGAATCTGGCTCCCTAGAGATGGCACGAGGGTGGTTCGGTTCGGCGGGGTCAGCCGGCAATTGGCCACGGCGGGTGGCCCATCTTTCTCCCCCTGGATGAGCGGGCTGCCAATTGGGCCACGGATCGTGGCCCAATTGAGGCAGTCACGGGGGCTGTCGTGTGGCCAGGGCAGCGGGAAGGCGCCGATTTGCCAGACGCCGTCTGGCAAATTTATCGAGGTACGACCGGGCGGATCCACCGGGCGACCACTGGTGGCACGCTTGAGCCCGGAGGAGAAGGTCTTGGGCCAACTCGTCGATCTTTCCTTTCTCGATGGGCAGGACTTCCTCGCGGAACCGCAGGTAATGCCCTTCAAGCTCAAAGGCAAGTTCGCTTGCTTTCTCCGCCGCCTTTTCAAACAGCTGCGAGCCCTCAAGGCAGGCTTCTCGGACGCCGGGAATTGGTCGGGAAAAGATGAACCGCATGAGTACAAGGTCGAAGTGCTGGTGCCTCCGCATTGTTTCCGACACGGGCTTCGATGCCCAGTCAATCGCCTCCTGAACATCGTGAAACTTCAGGGCGGCTTTCTTGGGCATCGTCGGTTGTGGCAGACAGGCTGCGGGGTCGGTGGTCAGCTAACTCCCAGGGTGGCGGGCTTTCGAGATCCAGTTGCATGGCGCGGCCTGCCTCTGTCTGCGTAGCCCAATCCACAAACCTCCACTGGTCGCCCTGAAATGCCTGGCCGGTAGCCTCCTCCAAAACAGCTAACAATGTCGCGCGAGTCTCGCCCACGATGAGGGGGTTCTTGAGCAAGTCCACGTACACCTGTTCAATGGGCACTGGACGGCGGTATGGGGGAAAAGAGACTGCCCTCCGCGCAGCTGCGTCGCGCCTAGCAAAGGTCTTCACCAGAAGGTCGAGTTTCTCAGGATTCAGTTCGGTGCCAATGTGGCTCAGAACTAGCTGCTCGACGACGAGGGCGTCTTCGTTGTCCAGTCTGGCGCCGAGCGCTGCGAGGGCTGTGCCGCAGTGGAAAACACGCGCGTGGATGTTGTCCTTCTCCGCCTTCATTCGTTTCAGCAGGATGCGCGCGATGCCAAGGGCATCCTTGCTGTCCAACCCGGCACTGAACGCCACTATGGCCGCACTCAGCTGCGCACTGGCGGCAATCGCTCGGAAATCCCATCCGCGCGAGGGTCTAGGATCGTCGCCATTTTCCTCCACGTTGATCCGGTCCAGCAGAACCTTTGCTCCGGGTAGGACGTCTTTGCTGTCCAGTTTGGTGCTAAGTGCCCCGAAGGACTGGGCGATACTGAAAGACTCAAGAACGTCGCTGTCCTTCCTCTCCGTTCTCATTTCCGTCCTCATTGCGTCCATCAAGACCTGAGCACCAGGCAGAATGTCTTCGCGCTCCAGCTTGGCACTGAGCGCGCCAAGGGCCGCGCCTAGATAGCGAAGATCGTGGCTGTTGTTCCTCTCCACCTTCATTCGGTCCATCAAGACCTGAGCGACGGGCAGAATGTCTTCGCGATCCAGTTTGGCACTGAGCCGCCCGAGGGCCGCGCCCAAATACTGAAGAGCGGCACTGTCGTTCTTCTCCGTCTTCATCGCGTCCATCAAGACCTGAGCGCCGGGCAGGATGTCTTCGCGTTCCAGTTTGGCGCTGAGCAACCCAATGGCCTTGCTCAGATCGGGGAGATTGAAGTAGTAGTCCTTCTCCGTCTTCATCCTGTCCAACAAGACCTGAACACCGGGCAGGATGTCGTCACGACCCAGTTTGGCACTAAGTGCGCCGAGTGCCTTGCTCAAAGGCACAAGGGTGCCGTACTTCCCCGTCCTCATCGCGTCCATAAGGACCTGAGCTCCGGGCAGAATGTCTTCGCGATCCAGCTTGGCACTGAGCACCCCGAGAGCCTTGCTCAGGTCTTCAATGTCGCTGCTGTTGTACTTCTCCGTCCTCATCGCATCCAGCAAGACCTGAGCGCCGGGCAGGATGTCTTCGCGTTCCAGCTCGGCACTGAGCCGTCCCAGGGCCTCGCTCAGATACCAAAGAGCCACGGGATCAGCCTCTTTCTCCATGCGTCTCACGATGGCTTGCGCGAGTTCTCCGGCTTCTGAACCCAGTACACGCAGCCGCCCTGACGCCACCGCCCTACACGCAACGGAGCGTGCGTTGGCGTTGCTGCTGGCGAGCGCGGGTAGTACGAAGTCCCGAATCAGCGCCCGAGAGCGCTGGCCGTTTGGATCGANNCCATTCCCACCAGGTAGTCAACCCGTTGGGAGGCCCGAGCCGCAGTCGATGGGCTTTCTGCGATCAGGCGGAAAGCTTGGACGAGCGCCCGGTGTCCAGCACCTGCCAACCGGTGGATCTGGCCTGCCTCCTCCTGAGTCACCTCTCCCGTATGGCCAATGGCAGCCATCACCTCGCTGGCGATCTCCCGCTTTCGGTACTCGTCGCCACCCCAGCCGGCGAGACCCAGCAGAACAAGGGTCAGCACTACGGGCAGCCAGCGCAACAGGCTGAGACCGAAAAAGCGTCGCTTGTCTCCAAATGTGAAGCGACCGCGCAGCGATTCCCAGACTAGCCGGGCCTGTTCTGTCGGCGAGAGAAGTGCGCGCCAGCGCTGTCGCCAACCCAGGGCTTCGGTGAAGCCCTGCCATTTTTCACGCAACAGCTCGTTCCAGCGGTTGGCTTGCCGGTGGGCCTCGCGAATTCCGTGAGCCAGGTGGTCGTGGTACAGCAGAAGAGTCCCTGGGCCTCCGGCATTTTCGGAAACGCGGCGGAGAATCATGTCGTTTTCGAGCTGCCTCACGGCCGACGCAGCAACCGCAGGCCTGGCGCCGTGGTCAACCAGCACGCGATCGAATGTCGTGCTTTCAATCTGATGCGCCTTGGTCGCATCGGGACTCACCAGGGTCCGGAGAGCCTCAAGGATGTCCTTGACGGGGATGTCCGCGACCTGTGCAGCCCTGTTCGCGTGACGTTCAATGTGGAGCCGCTCCAACCCCAGGAGACCGCCGGCTCGCTCGTATTCAGCGACGGTCAGATGACGCAGGAACCACAGGCAGTTCAGCGCGACCGCAAGCTGTATCGGCCGAACCAGACCACCACCGGATCGCTTAAGGTCGCGCAGCAGCCGCGATCGAAGTTGCAGCCATCCGAACTCTGGCTCACTGACCACTGGATGGCCGTCCACAGGCTCGGCCAGTCGGTCGAGCAAGGGCAGTGCAAGAGTCGCTTCCAGGCTGAAGAGCCGTTCAGAAACGATCCTGCCTTCTTCTACGAAGCGGAGAGCTTGCAGACTGTCCGCCACCTCGGGGCGCGCCACCAGCAGAAGATGGATCGCGTCGCGGCGCAACAGGTCGGCGATCCCTTGCCAGTCGCTGTTCGCTTCGATCTCTGCCGGCCGTCGCAGGGTCGTGCCATCGTAGAAACGTTCGCGGTGGACAGCGAGATAATCATCGAACTGGTCGAGAATGATCAGCGGCCGGGACGGAGCCTCCGCCGGTCGATGGCGCAGCCAAGTGAAGACGTCTTGGGCCGGCGGGGCGGCCTTTGCCCCAAGGTCTTGCAAGGTTGGTGCGGACAATCTGTGCAGTTCACGCGCGATGGCAATCGCGAGGCCCGAATCCCACCTGAGCCCGGACAGATCCACAACGAGCGGCACCACGTCGTCGACACCCTTCACCAGATCGGCACCGGTGCGCAGAGCATGGGCCAAGCCTGCGCGTACAAGAGAGGTCTTGCCCGAGCCGGAATCGCCGACCAGGAAGACGAGGGCGTGGCGGTGGCACTGCCTGGCCAGATGCCGGATCTCTTCCTCGCGGCCAACCAGGTGCTGTGGATCCTCCGGGGAGAGCCGAAACCGCTGCGGCTGCAAGAGTTCGGAGCGTCGGCTGAGCGCTGCTGACAGGAGCAGGAGCGCGACCAGCACCAACGCCGCCACGACGATCCATCGTGCACCCAGCGGAAGACCTTGCAGGATGGTGACCGTCCCCGAGAGTTTCTCCCACAGACTTCTGAACGCGGACGCCCCTCCAGATACTACGACGACGAGCGCGACCCAGGCCTGCCATGTGCTACCTAGCTTCTTCAACGTGGGATTCATGCGAGACTCGCTCTCCGCGCGCCAGACGCAAGCTGTACGGAGCTAGAGTCCGCTGCAACCGCCCGATCTGTCAACCCGCTTCCGGAGCGATGGAGTGAAGCGCCTGTCGCGCTTCTGGCATCACGCCTCTTTCGCCTGCTTGAACGGTAGCACCTTCACGTCCGCCTTCAGCTTGTACAGGTAGTCCGCCCATTGCTGCATCATCTTGCGNNGGCAAGCTGGTGCTCGATGATGTCCGCACGAAAGCCTAGGACTTCATCAAGGATGGTGCGGGCCGTGGCGCGGAAGCCGTGGCCGCTCATTTCGTCCTTCCCGATGCCCATGCGTCGCATGGCCGCCAGGATCGCGGTGTCGGACATGGGGCGCCGGTCGCCGCGTGCGCTGGGAACTCTCTGGAATCCGGATCGGTAGGCGGGACAGGGATTG
>PMZX01000380.1 GCA_003170035.1 Myxococcales bacterium | reverse complement strand
GTGCAAGCGGTGTCGGTGCTTCGCGAGGTCATGAACGCCTCGCCGGGCGATGACGACGCCATCGAGATGGCGCGCCGTCTGCACGACAGCATCGTGAAGGGGCGGGTGTTCGATCAACCGGCCGAGGACGTCGGCCGCATGGTGCGTGTGCTCGACGCCCGGCTGGTCGACTACCGCTTGCCTGCGGACAAACGCGACCGGCTGGTAAGCGAGATCGAGGTCTATGCGCGTGATCTGGCCACCCGCGCGCATGTGGCGGCCAAGGATTCGCAGGACAGCCAGACCCTGGGCGGGGTGGCCGACGCCTATCGCGCCTACCTGGCGCGTTTCGACACCTCAGCCGCACGCACGGAGATGCAGCAGAACCTGGCCGAGACGCTGCTCAGCAGTCGCCGCTACTACGAGGCCGGACGGGCCTACGAAGATGTGGCGTCCAGTGCCGGCAGCCTCAAGGATCTCACCGAGGCGCGGCTCAACGCCATCTCGGCCTTTCAGAAGGCACTGGAGAATTCCAGTCTGGGACGCCTGGAGCGGGCCATGGCCTGGGCCGGCGTCCGCGCCCTGGGCCGCCAGGTCATCCGCGAGACGCCCGGTCACGAATCAGTGATGGGCATCAAGCTGTCCATTGCGCGCAGCGTCTACGAGTCGGGGGAATACGATCGCGCCGCTCAGCTCTTCTTCGCCGTGGCGATGCAGTACCCGTCCACCAGCGAGGGCGCGGCCGCCGCGCATCTGGCCTTGGATTCCCTCCGCCAGGCCGATGATCTCGAGGGCATCGCCACCCTGGGCAAGCGGCTTGTCGCCAACCCACGCCTGGGCAATGAGGGACTGAAGGCCGAGTTGCGCGACATCGTGAGCAAGGCGGCCCAGCGCCAGGTGGCCGAGGTGACCGTGACCGACACGGGCGATCGCGAGGAACAGCTCCTGAGCATGGCCAAGCGGCACAAGGGCAGCGAGCTGGGCGAGCAGGCCTTCTACAACACCCTGCTGGTCGCCCGCGCCAACGGGGACATCGAACGTTTCTACGAACTGGGCGATCAGTTCCTGGTCGACTATCCGCAGTCCCCCAAACGCATCGACGTGCTCTCGGCGCTGGCCACCGTGGCCTCGGACATCGCCGATCTGGACAAGGCGGGCAAGTACATGGCTGCCGCCGTGGCCGCCGATCCGGGCGCCAAGGAAGCGGGCGAACGTCTCTACACCGCGGCCTCCATCCACGCCGTCATGGGCGAGGCGGTGGCCGCCAAGGAGATCGTCAAGTACGCCGAACACGGCAACAGCGGGCGGGTGGACGAGCTGCTCTTGCTCCTGGCCCGCTCGGGAAATCTGAGCGTGCTCGAGGAGGTGCTGGGGTCCAGCAGCATGACCAGCACCGTGGCGATTTTCTTCCGCGGCTACCTCAGCTATCAGCGCGGCGATCATGAGGAGGCGGGGCGCACCCTAGCCCGCGTGGCCTTCGACCCCGCCACCTCGGGCCCGGCCGCCGAGGTGGCAGCGCGTGCTCGCTTCCTTCTGGGGGAGATCACCTACGCCCAGTTCCGCAATTTCGCGGCCAAACCCAACGACGTGGTGGGTACCGTTGACGGCAAAGTGGGCTTGCTACAGACCGTGGACCGCGCCTTTGCCTCGGTGATCGGCTCGCGCGATGCCCGCTGGGCCATGGCCGGCATCTCGCGCGTGGCGGACGCCTACGCCAAGTACGCCCTGTTCCTGCGTGCCCTCGAACTGCCGCCCGGGCTGGGGGCGGAGGAGAGCAAGCAACTCAAGAGCGTGATCGAGAGTCAGGCCGCCGATGCCGATACGCGCGCCGCCGAGGCGCGCGCCCTGTGCAGCAAGAAGGCCAAGACCGCCATGATCGTGACTGAGGCGGCGCGTAGCTGCCTTCTCGGCGAACCCATGCCCGACGTCATCACCATGTACCCGCAAACCAAGTCGCGTGCGGGTGCCGACCTGCCGGCCGCAGCACCCCTGCGCAAAGTGCTGCTCAAGAATCCCAAGGACGTACCCTCGTTGCTCAAGCTGGCTGAGCTGCACCTGGCAGCTGGGGATCTGGGCGTGGCCCTGCTGTTGCTGGAACGGGCCGAGACCTTGGCACCCAAACGCGCCGCGATTTACAACCTGCGCGGGGTGACTTTGCAGCGACTGGCCGAACCGCAAGAGGCGGCCGATGCCTTCGAGAAGGCGGTTTCTCTCGATGGATCCGATCGCGGCGCGCGTTTCAACCTGGCCGCGCACTATGCCTTCTACGGTCATGTGGACAAGGCCAAGGCCGAGCTCAGCAAGGCGGGCGGATTGCCCGCCACCGTGGGGGGCCCCGCGGACCATCCCGAACTAGGACTGCTGTTGAAATTCGGGCCAGCACCCGAGGCCAAGCCCACGAGCGAGAAAGGTGGCAAATGATCCCTCTTCGCTGGCCGGTCGTAATCATGCTGCTTCTCGGGGCGTGCGGCACCAGCGCGCCCAGCTTGAGCCGGGCCGAACGGGATCGCTTGCCGCGAGATGCGCGCCAGGAGATCTTCGACGCGGAGAATGACCTCGTCATCGCACGCAACCGCCAGGACGAAGCGGCCGATCACCTGCGCGTCCTGCGCGAGGCTCTCAAGGAGCTGGGCAAGCGCCAGGGACGCAGCGAGAAACGGCTGTCGACCACCCCGGCGGGTTCGTCACGCATGTCCGCCTTGCGGAAGGTCACCCGCGCCGAACAGGACTATCTCGAGGCGCGCCAGGAGGTGGCGGAATCCGACGTGGAGGTGGCCGAGCAGGAGGTCATCACGGCGCGCGCGCGTTTGGATCTGGTCAAGCAACGCCAGCTCGTGCGCATCGGCAAGGTGCCGCTGGCTTCGCTCAAGGACTTCGAGAAGGCCATCCAGGCCGAAGAAGCCCAGGGCAAGCAGAAACGGGCCTCGTCCCTGGATCTGCGCAGCAGAGCGCAGGCGCGCCTGGATGGCTGGAAGGCCGCGCAGGAGGGCTATGCCAGCCAAACCGGCGATTTCGACAGCGGAGTCTGGATCGAATGAGAGTGGCGCTTGTTGGCCCGGATCGCGCGTGCGATCCTCTTTCCGCGCCCCTTCGGGTGGCGCATCCCATGGAGGAATGGCGATGTTCGTGATTGTTGAGCTACTGCTGGCCGGGGGCCTGTTCATGTTCGGGATCCTGGCGACCTCGCTCGTCGCTGTGGGGATCATTTTTCAACGCGTCTACACCCTATGGCTGGGCTTTCGCCTGAACATCGAGGGACTGCGCGACAAGGTGCTGGGGCACGTGGACGCGGGCGACTACGGCAAGGCCGCGCAGTTGTGCGGCGGCAACCATCCCCTGCAGAAGATGATGCTGGCCGCGATCGAACGCGCCAACCGCAGTGAGAAGGAAATCCGCCGCAACGTGGAGACCTGCGCGGTCACAGAACTGGCCCGCTTCCGGCGCGGCACCGCAGCCTTGCCCCACATCTCCAACCTGGCCACTCTGCTGGGGCTGCTCGGAACCATTCACGGCCTCATCATCTCGTTCTCGGGCATGCAGGCCGTGGACGCGGCGGCCCGCCAGGCGGCCCTGTCGAAGGGCGTGGCCGTTGCCTTCTACAATACGTTCTTCGGGTTGACCGTCGCCACGGTCACGGTCGTCGCCTACCTGCTGGTGTCGGCCAAACAGAACCGCGAAATGACTCGCATGGAGCAGGCGACTGCGGCCCTAGTGGATCGTCTGCTCATCAGCCCGGAGATGCGGGGGGCAACCACCCGCGGCGGATCGGCAGGAGCGAGGTAGCATCCATGTCCGGCGGCGGCAATACCGGCGAAGAAGAAGCGGCGGGGCCGCGCACGAATGTGTTCGGCGAGGCCCCAGTGCCGCTCGTGCAGCTCAATCTGACCGCGCTGATGGACATCCTGTCGAACCTGCTGTTCTTCCTGCTGGCCGCGTTCGGCGCGACCATCGTGATGGTCATCAACGGCACCGTTCCCGTGCAATCCGCCGAGGACAGCGACGTGGCCGACGTGAAGTACGCGGTAACTGTGAACGTGTCTCTGCAAAAGGAAGGCTTTCAGTTGACCGCGCTGGGCACGGCCTTTTCGCAGGAAGAGCTGGATCAGATGGCTCGCCGGATCCCCCTGCGGGGGCCCACGCACGACTTCGCGGCGCTGACCCGCGAGTTGCGGGCCATCAAGCAGAACTACCCCAAGTCGGACACGGTCATTCTCACCCCCGAAGCTGGCCTGAAATATGAGGTACTCGTTCGCACCATGGACGCAGCCCGTGAGTACGAGGCCAAGCAAGGGAACACCATGCGCGCCGTCGGACTCTTTCCGACGGTCGTTGTGTCAACGGTGGTGAAATGAGCTTCGGCAAGCGCAGCGTGTTCGGTGGTCAGGGAAGTGGCGGTGGCACGCCGATGGTTGTCCTGAATTTGACGGCGTTGATGGACATCCTGTCGAACCTGTTGTTCTTCCTGCTAGCGGCCTATGCCGCCCAGGCCACCGAGGTGGAGGACAAGTCCGAACTTCGCCTGCCCGTCTCGACCAGCCAAGTCCGCCTACAACTTCAGTTGACCATCTCGATCACCCAGACGGCCATCCAGGTCGCCGACGTCCCGGTGGCTCGCGTCGCCAAGGGCCGGCTGGCCGATCCCGTAGACCAGGAGGGCAGGATCCCGGCTCTGTACGCCAAGCTGGTCAGCATCAAGGGAAACCGCGCCCAGTTGGGGCAAGAGCAGGGCCCCGAGGCCAGCGGGATTCTCCTGCTGGCCGACAAGGATACGGATTCGGATGTGGTCAGCAAGGTGCTGAAGACCGCTGGCTACGCCGGATTCGTGAATGTTCGTTTCGGCGTCATCGCACA
>PMZX01000061.1 GCA_003170035.1 Myxococcales bacterium | reverse complement strand
TGATCCACAGCGGCAGATTTCCTTCGCGCCCTGCCCTCAGGCAGTCCTCTTCTTGTAGGACTCGGCGACGATTCGTACTCCGTCCGCGTAGGAAGTTCCGGCGAACCCAAACGCCTTCGCGAACTTGGTCGAGTCGAATAGATAGGGGCTATCACTTTGGTAGAGCATCTCGTGAGACTCACGCACCAAGGGGTCGAACCAGCCTGCCACGCGCAGCATCGTCCGCCCCAATACACGGTATCTCGGCGCCACGCCCAATTCCTTGGCCGCCATGGCGATGAACTGCTCACCCGTGGGTGGTTCGGCCGCCGTAGGCAGATGCCACACTTGATTCCACGCCGATTCACTGTTCGCCAGCGTGTCGACTCCGCGAGCCGCATCGGGGGTAAAAGTCAATGAATGCGGCACGCGAGCGTCAACCAGCCAGGAGGCCTTCTTGCCCCGGGCAAGGGGTTCGAAGACCAGAAGATTCGGCACTCCGTTGCGCGTATCGGGACCATAGAAATCGCCCGAGCGAGCGATCATGGCCGTGGCGGCGCCGGCTTTGACTTCCTTCATGAGCATGGTGGCGATCTGCGCGCGGACCTCGCCTTTCTTCGAGCACGGCGCATACGGCGTTTCCTCCGTCATTGGGCCTTGCACCCGGCCGTACATATAGACGTTGTCGAAAAACACGAGCCGCGCCTGTGCGCGCTTGCACGCTTCGATGGTGTTGGCCATGATGCGCGGCCAAAGCTCGCGCCAGACGCGAACGTCGTACTTCAATCCCACGAGCAAATGCACCACCGTCGACCCCGCGACGGCCTTGATGGTCTGCTCTTGGTCCGACAGATCGGCTGCGGACACCTCCGCACCGCCGAATGGCTTGGGATTGCGGCCCACCAGGCGAAAGGGCATCCGTCTCGCTGCCAGTATCTTTGCGAGTTCGTTGCTGATGGCGCCGCCGGCACCGAGTATTGTGGTCATGGCCATGGCTTGGACTCCGATCCGCTGGTTGCCCAACTCGCAGAAACTCTCAGTCTTGCTGGCGCAAGCATGCGCCATGAGACCTTTGTGGGCAAGTGTTGCTCCAACGGAAAACACGGTCGCCACGATCCGAACCTACCGAAAGTGCCAAGGCCGTCGAACGATTGCGCATTCAGCGGCGGCTCGCAAGCGCCGTCCGCTGCAATGAGCGGTTAGCCGATTTCCCCCGTCTCGCCTCGATAGACACCAGGTATCTCCTAGCGACCACAGACGGTGTCGCTTTTCCCAAGGGCACTCACGAGTCCGCGCTGATCGATCCGAAATCGGGTCATCGTCACGCAGGCGGCCGAATGGAACAGGTTGACTCCATAAGCGTGGCCGCGCTCCAGCGGTACACATTCGCGCGCCCGGTAGTTGGAACCGACATCCTGTCCGTATTCCCAATTGTTCATGGAGGCAATGTCTTTGCCCCAAAGCGACAGCCGTTCCCTTTGATTAGCCGCGGCTTGGCGACGCATTCAGCGCCACTGCATTCCGGATGAGAGCCTTGAACGCAGGCTCGTCAAGCTTCTCGTCTTCATGAAGGTCGATGGCACGCCTTACGTTGCCCACGAGGCTGGAGTTGAAGAGCCCCGAGGGATCCTTCAGTTGAGCACCTTTGGCGAACGTCACCTTCACGACGCCCTCGTAGGTCTCGCCTGTGCATATCATTCCGTCGTGGTACCAGACCGGAACGCCCCGCCACTTCCATTCTTCGACAATTCCGGGGTCGGCCTCCTTGATCAGGGAGCGGATCCGGGAAAGTACCTCGCCGCGCCAGTCGCCCAGCTCCTTGATCCTTGCGTCTATCAAGCCCGACGGTGAGTCGGCTCTCCGCGATCTATCGTTCTTCTTCATGTCTTCCGCCTGTCTGGCAATCCTAGCACCCGCTTAGGCGACGTGCGGCTTGACGTCAGAACGTCATGACGTCATACCACCTACCATGGCACAGGCCAAAAGGGTGACCGTGTACTTGGAGCCGACACTGCACCGTGCCCTTCGCGTGAAGGCCGCGGAGACGGATCTTTCGGTGTCTGAACTTGTCAACAACGCCGTTCGCGCCGGACTGGCTGAAGACGCCGAGGATCTTGAAGCGTTCCGGGGCCGAGCGAAGGAGCCTACGTCCTCATTCGAGAACCTCGTAAGCGATCTCAAGCGACGTGGAGAGCTATAGGATCGAGGTCAAGCGCACGGCGGCCAAAGAGATCGGCGAGCTTGTCAAAGCCGACTGTCAGCGCGTTGTCGCGGGGATTCAACTGCTCGCGAGCAACCCACAGCCAAATGGCTGCGAGAAGCTCAGTGGAGCGCAGAAGTACCGCATTCGCCAAGGCGACTACCGCATTCTCTACGAGATCGACGACTCGACGAAATTGGTGACCATCGTGAAGGTGGGCGACTGCCGAGAAGTCTACCGCTGAACTACCCGCTGTCTGCCGAACGCCTTGCCGTTCAGCTGCAAGCCCGCCGCCGAGCCGGCGCCACGATTCTACACGATTTCACTGCGGCGACCCTGACTGCCGCGACGGCCGATTCGGCAGCAGTCCCCACGATGCTAGGATTGCGCGCATGGATCTTGAATTGTCCGAGTTGAATCCGGCGGAGGCGGACGCTGCCATGGCGGTCGTGAAGGAAAGCTTCGAAGCCTGCGTGGCCCCCGATTACGCCCAGCAGGGCCGGGATCTGTTTGCCCAGGTTGTGACCGCGGACTACCTGCGCTCGCTGCCGCATCGGCAGGGCTTCACCCTCGTCGCCAAGCTCGATGGTCGCATGGTCGGCATGTGTGCTCTCCGCGACGGCCACCATGTCACGTTGTTCTTTGTGCTGCCGGAATTCCAGGGTCGGGGAATCGGCAGGAGGCTGTTTGACAGCGCGGTAGAACGGGTGCGCCGGAACGTGTCCGGGGTCACCAAGCTGGAAGTTCATTCCTCACCCGTGGCCGTGTCCATCTACCAGGCGCTGGGCTTTTCGATCACGGGACCGGAGAAAGTTGACGACGGCATCCGCTACATTCCAATGGAGCGTTTACTCGGCCCGGGTTCCAATACTTCGATGGACTACCGCTGAACGCGCCGCCCACTGTCTGCTTGCAAGACGGTGAACATATCCGTCTGATCGGCCTCGTCCGGTCCGAGATCACGCTGGAAATCGTCAAGTGCCGCAACAAGGGTATCTGCCACGGACGGTGGTGGCGTCGTTGGCCAGCGTCCTGGCACTGAGGTCATTTCTTGGCTGAGTTATGTTGTCGACGATGCGCCACCAGTTCCTCGAACTCAAGCAGTTCCCTCACCCGGTCAGCAAGGATTCCATATCGGCATCTACCGGCCCCGCCGTGATGTGCCAGCTGGCCATTCTTTTCGATCAACTCGTGTTCAACTTCGAACAGATCGCATTGCTTGTAATACTTCCACCAACTCGCAGTACTCACGTCCAGGACCCTTCTGGCTGCTGGATCCGAGCTTTTCAAGGAATCGTAGATGCGACCAGTGGTCTTGGTCACGATGTTGACCGCTCCGTCTACGGCATCCTCACATCGCATGGCCTGCCAAGCTTCAAAGGTCTCCCAGTTACAGGGCTGCTCTCCTCGGCGTCGACGGTCTAACAATTGGCTGGCCGATTCCAAGTTGATCGCCTCTCGTGCATCCCTCGTGGTCGGCTTTCCAGCGTCGGGCTTCCTGGTTAGCCAGCACTTGCACGAGGCCTCGGAATGTGTAGACTCCTACACATGGCGACCAACCTTGCTANNCCGTGACGCAGGCTCTGCAGGAATACGTTCAACGCCGGAAGCAGGCGCAGATCCTGGACCTGTTTGGGAAGGTCGACTTTGACCCCAAGTACAACTACAAGCAGCAGCGTCGACGGGCATGAACGTCATCATCGACACCTCAGTTTGGTCCCTCGCGCTTCGCAGACAGCGATCATCGGCCAACCCCCAGGCGAGAGAACTTGCCGAGTTGGTGCGGGAGGGCCGAGCGACGATGCTCGGGCCAGTCAGGCAGGAACTTCTCTCTGGGGTCCGCGGGCAGGAGCAGTTCGAAACCTTGCGAGGACATCTTCGCGCCTTTCCAGACGTACTGTTGGAAGCCGAGGACTACGAGGAAGCCGCTTCCTTCTTCAAGAGATGCCGAGCAAGAGGCATCCAGGGTTCCAACACGGACTTTCTGATCTGTGCAACGGCTGTGCGGAGAAGATTGGGCATTTTGACGACGGATGCTGACTTCACCCATTTCGCGCGAGTCCTCCCGATCGAACTCCACACGCCGCGCGCTTCGGTGACTGGCTAACGCCTTGCCGTTCACCGGTGAAGGCGCCGCCAAGCCGGCGCCGCGATTCTACCCGATGTCCCTGCGGCGACCACATCCGCTGCAGCGGCTTGTTGGGCGGCCAGTTTCCGCCGTCTGGTTCACACCTCGGAGCATGTCGAAATTGACCTCCTTTGCGGGAAACGAAGAGTTGTGCTCGGGAAAGCGGCCAGAATCGGCGAAACGCTACAACCGACAAGCCAGCGCTTTCGAGGAGCCGTCGGATATCCCCAGGCGCCCGGAACTGGGAACCGTCGATCCAGTTGAAGAGCGGACCAGTCACGAAAATGAATGGAACATCTACGTCCGCCAGCACGAAGAGGCCGCTAGGGCGCAGCACTCGCGCGACCTCGCGAATGCCGGAGGCTTGCTCGCCCCAATGATGAAGGGACATGGTACTGAACGCGACGTCGAAGGAGGCGGCCCCAAATGGCAACGCAGACGCATCCCCCTGCTTGAAGCTGAAGCGGGGATCTCCCTCGTGCTTCCGCTGCGCCTCGATGATCATCTTCTCCGAGACATCGATGCCCGACAGCTGTATTCGACTCCAGCGGGCAGCCGCAGCTTCGAGCAAGCGGCCGGTCCCGCAACCAACATCGAGGATATCCTGAGGCGGGCCGCCTGCAGCAGCAAAGGCGTTCAGTACGGCATCATGGACGGGCCCGAAGACGAGCCTTTGACGGATACTGCGATCATAGTTAGGGGCACGGTCGTCGAAGGTTCTCATGGTCTCTCCATCGCGTAACACACCAGGTGGTGGTCCGCC
>PMZX01000051.1 GCA_003170035.1 Myxococcales bacterium | reverse complement strand
TCAGCCATTTTGCGGATGCGATTTGGTGAAGGCAAAATGGCGCTTGAACCGACTATGCTCTCTCATGCAAGCCGTTATAGTTCTCATGGAAGCCAGGACAGTTTTGCTGGAAAAGCGGAAAGGGTCCTGAATTGGGCATAGAAAGGCGCAAGCGGTTTTGGCGAGGGGCAATCGAGACACGGGAACGTGCCGAGAGGATCGTTAAATACATAGCGACGGGCTTCCTGGTGTTTAGCGCATTGGCAATTGTCGCTGAGTGCTTGGCTCGCCCCTTCAGCATCTTCAGACTCACATTCCCATTGATCTCCTTCGCCGCGGCAATGCTCCTGCAAAAAACGCGAGCGTTAGCGGCCGCACGGTTCCTATTCTGGCTGTACAGCCTTCTAACGTTGGGCTTGGCAGTCACCTTGGTCAGCGCCTTACATTTAACTGAGGCGGGAACAGGATACTTAGGGCCCGTACTTTTCGTTTTGATTCTGGCACTATGGTCAGTTACGGTGCTTGCCGCCGCACGAGCGTGCAAAGCGGCGAAGTATCTTCGAGGCCCGCGAGCTTCGGTTTTCAGCCTTCTCTTTCGCGTGATCAGGCCAAGCCCTTCCGTCTCGCCGGTGGGGCAGGCGACCTTCACAATTGGTTACCGCGCCTTCATCAGTTACAGCCACAACGACGACAGATGGTCACGCTGGCTGCACAAGGCCCTTGAGTCCTATCGCGTGCCGAAGGAACTGATCGGCATAGCGGGCCACGATGGCCCAGTGGTGCCCCAGCTCTATCCCATCTTCCGCGACCGCGAGGAGCTTCCGTCCTCGGCCGATCTAGGTCAGCAAATCGAGACTGCGTTGCAGAAGTCCGCCTATCTCATCGTCATTTGCTCGCCGAGCGCCGCAGCCTCGCGATGGGTGAACCAGGAGATCCTCGTCTTCAAGCAGTTGGGCCGCGAGCAACGCATTCTTCCGGTGGTCATTGACGGAGAGCCGAACGGGGCGGCCGGGTGTTTTCCGCAGGCACTAATGTACAGCTTGGGACCTGACGGAGAATCGTTGAACAGAAACACAGTGCATGTTGCAGCCGACGCGCGGCCCGAGGTCGAGGGCAAGGAAGCCACACAAGTCAAACTCGCCGCACGCCTGCTCGGCATCGACTACGATCTGCTGAAACATCACGAACTGGATATGCAACGTAAGCGCGCCTTTGTCTATCGTTGCGTGGCAGCAGCCATGGTACTACTAGCGGCGCTCACTGTTGGTGGTGGCATACTGACTTACCACTACATGCTCCAATCGGAGGAGATGGATGAAGCCGCGGTTGGCGTTGCCGACGGGTTCGTTGGTCAGGGGCTAAAGTT
This sequence comes from Myxococcales bacterium, assembly GCA_003170035.1. Classification (GTDB taxonomy): domain Bacteria; phylum Myxococcota_A; class Polyangia; order Fen-1088; family Fen-1088; genus Fen-1137. The sequence continues at coordinate 4,059 of PMZX01000051.1, read as the reverse complement.
GTATTCTCGGTTAGGCGTGTCTCAGGCGACCATCCAATCGTTCCTGGTTGCGGCCGATCGCCAGCTCGCAACGCTATACGAACTAGGGGTGCAGACACCGCGGCTGAAATATCACCGGGCTTTCATACTTGTCGCTTACGCCGACCACTACGCAGAAACGGGCGACAAGGCGCGAGCGCGCGCCTGTTCGCAACAGGCGATGAGATTGATGGAAGACCTTGTTCGGGGTTTTCCACGGGATAAGGACTATCAGCGGCAGTTGGCGGTCGCACAAAGTAGAGTCGCCAAAGATATGCTGGCGCAGGGCCAGTATAGTCCAGCGCTCGAACTATACCGGGCTGGTCTAACAACCATGGAGAGACTCGCCGCCTCCGATCCTGGCAGAGGCGAAACACAGCGCGATGTCTCCTTTGCCCAGATGCAGATCGGCGGCGTGTTCGCGGCGCAAGGTCAGCCGGATACCGCACTCTTATGGTATCGGGCCAGCCTTGCAATCAGGCAACGTTTTGCGACATCAAACAAGCACGATCTGGAATGGCGAAGCGAGGTTTCCGAGAGCGAACAGATGATCGGCGATGTACTGATGGAGCAAGGAAAAGTTGATCCCGCACTTGCCTCGCTTCGTGCGAGCCTTGAGATCAGGCAGCGCCTTGCTGCATTGGACCCTCGTAACACGCGATGGCAGCACGATATCTCGGTATGCGAGCAGAGCATCGGTCACTTGCTTGAGAGGCAGGCCAAGTTTGGTCCCGCGGCTGACTCGTTCAGCGTAAGCCTCGCGGTCATGCGACGACTTGGTGCCTCCGACCCGGGAAACGCCGGATGGCAAAATGACATTGCACTGATCAATCAAGACCTTGCCATAGTGCTGGCGGAGCGAGGGCAGATCGGAGAGGCGCTCGAATCGCACCGCGAAGGTCTTGCAATTTTACGCCGCCTTGCCGCTTCCGATCCCGGCAATCCACAATTGCAGAACAAACTTGCCATTTCGCTCCTGGCCGGTGCTCACCTAAAACGAATGCAAGGTGATGTCGCTAGTGCTCGCGCGGACTACGCGCAAGCACTAGCGATACTCCGAAATCTCGTAGCCCAGTACCCCCAGGACGCGACATGGCGCAGCCAATTGGACACTGCGGAGAGTGTACTCAATCTGGACAAGGGGGCGCCATGAGCAACGCCGGCTCCTACGTGTCCGCCACGGCCAGTACGTTAAAATATCGAGCATTCATCAGCTGTAGCGATGCCGATGAGAGATGGTCTCGCTGGCTGCGCAGGGCGATCGAATCCTACCGCGTGCCGAAGCGGCTGATCGGGCTCGGAAGCCGGGAAGACCCGATCCCTACGAGGCTCCGCCCCGTCTTTCACGGCGGCCAAAGATCTTCATTTTCCCCCGGTCTGAGCGAGGAAGTCCGGGCTACCTTGGAACAGTCCGCTTGCCTAGTCGTCATCTGCTCACCCAGTGCGGCAGATTCGATGCGGGTGAACGAGGAAGTTCTCTTTTTTAAGCGGCTGGGCCGCGAAAACCGCATTCTCGCCTTGATCGTGGATGGAGAACCAAACGCGGGCGATAAGCCCGGTCTAGGGCGGGTGCGAGAATGCTTTCCTGATGCGCTGAAACACAGGTTTGGTTCTGACGGACAGTTGTCGGGCGAAATTTCCGAACCGATTGCGGCCGATGTGCGGCGCGAAGGGGATGGTAAGGCAAATGCCAAGCTCAAGTTGATCGCTGGCCTCCTCGGTGTTGGCTACGAAGCGCTAAAACAGCGCGAACTCGAAGTGCAACGCCGTAACGTGCGCAACTACCAAATCATTGCGGCAAGTATGGCGTTGCTCGTGCTGTTTGCACTGAGCGGTGGCGTCCTCTCCTATTACTACATGCTGAAATCGAACGCGTCGGCTGAAATCGCAGTCGCTACCGTTTCGAGCTTTGTTGAAGACCTAATGAAAATGTCCGCCCGCATGGGTGTGTCGCAAGCGATGACGGAGTCGTTCCTTATCGCAACAGATCGTCAACTTGACAGCCTCTATGACAAAGGTGTGCACAAGCCGCGGCTACGGTATGAGCGGGCCATGAATCTCAACAATTATGCCCAGTATTATGGCGCGATCGGAGATATCGCCCGCCAGCGTAGCTGTGCCGAGAAGTCTGTTGCGCTCATGCGGGAACTTGCCCGTCAGGATCCGTCACACGATGGGATTCAACGCGGGCTTGCGTGTTCGGAAAGGACGCTTGGCGATGCACTGATGGCGCAAGGCCAGTTCGGTCCCGCGCTCAATGCCTATCGGGAGAGTCTCACGATCACGCAACGCCTCGCAGCCGCCCATCCCAGCGACGCCGTTTTGCTTAGCGACATCTCGGCGAACGATGAAGAGATTGGCGACGTATTGGCGGCGCAAGGAGAACTCGCTCCGGCACTCATTTCGTTCCGAGCGAGCTTCGCGATTCGGCAGCGCCTTGCTGCCTCAGAGCCCGACAACGCCTCGCGGCAGAGTAGTCTGGCGAACTGCGAAGAGAGGATCGGTCATGTGCTTGGGGCGCAACGTCAGCTTGGTCAGGCACTCGATTACTTACGAGCTAGCGAGGAGATCAGGCTGAGACTTGCCAAATCCGACCCTGACAACGCCGAGGGGCAGCGTGATCTCGCGGTGGTAGAGGAACGAATAGGCGATACACTTCTGGCCGAAGGCCAGCTCGGCTCCGCACTCGAATCACACCATGCGCGCCTCGCAATTGCGCAGCGCCTTGCCGCGTCCGATCCTGGTAACGCCGAATGGGCGGACGATGTTGCCCTGGCGTTTGCCAAGGTTGCCGATGTCGAACTCCAGAGTGACGACGCCGTCAGCGCCTTGGTGGACTATAGTCGGGCGCAAGCGATACTGCAGAAGCTTGTGGCCGATTCCCCCGAGAGTACAAAATGGCGCAGCCATTTCGACTACGTGAACAGCGCGCTTCGCGATATTGCACAACGCTTGGCGGCAGACCAGTTGCCCGGCTCCCTACCGACGGTGAACCCATGACCAAGAAGCAACAAGTTCTCACGACCGGCGATGTCGTTCGCGACATCTACATCTATCAGGGCGACACGATTTTTCCCTCGCACCCCGGAAGATCAGCCCGGCTCCCGCCCGGCCCTCGCCATCATTTCTAGAACTTCCGCCTGAATGTCCGGTGCCAGAAGCACAGCTGCGCGCGAGGACCTTCCGCACAATCCTGTATGCATTTGCGGCCCCCTCAATATCATCGAGGTTTTCGTTGGCGGGTGACATCCGGCGGGTGATCCTTTCGTGATGCCAAGCGACCTTGTGGCCACGTCACAGACGCGCCGCGCCTACGACCACCGCCTCCGGAAGCAGGTGTGCCGCACTGCCGCACTGGCAAAAGATGCCTACCAAGGCACCTCGCGATCCCGCGCTCCACGGTTTCCTCTTGGCACCGGCGCGGTGTGCGCCCTGTCGTCACCACCGGCAGCAGCTGCTCGACACCATCGCGAAGCTTGATCGGCGAGCGCGAGTCCTCGCGGCGGTTGTCCGGCTCCTTCTGGCACTACTCCGCGCTTCCGGGTATAGGGGACGTAGTTGACATAACCTTCATACTCGGACAAATGATGGCGCGATACCGCATGAAGGAAAGTGGGCTTGTTTCGCCTACAGGCCCAAGATTAACGGATCGGGGTCAACTCTCACATTGACCGTGACCAACGCTTCCGGCCTCGCCCGGCTTCAGTATTCGTGGGGCCTGCAGCCGGCGATGAGCAGACGGAGGACGTTAGGCGCTGCCCATGCCTCATCGTCGCGTCGTCTCCCGGCTGATTCTGGCCCTCGTGTCCGGGGCTGGATTCCGGGTATTGGGACGTAGCTGACGTAAAGAGTAACCGTTTGCGGGAGTCGAGCGCAGCCCAGCTGGGCTATTCGGTGGCCGTGATCTCGTCTGCAGCGATGCTCGTATCAGTGGCGGTATCGATGCCGCTAGCCCGTGTTCGTCCCGCTGGCCGTCCCCGTCCCACGGCCAGTGCGCGTCCCCGTCCCGAGGCCAGTGAACGTTCCGAGGCCAGTGCGCGT
>PMZX01000011.1 GCA_003170035.1 Myxococcales bacterium | reverse complement strand
ATGTAGCTGGCAAAGACGCCGCCGATTTGCAATTGCACCGCCAGGGCGCTCACGCAGGATGTGAACACGGTGACGTCGATCGCAAGTCGTAACCCAGCATCAACCGCGAGTTGGGGCAACTCTACCGCGAGGTCGGTGCGCGCCCAGTTCGGCGACCAGATGTCATCTGGAAATTCAACGTCGCCGTTGATCGGGTATGCCTTCAGCGTCGCGACCGTCGCGCCGTTCGCGTCCACCTGCTTGATCGTTGCGAGAATGCTGTACTTCTCTCCAATCGGCAGTAGTGGCGCGAACGTCCACAGGTGCAGCATCAATGCGTGCGCCGGCCAGATCGCAAGATTCGGCACGCCCACAGGCATGGCCGCCTGAGCAATGACAGCCGGAGCTGCCCTCGTTGGGTTGGCGGTCAACACGTTCGCGGTCGGGCAGGTGCCCTGCAGGGACTGCGGAAATGTTCCGACCGCCGCTGCGCTGAAATAGTAAAGCGTGCGTACCAGCCGCGCCGCTACCGCATCGCCGACAGAAGGCCACGGCGATCTAGCGGCGATGTCCGTCGCTATTTCCGCGCCTATCTGGTCGCCAACGCGTGACATGACCTAGGATGATGGCGTCGTTCCGAAGCCCACGACGAAGACCGCCGCGCCTGCCGAGGAACCGCGTGGGACGACGGTGCACGCCGTCGGAGTCGGGGCCGTGGACACGATGATGTCAGCATCGCTCACCTGGTTGGCCAGAGCGCCGAAAATCAAGCCAAACGGCGCTCGCCAATTGAAAGTGGTCGTCGTCACGTTGCCGTTCGAGACATTCAGCGTGAGGGTCGCCACGTTGATGCGAAGACCACCGCAGTCGAAGGTCGCCGCCCCCGCGTCGCTGTAGGCGATCTGAACCCCAAGTAGGGTCTTGATCGACGACAACATGAGCGCCGGTAAGCTCGCCGCCAGCGACGTCTTGAGCGCGTCCTCAATCCAGCCGACGCCGAAGATCCTCCAGTACGTCCCGTTGGGCGGCGCGTTCCCGGCGGGCGTGTACCCCTTGCTTTCGTAGACTTTCCCATCGGTTCCCCTGACGGTGTCGTTTGTCCCATAGTCCAGCGTCGCATCGTAGTCCGAAATCCCCCGCCCCATCAGGTAGAGCGCGCAGGAACTGACGAACTTCTGAATCCAGTTGAACCATTCCTTCGGGGGAGCCGCTGGGGTGTCGGTGAATCCCGCGCCCTGCTGGGAGGTTGTGGGAGTCGAGATGTCACCGCTGGCAGCAGCGCCGGCCCAAATGACTACATCTGTGAGAGAAGGTCGCGCGATAGACATGGTTCTCCTATTTGAAGGCTTTCGCCCAAACTCCAGTTGTGACGTTCCACCCGCACCCGTTCGGCGTCAACATGGGGCTCTCCGCCGGGTCGTTGTGATTGAGTCGACTCAGGCTGTAGACGTTCGTGGTCGGCTGCCATTGGAATCCAAGCTCTACACCGTCGGGGCGAGCCAGTAGACCGTATGGCAGGTTACTCCGCCCCGCCGTCAGGCGCAGCAAGGCAAGTTGCACGTCCGTTGGCTGCGGCTGTGGGCTGCCGTCCGGGTAGATGAGCGCGACGTTCACCCCAAGCCCGCCGAGGTCGATGGTCAGCAGTGTGATGGTGCTCGAACAGGCAGAGCCGCCTTGCATCGCCTGCGCATTCGTCGGGTCGAATATCCACCAGAGCGTCCTGCGCAGCCCTGGGCTGTTCGCCACCGCGCTGTTGCGGTACTGCTTGGCTCGCACAAGTTGTCGGAAATCTACGTCAGCGAGCACGGTCCCATCAGGAAGCACGCTCGTCACTCCGACGAGATTTCCGATAATGCGAAGCTGGTCCGCCTGCGCGCCATAGGTGTTGGGTTGCGCATCGTAGATGTCATCGTCCACGTTCAGCAGACGCCCAAGCCGCTGGAATAGCCCCTCCAGGTCCTGCGCCATGCCGTAGATGCCGGCCAGCAACGCCGCAAGTTTTGGACTCTTGACGTACTGGCCGATGAGACGCCCGAGTCCCTGTGTGGTTGGGTCGCCCGCTGTGCCGACGTAGTTGATGGATGGGCTGCTCATGGTTGCTCAGGAGGTTGGGAAGGCCGCCACGCCGTTCACGATCACGTCGGTCGCCGCGATTTGTGCGTACTGCAGGAACGTCAGAGGAAAGTTCTGGGTGGACGTGTTCCACGTCACGACAGAGCCGCTGAGCGTTCCGAACACCATCCCGAAGATCGGGGTGCTACCGTAGGTGCTGGCGGTGACGAGGTCAAACCCTGGCACTAGACCAAGGAAGGCCCCAAGTACGCTCGTCCAAGACAACTCGCCCGCGCTGTCTCCTCCCAGCGGATGGTTCTGCACGTTGGCCGACCATTCTCCAATGAGGTTCGCAATCTGCTGTGCGCCGTCGCTCGGCCAACCGGCGCGCGTGGCGATCGAAATGCCGACGAACACCCGCACCATGGTTGCGACGTCGTAGTAGACGGGATGCGCGTTGCCCTGCTCGTCGAGTGCCGTCCCACTGGTCGCGCCCTGCATGCCGCAACCAGGTCCTTTGAGGCGATATATCTTGTCGACCACGTGCTGCGCGTTGCCGCTCGGCTGCATGGCCACGATCGCGCGAATGCTCTTGGGATTGAGCTGCCCACCGCCAGCGAACGTCTGGATGACGCCGGTGTTGTTTTCCCACACGGTCGCCTGAACCACATCGGCCGGCATGTTGTTGAGCGCGCTGTCGAGACCGTCGGCCATCCCCTGCGTTGCTAGGCCAAAGCTGTTTTGTCGGCGCACACGCAGGCTAGGGTCGCCCTCGCTGACATATCCGACGGTTGCGTCGGTGACGACGCTCACGGCCGTCACGCCGGTCTGGACGGTCAGCATCGCGAGTGGGGTTCCCGTCGGGCACCTCGTTGGACCCTTGACGGTGCAGATGGCCCAGACGTTGGACGTCGTGCCGCCACCGCCAATCGTGGCGCCAGGGGTCTGAACGCCACCGCTCAGCGTGTAGACGCTCGACCACTTGGCTATTGTTCCATCGGCCAGGGTGGACCGAAAGAGAAAGCCAGTCGGGATGACGGTACTGGGCGCGCCAGTGAACGTGACCGGCATGTAGCTCGCAAGTCCAGCGTTGCGCTTGAGCCCATTGATCCCCGAGATGTTCGTGAGATCCTGACCGGTGGCGCCGTTGGGATTGGCGAGCCCATTGTACGTATCGGCCGCTACGCCTTCCAGGTCGCTGAACATTTCGGCTAGGCCGCCGATGATCTGACCGTCGGGAGAGCGCGGGTTGGTGTCGAAGTCCGCCCCGAAGGCCGTTGTCCACAGCGCGTTTAGCGCCGAGATGATGTTGGTCATTGCTACGCGGACGTATCCAGTCGGCGTGATGGCGTCGAAGAAAAGGCTCATGGCACACTCGCATTCACGGTGAAGGTTCCGCCGTTTATGGTGACGACGGCGGCGGTGCAGGTCGCCGCCCGCGTCGTGTGGTTGAAGTCGAACGTAAATCTCGTAATTGCCGATACACCGTCAACGGCAAGAATCGCGGCTTTGAGTAGCGTCTCGCCGTAGGCAAGATTTGCAGGGAAGCTGCCCAGGATGGGAGTCACGCCCGGCGCGTTCGGCTGTGGTATCCACGGAATGCCCTCGGACACGTCGAGAAACCACTCGCCGAGGATGAAGCGAATGGCACAGCCCACCGTCTGCTTGATGGCCGCGTCGCCTGTCAACATCGCGTGCGTGATGTCGTGGTTCGCGTCGAGTTTGCGGACGGTGAGGCTCATGACTTGCCTGCCAGTACGGAAGAGGAGCCACAACCGCCAGCCCCGTGGCTCATGCCGGTGAAGGGGCACGGATCTCCGGCCAACACCACCCCGTTCAGTAACGGTGTGGCCCCCGGTGGGGCGTTGAGCAGCACGGTCGCACCGTTGATCTTAGCCGTCCCGCTAGCCCCCACGGTGACGGTTCCCGTGGCGTTAACGGTCACGTTGCCCTCCTTGTCGATGCTGACCTTGCTGCCATTGGTGGTCGAGCGCAGCTCCACCGCCGTCGTGCTGAGCCCATCGGGCACCTTCGGCGAGCTCGAAATGCCGACGAAGACAAAGGCGTCGCTCAGGTCGTGCGTGCGATACTCGGATGGCATCTGCGCGCCATCTTTCACGAGGGTGATGCCATTCTGCCACCACAGGTCGATGGCCCGCTCGCTAAAAACTAACAAGCACTCGTCGCCGGGCTGGACTGGAAACGACAAGGTAAAACCACCGCCCGCTGGGAAACAGACCGGGCAGTCCACCAACTGCGGCAGGTCAACCGCGCCCAGCGCGCCTCGAAAGATGCACTTGATGCCAGGCTTGCACACCGCTGTTTTCTTCGTGGCATCGTAGCTCACGATGGCCCCAGGCAGGCAGGTGTGGAGGTCCAAGACGCGTGCCTCGATGCGGGCATTCTCGGCCGCCTCCGCGTCGTCTGTCGCGGCTTCGAGGTCTTGTACTTGCGAGATGAGGGAGGGGTCCATAGGTTACGGGCTTTGTTTTTTCATCCACGACGGCTGCGTCTTGGCAGCGTGAACGCCATTCACCGCCGACGCGTGATAGGCGGCGCGCGATTTCTCTTCCTGAATTCTCCCCGGTTCATTATTTCGGAAAGATGTGGCGGCTTCCCTGTGCATGGTCATCGCCTGCGCATGGCCGGCCCAACTCACATCACCGGGCGCGTCTTTCTTGATGAGAGTAAGCATCTTTGTCTCATGCTTCGCGGCCATCGCCTCATGCTCTGTCGCGCGGTAGTGTTCACCTGCAACTATTGTCTCGCCTTGTCCTGAACCGCCTCCGGCCCCCCACTTCCCATCTGCCTCCCGCGGTTGGTCCGGGTCGAAAGCATCGCAAACCCGCTGCGCGGACTTGTTCCCCTGGCGGGCTAGCTGTCGGTANNGCCTTGTTGCCCCGATGGGCGAGGAGTCGGTAGTAGGTCAGGCGTTCGGTCTTCATCGTGTTCTTCCTTCTACAGGATATCGGAATCTGGCGTGCTAGAGGTAGGCATGCCCTTGCGGCTTGGTATCGGCTGGTCGAGGCCAACGCATCGACACTCCGAATACCAGTCGGGGCTCCCGCGCGTGTCGCCCACGTGCCGTACCGCAAAGACCTTGTAGACGCCATCGGGGTCGAGCCGCACGGGAGTCTTCGCCCCCTTGAGCTTGTGCTTCTGTCCAGTGAGTGCGCTCTGAAGGTGCTTCTGCTTGACCTCGTTGTTCTTGAGCCAGAGCTTCCCGCCGGGGATGATTCGCGGGTCCATCATCACCTTGATCGTGATGCCCTTGTCGTTCACCTCGGGAGTTTCGAGTAGGCCCGTCTCGCTCGACACCTCGATGGCCTGGTCTGGCAGAACCGAATCGACCGGCACCATGATGAGCTTTCCGTCCTGGATCGACCAGTGGCCGTCGCTCTCCTTGGCGATGCGGTCTAGCACGTCGCGGGCGTTGCCGTTGTACGTGCGGCCCCTGATGCGGTCCCGCTTGATGTGCTTGCCGTGGACGTGGCCCAGCGTCGTGGCCTGCATGGATTCGAGCAGCTTGCGGATTGTGTCCTCGTCGTCGTGCCCAGCCCCGAGCGTGAAGTTCACCAGAGCGCCCCGGAAGTCCTTGTCGCCGTCGCCCGCGTTGACCTCCGAGAGGTGGTCGTTGCCTTCTCGGTAGAAGTGAGTGAAACGAATGTTCCCGCGGAAGGTAAGTCGCATGTCGCTCTGATAGCCGGCCTGCAGGATGATGTCATTGAACTCCTGGTCGATTTCCTTTTCGTGCGGCTGGCTCAAATTGTAGACCTTGATGAGCCCCTGGTTGGGCGTTCGGTAGATGGTCTTCTGAATGTCGAATGTGATGCGCAGGCCAGGCGAGCCGTCCGCCTGGACGCTGCTGATGAGCCGCCCCGTCGTGGGGCTCACGTCACCGTTGCCATTCTTGCCCACCAGCACCTGCGCACGGCGCAGCCACTTCACTCCCTTGGGCAGCGTTGGCGCGTTCATCGCCGAGATGGTGGTGCCGGTCGCGCCGATCATGACGAAACCTCGTCGGGCGCCAAGTACACGACGATCACCCGGTTTCCCAGGTCGTCGTTGAACGAGCCCAGCGGATCGGCGTCCACCGACTGCAGCACCGGCCCGACGCTGCTGGCTGTCGCGTTGGCAATCTCGGTCTGCGTGGGCGTCATCCCGATGATGGCCGGCTGTGTGGTGGCCGCCAAGTCCACGGCGAACATGGTCCCAATGCCGAGCCCGTAGGGAGCCAGCATGTCGCAGCCAATCAGAATCGGCACACCCGAGATGATGGGCGCCCCCATCGCGTGGTCCGCCATGTCGAACGACCAGACGCCGTTGCGATCGTTGTAGTTCTGGGTGAAGTCATACGTCACGCCGTTCAGCGCGCAGTTGAAGCTGCGGAAGTTGTCGGACGTGAAGGGGACGATCACCATGGCTACGGTCCAAACATTCCCTGCGCTGCCTTCAGCGATTCGGGTGTAATGCCCAATGCAGATGCACCGATGGAAATTGGCTTCTCCTGCGCATCGGTAGGTGTTTCTGGAGTCTGGTGTCCGTCGTCCTTTGGTGCTGCCGCCTGCCGCTTGGGCTTCTTCGGCGCACGCGGCGGATAGACGACGGTGGACGTGGTGGCGAACGTCACCTGGTGCAGACTGATCGTCGCACGCATGATGCCCGCGGAGTCGACCTTCTGCTTGACCGAGCCCGTGTCTAACATCATGTTGGGGTACAAAATAAGGCCCGTCTGCACGTCGAATACGGCGAAGCTGTTGGCCTTGGCCAGTATCGCCTGCCAAGCGTTGACGGTGCGCAGTTCATTTGGCCCCATGAACTGCAGCCCGTGGTAGATGGCCAAACTGCGCACGTCCCGCATGCCCGGCGGGTCGTCTGAGTTCGGGACCAGCAGCGGCGTATTGGTCACAACCACTTCCATCGTGAGCCGCATCGGCCTTGCGTAGGCGTGGTCCGCCATACTCACGCCCGTCTCGACGGGATTCTCAGTGATCGCCACCTCGAAGTTGTGTTCCTCGCTGATCGTTGAATCGAAGATCATCACGTCCTGGATGCCCGTGTCCGGGTCAACCTGGAAAGTCAAGGCCCTCTGGATGATGGCAGTCTGAGGCATCAGCCGGCCTTCCCCCCTGCGGCGTTCATGCCCTTGGCGCGCTGGACGTCCTTGCCGGATGTCAGCCCTTCGCGTTGCGCCTCCAGCATCATCGCCTTGTAGAGTTTCTTCGCGTCTTCTGGCTTCGGCGTGCCCGTGAAGTTCATATGAAGCTCACCGATGGTCGTGGTGTTGTTGACGTTGCTGGCCGCTTCCCCGCGCCCCCAGGTCAGCATGTTGCCCGCATTGGGCGCCAGGACCCCACCGCCCTGGACATTGCGCTGCCGGAATGCCGCCATCCGTTCGTTGAAGTCCTTTTCGTCGAATTTCGACAGATCCGCCAGGGTCTTACGGGCTCCCGTCGGCCCGCGATCTTTCCCATATACGGCTTCGACGTTGGCCGAACCACCTGTGAGCTTGAGCACTGCCCACACGGGCCACGACAGCACCTTCAGGAACGTCCGCACCTTGTCTTCGAGCCAGTCCCACTGCTCGCCGAACCATTGCATAAGAGGATTCCAGGCGTCGTGAATGGCCATGGTGCCCATCACGATTCCACCGATGGCGCCCGCAAATATTCCAACTGGACCGCTGCCAAGCGACAGCCCGATCAGCGCAGCTCCTAGGGCGACAAGGCTACCCTCCATCACCTCGACAGCGTAAGGGAATTTCGTCAGCATCCATCCTGTAACCGACGTGCCGCCACGGTAGAACACCCAAAGGTCTTCCGCTACCAGCAGGAAAGCGCCCAGAAGACTGGTCTTCAGCAGCGTGTTCATACCCTTCATGGCGAGCGTGATGGCCGCGAACCCGAACGCCGCAGCCTTGGCGTGCTTGACCACGAAGGTCAGGACGCTCGCGAGTTCGCCGAAGATGTTCTTGAGCTTCCGAATGTTGTTCTCATTCGTCGCCCACTTGATCGTGTTTTCAAGAAAGGCGTTCACCACCGGCAGAAGCCCGACGGCGATGCGGTCCTTCAGCCGCGTGATCGAATCCTCGGACTTCTTAAAAAGCCGTTCCGTCTGCAGAGCTGCCGCGTAGTCACGATCGGCAAAGGGGATGTTCTTCAAGGCTGTGTTGCGCAGGGCCTCGAAGTGCTCGCGCCCCTCACTGAGCAACTTGACCGTGGCGGCATCGAATCCAAGGCGCGAGCCAAGTGCCAGCTTCTGCCCAAGGCTCGGAAGTTTCTGCAGCTTGTCCGCCACGTCGCCCAGGAGCTGCTCGACCGGCTTGACCTGGCCGTGCGTGTCCTTCACCTGGAGGCCGAAGCGCTTGAAGATCATGGCCCCGCGCCCAATGCCCTGCGCAGCCTGCCCGGCCATGATGGTCATCTGCCGCAGGCCCTGTTCCAGACCCTCCAGACTGCCGCCGTTCTCGCGCGCCACCTTGCCAAGACTCGCAACGGTGCGGGCGCTCAACCCCATCTGCTCGCTGAACTCCGCGATGCCGGCCATGCGCTCGGACGTACCCCTCACCAGATGCGCGATGCCGTAGACCGCCCCGGCCGCCGCCGCGCCCATCGTCATCATACCGGTCTTGAGGCCCTCAACCTTGGCGGCAAAGCCCTCCAGGCCCTTCGGGTCGACGCTAAAACCTAAACGGACTAAGAGTGAGTCGATGACGCTAGGCATGCGCTATTCCTTCGTGGCCGCCCGTTGCCGCCGTAGCATTTCGTCTTCCATGTCCATCGCCTCGTGTACATCCATCAGCCACGCCAACGAATACGTGTGGGGCCCGGTCTCGGCTAGCTGCCAGTATTCGCAGAGTGGCGGGTCTCGCATGATGGGCCTCCAGATCCGCCAGTCGATGTTGTCCGACTGGACAGGTTCTATGTTGCTGGCTTCTGGGCTAGGGACTTTGTGAGGAGCCCTTCTCCTAAAGGGCCGAGGTTCACTTTCAGAGCTTCGATGAACGCCATCCAGATGTCCCGCGGGCGGTCGGCGAACGTTACGTTGAGGTTCGTGATCGTCACGCCGTCACATGAGACGTACTGGAACACGAGCGTCATCAGGCGCACCAATTCTGCGTGCGTGAGGTTCTTGGCGATGCGTCCAAGCGACTCGGCCAACTGCAGGCCTAGCGCCGCCCGGAGCGCATCATCTTGTCCCGCCAGCGACGCGAACGCCGCCACATCCACATTGGCGAATTCCGAGGCCCCGACCTTGGCGAGCGATAGCTCGAGGTCGAGCGCCTCGATGGCCGCGCAGCGGTCGAACGAGTAGGTACGGCCGTTGATGACCTTCTGAAGTGCCGCCATCGGGTCAGCCTCCCAGCGCTTCCGACGCAGCGGTCAGCAGGCCGGCGAACACGGGATTTCCGAGCAGCAAGTCGCCACGCTCAAAGATCAGGGTCCACTCGGTATCGTTGGCCTTCGTGCCGCGCTTGATGGGCGCGAACTTCTCGACGTAGCCCACGGTGGTCTGTAGGCTGTCGTTGCGGTAGCTGTCTTTCCACGACGCCACCAACGGCGCGAAGCCTTCCAGCGCGTCCTGTGCGGCGCACTTGGTGGAAAGCATCGCGTTCATGGGCGACGTTTGGGCCAGTTTGAGTGTGACCTTGATCGACTTGTCGGCATGCAGGCTGAGCGTCATGCGCCCGTCGGCCCCAACTTCGCTGGTCGCGCTGTCGGCTTGTCGTTCGATGCCGAGCACGTCGTCGCCCGTGGCGTATCCCGTGACGAGAACGCCGTCGAGTATCAGGTGATTTGTCCGCCAGTCGTACAATTTCATTTGGCTTTCTCCTCAGTGGGTTAGCGTTGGAAGATGACGGTCGGCGCGCAGTATTGGAGGGCGCCTGCCCCGACCATGATGACCGTGATGGGCGGCGCCTTGCGGGCCGCGCGGTCGGCCGTGGATTGCGATGAGACGGGAGCGCCGTAGACGTAGTAGCCGGCAGGCAAGAAGTCGCCAGTGTTGACGGCGCCGACACCCTGGAAGCCCCAGATGCCGGGCGCGCACAGACCGTTGCTGCGCGCGAGATTGAGCGTCGGGATCATGCCCTGGATGAGCATCTCGGTTCCTGCGTCGGTCGCGGGAATCTTTCCGGGCACCTGCTGCATGACGTTGAACACTCCGATCTGAAGGTTGCTCTGCAGCCAATCGAGCGCGATTCCCTCATCCTCGAAGCGACCGTCGGCCGCTTGCCCACGGGCCAACATATTGGTCGTGCCAAACGTGGTGTAGATATTGCCATTCCATGCGAGCGGAGATGCCGTTCCGTCAAACGCGCCGCAGATTTGCTCTGCCTGCGACTGCGTGAACGTGGTGGGGCCGATGCCGCCAAGCGCCTTGAACATGCCGGTGCGGATGCTGTTGGGCTGCGTGTAGTCGACCGACATGAACAGCGCCATCATGGCGGCGTGCCCGGTGGCGTGCAGGTCGTCGCCCGCGTAGCTACACAGGGTCATGGCTGNNGAGTTCTGGTCGCAGCAGAAGAACCGGCATCCATTGAACGCGCACCACGCGCCCGCGAGCTTCTGATTGGCGTCGCTCGTACCCGGTGCGCACGCCACACCGTAGAAGGTCGGATCGGCGTTCCAGCATGCGGCGAGAGCAGCCGTCATGGTTGCGTCTCCACTCGCGAACACCCCGACCTTGAGGTACTTGGGCGGGCTGCGGTAGGTGCTGTCAAAGTACGTGTTGGCGAAGTTCTGCACCGGCGTATCGCTCGGGAATGCCGTCGCGACGGCGGCAGCGCTGGTGAAGGTCTGGACTCGACCGGCGCCCGGCACAGCAGACGCGGCCGTGATCACGATGCCCTTGCCGAAGTCGCGCGCCGCCGCAGGGGTAGCGGACACTTCGAGTGTAACGGGAACGATGTTGTTCAGAGACAGGCTCATGGGTTCACCTCAATGGTTCGAGTGTCCGGGGTTGGCTGGCCAGGCTCGGCGAC
>PMZX01000074.1 GCA_003170035.1 Myxococcales bacterium | reverse complement strand
AGGAAACTGGCGTTGAAGACCCGGTTCTGCTTTGCCCCCACGACCTCCTCACCGTCGAGCAGAAGCAGAACCTGCGGCCCCTGGTGGTGTACGCTGAGCAGATTCACGCTGCCTTGCTCGCCAACTTCGGTCACGGTGGTGTGGCCGCGGGCAATGCTTTCTTCAAGCAGGTCGGCTTGCAGCCCATCGCCTTCCGAGTAAAGCGGCACAAGCGTGACCGGCCCGATGGGCACGGGCACTCCGGTCCGAATCCGTGCGGCGAGGTCGCCGAGCTCGCTGGCTGGGGCCAATTTGAGTGCATTCACGCTACGCCTCCTTATTTCTGTCGGGCAAGATGCAGGCCGCGCGCCACGGCGCGAGGCCGGTAATCACCGACCGAGGTCGCCGCGCATGCATTGAACTGCATCAACACGCGGAACAGCGCTCTTCTAGCATCGCGTGCGGAAGCCAGGCGCGGAAACACTTCTTTGACCAGATAGTCCCGCTCCGCGTGAATATCATTGAACGTGCTCGACACGAAGACGCTAACGGTCTTCCAGCCCACGGCCCTGCCCCTCGGCTGGCCCGGCGTCTGTTCACTGCTGGTGCTCATGACAATGTCCTGCGCTTCCACCGGCAGACTCATCCGATTGCCGTGGCCGCGTCAACCTGTGCCGTCCCCTGCCGCGCTTTCGACAGCAGAGCCAGTGCCTACTTCGCGAAGCCGGGGTGGCCTTCGTTTGATCCCGCGCCGTTGCCTGGCGGCTTCAACGGCGGGAATTTGAGCAGGATCCCCGCTGGATATTGCTTGGTCAGCGGGGTTGATGCGCGACGGTTGGGCACTTTCGGGCAGCGCGGGTGGCCGATCTGGCGCAGGGCCTTGGCCTCGATCTGGCGGATGCGCTCGCGCGCGACGTCGAAGTCCTGACCCACCTGTTGCAGCTTGTGATCGGGCTTCTCACTGAGGCCACGGCGCATGCGCAGCACCTTCTGCTCGCGCGCTGTCAGCGCGGTCAGCACTTCATGGCTCTTGTCCAGCAGGTCCTTGGCGATCACGGCGTCGTCCGCCGCGATCGCCCCCTCGTCCTTGATACGGTCGCTTGCAAGCAAATCCCGTCCCTCTCCGATGGGGGTCTCTAGCGAGGTGGGCAGCTTGGCAATGATGAGCATTTGGCGAACCCTGCCTGGCGGCAGTCCCATCTCCCCGGCGATCTCTTCCGGTGTCACTTCTCGGCCCAACTCCTGCACCAGGGCTTGCGTGGTGCGCATGAGTTTGTGGATGGTTTCGATCATGTGCACCGGAATGCGAATAGTACGCCCCTGATCGGCGATGGCGCGGGTGNNGTGATGGCCTGCCGAATCCACCACGTCGCGTAGGTGGAAAACTTGTAGCCGCGCCTGTGCTCGAACCTGTCCACCGCCTTCATCAGACCGACGTTGCCCTCCTGGATGAGGTCGAGGAGTTGCAGCCCCCGGTTGGTGTGCTTCTTGGCAATCGACACCACCAGGCGCAGGTTGGCCTCGACCATCGCCGCCTTGGCCTGCCCGGCTTGGCGCTCGCCATCGCGGATCTCCCGCAGCGTGGCGCGCAGGCTCTTGTCGGTCATCGCCACCTCTTGCAGGCGGGCAACGATGCCATCGACCTGCTTCTTGCTCAGGTGCATGTTTCGTAAGGCAGCGATCATTGCCCGTCTGATCGCTGCGCCGCGGGCCCTGACCTTCTTGCGTGCGGCCTCGGTCGTGCTCTTTGTCGCCTCGACCCTCTCTAGCTTCCGACGCAGCCGGCGCAGGCTCTCGATCACCTGGCGCACCCGCTCGCTGTGCCGGTTCTCCTCGAACTCCGCGTGACACTCACCCACGTCGGACATCTGGTTGGTCTGGTCTTCTTGCTGGGGCAGCTTGCCGCCCAGACTCAGGATTTGCTCCATGGCCACACGTGAGCTGAGCACCGCTTGCCATACTCGACGCTCGCCGTCCTCGATACGCTTGGCGATCTCCACCTCGCCCTTGCGGGTCAGCAGCGCCACCGCGCCCACCCTGCGCAGGTACACGCGCACAGGATCGTTGGCCTTGAAATCGCCATGCTCCTCCTCCGCTGCCCGGGCTGCTGCGGGTTCCGGCTCGACATCTTCGTCAGGGCCCGCTTCCAACTGCTTGTCGCCATCGTCGATCATGTGCCCCGGACCTCCTCTCTTCATGCGAACCAGCTCCATCGTTCTCAAGAAGTTGTCCCTCAATCGCCGCCAAGACCGATCCCTGCCGCGCAAACAATCCACATTGCGGCACCCAATCTCGGAGCGCAAATTTTCAGACACTTCTGCCGTGCGACGCGAATTTCTCAAACAATCTCGCGGGGCTTGCTGACGGACTCCGTCGAGCGGGCGGCGAAATCGTCCTGATGTAGCCCGCGCGTTCAACCCTGCTTGGCAGCAGGGACGATCTCCACCCGGCCATTGCGGATCACGGCACGCCAGGCGCCATCGGGGCTTAAGCCGCGGGCTGAGGACCAGGCGCAAGTTGGCGGAGGGGCGGGCTGGAGCGTGGTGGCGTCGAGGATGTGTTCGGTGTTGTCGGCGAAGAGGACTTGCAGGCGCGTGCCGTCGAGGGAGAAGCGGAGCGAGGAGATGGATGCGCCGAAGGGTGGCGAATGCGCGAGTTCTTCGAGATGCGCGGAGGAGGCGTGCCATTGGTGGAGCGTGATGGTGCCGGTGTCGAGGATGGAGGCAATGAGTGAGGTTGTGGGCGACCAGGTGACGAGGGTCGTGCGCGTGAGTGGGCCGGGCGGCATGAGCTCGAAGAAGAGGACGTCGTTCCCGCAGCCGGCGGCGATGTGGACGCGACCATTGGTCAGGGGCTTTCCCAGGTCCACGCCAGGGAAAGTATCTGCCCCACACGATGTCCCCAGGCACGCGCCCGTGTCCAGGTNNNCTTCCTGTCACCGCGCGCCGCCCATCAGCGTGTAGCGCCACTGATTGGACCGGACCGGTGTGGCCCTGGAGCGTTCTCAGGCACGCGCCCGTGCCCAAGTCCCACACCCGCACCGTCTTGTCAAAGCTCCCCGTCACCGCGCGCCACCCGTCCGGGTGTAGCGCCACTGATCGGACCGGACCGGTGTGGCCCTGGAGCGTTCTCACACACGCGCCCGTGTCCAGGTCCCACGCCCGCACCGCATTGTCGTCGCTCCCGGTCACCGCGCGCCGCCCGTCCGCATGGAGCGCCACTGAGTTGACCGAATCGGTGTGGCCCTGTAGCGTTCTCAGACACTCGCCGGTGTCCAGGTTCCACACCCGCACCGCATAGTCTGGTAGGTGATATCCCCCACTCCCGATCACAACGCGCCGCCCGTCTGCGTGTAGTGCCACTGAGGTCACAGGGAAGGTGACAGGGGGGTGGCCCTGCAGCGTTCTCAGGCACGCGACCGTGTCCAGGTCCCACACCCGCACCGTGCTGTCCCTGCTCCCCGACACCGCGCGCCGCCCGTCCGCGTGTAGTGCCACTGAGGTGACACGCAAGGTGTGGCCCTGCAGCGTTCTCACGCACGCGCCCGTGTCCAGGTCCCACACCCGCACCGTTTTGTCCGAGAGACCACCTCCCGAGACCGCGCGCCGCCCGTCCGCGTGTAGCGCTACTGAGGTGACAAAACCGGTGTGGCCCTGCAGCGTTCTCAGGCACGCGCCCGTGTCCAGGTCCCACACCCGCACCGTCTTGTCCCGGCTCCCCGTCACCGCGCGCCGCCCGTCCGCGTGGAGCGCCACTGACAAGACCTCACCGGTGTGGCCCTGCAGCGTTCTCAAGCACGCGCCCGTGTCCAGGTCCCACACCCGCACCGTCTCGTCCTTGCTCCCCGTCACCGCGCGCCGCCCGTCCGCGTGGAGCGCCACTGAGGTGACCGAGCTGGTGTGGCCCTCGATCGTTCTCAGGCACGCGCCCGTGTCCAGGTCCCACACCCG
>PMZX01000177.1 GCA_003170035.1 Myxococcales bacterium | reverse complement strand
GGGCAGTGCTCGAATCCGGTGGCAACAGACGGGACAATCTGCAACGATGGGAACGCGTGCACCACAGGGGAGGCGTGCTCGGGGGGGACGTGCACCGGCGGGACCGCGACCAACTGCAACGACGGGAACGCATGCACCGACGATACGTGCAACCCGTCGAGCGGGTGTGTGCACACAGCGATCTCGTGCAACGACGGGAACGCATGCACCGACGATACGTGCGACCCGTCGAGCGGGTGTGTGCACACAACGATCTCGTGCGACGACCGGCTTGACTGCACCACCGACGCCTGCACCGCCTCAGGGGGCTGCACCCACACAATCGGGGCCACAAACTGTGTCATCGGCGGGACATGCTATGCCGCCGGCGACCCCAAACCTGGCGACCAGTGCCAGCAATGCACGCCCGCCACGAGCCAGACTGACTGGAGTCCCGTGGTATGCTCCGATCCCATCCAATCGTGCACTGGCGGCACGTGCCAATAGTGAGGTTCTGGCTGAAGCAACTCGAACGCCCAACACGGAAGTAGAGCTCGTCGCTACGTATTCCTGGTTGTCGCGGTAGCCGCGCTCAGGCTGCTAGAAATCGTCCGGCGATAGTTTCCTGGCGCGCGGCGTGGATGGAGGGCGCCTCCGACCAATCCGCAACCGGTTGCGGAAAAGTCGCGACCAAACCGCAAGCAAATGCGGTAAAGTCGTCCTATGAAGCGTACCCAGGCCAAAGCCATCAAGCGGGACCTCGACAAGAAGATGGTTTTGCTTTCCGGTCCCCGCCAGGTGGGCAAGTCCTATCTGGCGCGCTCGATCGCGGAAGGGTTTCGTGCGCCGCTCTATCTGAACCATGACAACGCCCAGGATCGGGCAATCATCGCCAATCAAGTCTGGCGAAGCACCACGGATCTTCTGGTCTTGGATGAACTTCACAAGATGCGCGGATGGAAGAGCTATCTGAAGGGACTCTTCGACACGCGCCCCAAGGGTCTGCGCATCCTGGTCACGGGTAGCGCGCGACTCGAGACCTTTCGCCAATCGGGCGACAGCCTCGCGGGCCGGTATTTCCTGCATCGACTGCTGCCAGTCTCTCCCGCCGAGGCCACGGCGGCTGGAGTGAACGTCGACCTGGCACATTTCCTTGAGCGGGGGGGATTTCCCGAGCCCTTCCTGGCCGAGGATCCTGCGGATGCAGGACGGTGGCGCAGGCAATACATCGACGGTCTGGTTCGTGAGGACATCCTGACTTTCGAAAACGTCCATGAGCTGCGGGCGATCTCGCTGCTACTGGAATTGCTGCGCGAACGAGTGGCCTCGCCGGTCAGCTATCAGAGCCTGTCCGAGGATTTGGCCATCGCGCCCAACACCGTCAAACGCTACATCGAAATTCTGGACGCGCTGTACATCGTCTTTCGCGTGCAGCCGCACGCCCGCTCCATCGCACGGTCCCTCAATCGACAGCCCAAGTTGTATTTCTATGACACGGGGTTGGTGAAGGGCGACGAGGGACAACGACTCGAAAACATGGTTGCCGGCTGCCTGCAGAAACACCTGTTCTTGCTGGAAGATCGCGACGGGATCCCACGCACCCTTCGCTATTTGCGCACCAAGGAGGGCAAGGAAGTGGATTTCGTCTTGGTGGAAGAAAACCGGCCGACCTTGATGATCGAAGTCAAGACCTCGGATCGCGAGCTGGCGCCTGGTCTTGCATTCTTTCACGATCGCTATGCCATCCCCGGCGTGCAATTGGTGGGCGACCTGCGCGTGGAAAGCGAAACCAGGGGTCTCGCGATCTTGCGAGCGTTGGATTGGCTGAAGCAACTCGAACGCCCGACACGGAAGTAGGTTTCGTAGTGACGTGTTCCCGGTTGCCGCGACGGCGGCGCTCGGTCCGTCAGAAATCGTCGGGCGATAGCTTCCCGGCGCGTGGCTTGGGAGTTTCAGTGTGGGCCGGCGAGGCTGTCGGGGCCGCCGGGGCGGCGGTGTGTCTCTTGCCGTTGGCCCAGCCCGACGGGAGCGAACGATGGGCAGGGGCGTGCGGCGTTGCAAGCGGCGGCTGAGAATCGCTCGACGGCGCAACCGGGGGCGCGGCTGCCTCATCCGGGATGGGGACGACTTGTGCTTCAACGGGCGCCGGTGGCTCAAGTTTTCCAGGTGGCGGGAGCGAAGGGACGTGCAGAGCGGGGCGCGTGACTGGCGGTACGTGGGCAAAGGGATTGATCAGCCAGACCGCGACAAGGGCCGCGGCGACCAGCACTCCCCCGACGGCCAGACCGAGCTTGGCGCGGCTGCGGTGCTGCCGCACAGGGCGCACATCTTCGAGAGCGGCTTCCTCAAGCGCTGGTCGTTCTTTGGGTGCTCGTGGTTCCTCGGGTGCTTCACCCGGGGTGACCGCCGGCTGCGGTGTGGGAGGCGGCTCCTGATCCGGCGCGGACAGTTGCTTTTCGGTTGTCCTGTCGTCGACCGCGCTGCGCACGATCGCCTCGGCCGATATCGACGAAGCGCCGGTCTCGGGTGCCGGTGTGTGGACGACCGCAGATTCTCCCGTCTGGCTGAGGGCCAGGCGCCGTACGCCGGAACGGTCCAGGTCGACACCCAACGCGACCAGGGGGGGCCGGCAGGCGCGGGAAAACAGGTTCGCGGCTTCGGGGGTGGCGAACATCGCGATGCCCAGGTCGCCGCGGCCCGCGCTGGTGGTCTTGGCGATGCCGCCTATCTCCTTGGCCAACTCCATGGCNNGCCGAGGCAATGGCGGCCGTGGCGTTGCCCTCGGACAGGTCGGCCGCGAAACGGCTGGCCTGCTCGAGCAGCTCATCGATGATCTGCGCATAAGCGATGCGCTCGCGTCCGGCGAATTGCCGCACGCTGGACAGCCAGCCAGCGGGAAACAGGGCGTGTCCGGTCTGAAAAACCACCAGATGCAGTCCCGCCGGCGTTGGCAAGGCTTCGATGCGTGGGGCAGAGGCATGTCGGGAAACGACCTTGATCAAACCGCCATGCAGGGCGGCGGCCATTTCGCCTTCCGCGCCGACCCCATCGTGTATGGCACGATGGGCAGCCTCGGCGACCACCAGGATCTCGTCCTTTCGCTCGCTGATCGACTGTCCGGCCGTCTCGAAGACAGCAGCGGCAACGGCGATCGCGATGGCGGGCGTGGTCTCGAAGACGATTCCGTCTTCGTCCTCCCCAGCCTCGAATGGGCTGAGCAACACCGAGCCTGCGGGCAGCGCCGCTGCGGTCTCCCCCAGATGGGCCTTGGCGTGTTCGACCACGGCGGCCACCAGCGGCGACGGGGATTCCACATCGGGGAAGTACTGGGCGGTCGCGTGGCGCGAGACTGCGGCCAGCACGGCCACCTCTTCCTCAGGCAAGCCAAACTCGCCCACCAGGAAGATGGCCCCCGGCGCTATGATGGTGGGCGTACCCACCAAGGTGTTTCGTTCCCGCCGCATCTGAACCTTGACAATACCTGTACTTGGCCGCGAAGCCAGTCTTGGGGGTGGCTCAAAACGGTGAGGATGCAGCCTGCTTCGCATTGCGTATCTGCGTTACGCTTGTACGCACCCGACACGCGTGCTAAGTGATCCAACAAGACATACATAGGCCTACCGGGGCCCACGGTTGATGCGCTGTGGTTCCTTTGGTCGCCCGGAGGGTGCGGAGTGAGGAAAGNNGATCGCTTGCTGGGGCAGGGCGGAATGGCGGCGGTGTGGGCTGGTATCAACGAACGCACCGGCAAGCGCGTCGCCCTCAAGGTGATCCTCCAGTCCCTGGCGACCACACCCGAAGCGCAGCAACTCCTGCACCGCGAGGCCCTGGCCGCGAGCCGGGTGAATCATCCCAATGTCGTGACGGTCTTCGACGTCATCGAGCATGAGGGAATGACCTGCATCGTGATGGAGCTTCTCGACGGAGAGCCGCTGGGCGCCTTCATTGCTCGTCAGGGATATCTCAGCGTCGGCGAAGCGACCTCGGTGCTCTTGCCAGCCATGCGGGGAGTCGCTGCCGCCAACGCACAGGGCGTGATCCACCGCGATCTCAAGCCACAGAACATCTTCATTTGCATCGGGCCCGACGGGCGCATCGTGACCACCAAGGTGCTCGATTTCGGCATCTCGGTCATGGTGGAACGAGTTCTGGACCCCACGGCGGGGCCGGTCTCGGGCGTGACCCTGGGCACGCCCTCCTATATGTCTCCCGAGCACATTGCGGGCGCGGCGAATATCGATCAACGGGCCGATGTGTACGGCTTCGGCGTGCTGCTGTATGAGGCGCTGACCGGACAGATGCCGTTCCCCGGTGAACAGGGACCTGCGCTCTTCGAACGTATCTTGAACGAGCCGGCTCCCTCGGTGGCGCTGTTCCGTCCTGATCTGCCCCCGGGCTTGGTCCACATCATCGAAAGGGCCATGGCCAAGCGGCCCGAGCAGCGCTATTCGGGCCTGAATGCCATGGCGAGCGCCATCGAAGACGAGCTGGCGCCGGCCACCCCGCCCCCGCGCCTGCTCACGCCGATCGTCGGAGTGCCCTTGCTTGTGCCGCGTGATCAGTCGGGGCCGTATCCCGGACCCGTTGTGCAAGCTATTATCAACCAGGAGCAGTCCGGGCAGCATCAGGAGACGAAGATCCTCTTCGGGTTTCCCCTGGAGAAGGAGGGTAAGGAGAGCGCGCCCGATCAGGAGACGAAGTTGCTTTTCGGGTTTCCTGTCGAAAAGGAGAACAACGACAGCGCCGCCAATGGGGAGGCCGATGGTGGCGATGGTGGATCGACTGCTGGCCCGCAAGAGGAGGACACCACCGATGCGGAGGCCGATGCCGGATTGAGCAGTGACTCGAACCAGGAGGGCGGGGACGCCGTTGCTGGATCGAATGGTGGCTCGACAGAAGAAGTGACTCCGCCACTCACAGGTCGCAACACGGTCCGATTGCGACTGCAGCGGTTTTCCGCAGACCTCTATCGTCCCGAGAGGCTCTCTCCTCTTCGTGGTTGGCGTGGGGCTGTGACCGCGGGGGCCGCGGGCTTGGTCGTTCTCGTGGTTTGGATGGCCATGCGAGACGCCAGACCCGTGAGAAAACCTGCGCCCCTGGCGGCACCAGCGCCAGCCGCGGTGGCACCGGCGCCAGCCCCGGTGGTACCTACGCCAGCCGTGGTGGCACCAGCGCCGGCCGAAATGGTACCGGCGCCAGCCGCGGTGGCACCAGCGCCAGCCGCGGTGGCACCAGTGCCAGCCGCGGTGGCACCAGCGCCACTTCCGGTCGCGAATCCCACGCTGCCAGCGAGCGAGTCCGCGGCGTTGCCGGCCGGTCCAGCCGCGGTGCCAACCACGACCGTCCCCAGCGCGGCGGATCCGGAGGTCGCTCCACCCTCCTCACCTGCTCCCAGCACGCTCGCAACAGTCAAGAGCAGCAAGTCCACTAGCCAAGCGCGCGCCATGGCTGTTCCGGCCATTCGCCATCGCTCACCTGTGGCGCTGCGAGAGCCCGCGAAGGCACTAGCAACGCCACAGGCCGCCGTGTCGGCGAAAACTGCGCCGCCATTGCCAACGCCACGGGCCGCCGTGTCGGCGAAGCCTGCGCCCCTGTCACCGGCGCCAAAGGCCGCCGTATCGACGAAGCCCGCCCCGTGGTCACCCGGGCCAAAGGGCGCCGCGTCGGCGAAGCCCGCGCCGCCGCGCGCGGGTAGTCTATCTGCCGACGATTTCTAGTACCATCAATCGCACCAGGTGTTCCCGCATGCACAGACAACCTTCTCAGTTTCAACCCGCACGAGGGATCGCCGTTGCGTTTGCAGCCCTCTGGTCGACGACGTTCCTCCCGCCTGCTCGTGCGGCCGACAGTCCGACCCAGCCACGGTCCACCGCGGACGCCAGTGACGAGCCGGCGTACCGAAAGGCCATCGAAGAGGGACTGGCCGAATACGACGCCCGCCATTTCGAGGAAGCACGCAGTCTTTTCCGGCGCGCCCACGAGATCAGCCCCAACGCGCGCACCTTCCGTGGCATCGGCATGACGTCTTTCGAATTGCGCGACTACGTCTCCGCCGTGCGCAATCTTTCGGCCGCGCTGCAAGACCAACGCAAGCCCCTGACCGCTGAGCAACACAAGAACACGCAGGCTCTGCTCGACCGCAGCCGTATGTTCGTGGACGTGTATACGCTGACGATGTCACCACCGAATGCCCGCGTGATCATCGACGGCCACGCACCGGAATTCGAGCCCGACGGGACTCTGGTGTTTGGCTTCGGGACGCACACGGTGGAAGCCAGTGCGCGCGGTATGGCGGTGCGCTCGTTTCCGGTCAATGTCCGCGGTGGGGAGCGAAAGGAACTCTCGGTGACACTTGAGCGGGCATCGGCTGTGGGCGTGCGGTCTGCCGATGCCAGCGCGGGTCAGGTTGGGATGGCCAGCAAGCCGGGGGCGTCGAATGCGGGCGCGGCAGCATGGCTATGGGCCGGCGGAGGTGCTGCTCTGCTGGCCACCGGCGCCGGCATCTACTGGATCAACCGGAATACCGACCTCAGTTCTTGCCGCAGTCCCGCGGCGGGTTGGCGCTGCACCAACGAATCCACCATCAAGACCCAGCGGAACATTGCCGTGGGCGCGACGGTGGGGGCTGGGGCCGCAGCCGTGACCATGGCCCTCATCGGCATCCTTTCCTGGGACTATGGGCCGCCTTCCCCCAAGAAGCACAGCGCACTGGACTGCACCGCGAGCCCATTCGGCATCTCTTGCGCTAGATCGTTCTAGGGGGCGTCCCTAATAGAGGGCGGC
>PMZX01000141.1 GCA_003170035.1 Myxococcales bacterium | reverse complement strand
CCAGGTCCCACAGCTTGACGGTCGCGTCGCGGTTCCCCGAGATAGCGCGTTTGCCATTGGGCAAAGGCGCGACGGCGTTCGCCCAGGCCCAGTCCCTGTTCTCCTGCAGGGTACGGAGGCACTGCCCGGTCTCCAGGTCCCACAGCTTGAGGGTATTATCCCCGCTCCCCGACAGGGCGCATTTGCCATCGGGCAAGGGCGCGACGGCATTCACCGCGCTCGTGTGCCCCTGAAAAGTGCGGAGGCACTGCCCGGTCTCCAGNNTCCCACAGCTTGACGGTCGCGTCACGGCTCCCTGAGATAGCGCGTTTGCCGTCGGGCAACAGCGAGACGGCCCGAACCTCATCCGTGTGCCCCTCGAAGGTGCGGACGCACGCGCTGCGCTCGCGCTCGCGTGGCCGCCTGAGGGAGCGCAGCCAATGTGCCTCGCTGCCCACAGTTTCGAGCCAGCTCTCCGCGCTCTCGGTCACCGGGCTCGTGTCCGCATGGGCAGCCGCAAGCTGGAGTAGATAGGTGTGAGGTGCAAGGTGCGGGACATCTCGCCGGAGCAGATGCGCGTTCTCCGCGTGAAACGCCCCCCACACGCCGAATCGCTCGCGCACCGCTGGCACAAGCCCAGCCGCTCCGTCGACAAGCGCGAAGTCCGCCGTCACGTTCACCACATCCTCACGCCCAAGCGCCTTCAGCCTCTCGTAGTGATACCCGAAGGCCGTCAATGCCTCTGCGGCCTGGTTGGCCTGGCCGGCTGCCACGTGGTGCTGCGCCAGGTTCCCAAGGGCGTATCGCCGACTGGCCTCGGTCAGCGTGCGCCAGCCGTCGCAAGCACGCGCGAGCTGGCCGTGCCAGGCGGCCGCGGGGCGGGGAGATGGGCCCTCACCCTGTCCCTCTCCCACTTCGTGGGAGAGGGGACCGGATGGCGTGTACCGTCTGAGAGCGGCGAGTTGGAAGCTCTCGTAGAAGAAGTCCACCCGGCCCTCGCGCCTGGCCAGGAAGGGCCGCACCTGGCGCAGGAAGAGCTGGATGGTCGCCTCCGTGTCCGCCAGCCGCTCTTCGCCCAGCCCCAGCTCCGCGAGAAACATCCGCGCCAGGAGATCCTCGGGCAGGCCGCTGCGCGAATGCGCGAGCAGGCCGAAGAGCAGGGGCACGGCTTGCCGGGACGGCACGGCGGTGTAGCTCGGGTCGTTTTCCAGCCGGCGCAGAACAGCGTCGAAGGCGCTCTGTGGGGTGGCCCCGAATTCGTGCTTGATCATGTCGCCCAGGCGGGCGAAGGCCCCGAAGACCCGTAGTTCGGTGAGCACGACCTTCAGGAAAAGCGGGTTCTCAGTCCCGTCTGCTCGGATGAGCGCCTCCAGGTGCTGCTCGTCCAACTCTTTCAGGTACTGCTTCAGGTACGCGGCCACCAGATCCCTGCGGTGATGCAGGTTCCTGAACGGCTGCACCTCGGACACGGTCACCCGTCCATCCACCCGCGTCTGGGCGGCCAGGGCGTCGCCTTGCTTTTCGCCGAGCTTGAAGCTGACCACCAGCTTCACATTCTCGGGCAGGTCACGCGCCAGCCAGTCGAGATCTGTGAGCCCCGACTGAAGCTGGTTGAGGGCATCGATAACAACCACGGTGCGCCCCTTCTTCCCGCACTCGCCCAGGAGCTCCGCGAACTTGCTCCGCAAGAGGTTGGTGTTGTCGGAGATCTCGTTTGCGAGCTTCTCGGCCCTGCGCAGCTCCTCCAAGATCGACCGCAGCAGCGAGTCGACCGTACTCGATCGCTCCCCCACTCCCACGAAGCGCGCGTGGATGGTCTCGTCGCCGGGCTTGCCCTCGCGTGCCCGCCAGCGCGCGACCCAGTTTGCCAGCAGGGTGGACTTGCCGAGGCCAGCCTTGGCCACCAGCACGAAGAGCTTCCGCGAGCTCCCGGCGGCGTATGCGTCCAGCTCTGCGAAGTCTCCGGTGCGCTCGAGGAACACATCGGTTGCCGTGCGCACGAAGTCATCGTGCCGGTCGATCTCTTGCTCCAGCTCGTCTTGCTCGGGTAGTTCTTTGCGCTCGGGGCAGCGCGCCAGGATCGCGCCCTTGAGATCGTCGAGGATCACCGCGCCCAGCGTCCGATCCTGCGACTGGAAGTCCTCCAGCCGGCCAGTGCACAGGCGGTCATTGAACGCCCGCGCTTTGGCCTCGTCCGCAGCTACGACCGCTTCGTCGGTCGTCGCAACCCCGGCCCAGTCCTTCCATTGCTTGCGCCACCGCTCGCGGTTCTTCTTGTCGCTGCTCGGGCACAAAAGTGGCAACGCAAGTTCGGGGGTGCGCGCGGCAGGGTTCCACTGGCCGCTGTACGGCCGCGCAGGGCGGTTCGTGTCTTCAATGACAGTCCTCCGCAGCCCGGCCTGCTTGCCCAAAAGAAAGGCTCGGCTCGTCGCATCCAGCTCCGCCTCGTCGGTGTACGTCCGCCGCAACGGCGGCAGATCCGAAGGCACCTNNAACGCATGCTCGGCCGGCAGTCGCGTGCCCGCGCTTCGGTCGAATGGATCACGCAATAGCGCGTGCAGTACCTCCATCTCGGTCACCGACGCGCTCTGCTCGACGGCATTGCCCAGGCCGGCGAAGTTCCTGAACGTCTCCGGCGCGATCTCGTCGTCCGTGGGCACCCAGCCATAGCGTTGGCC
>PMZX01000031.1 GCA_003170035.1 Myxococcales bacterium | reverse complement strand
CTTCAGACCAAACTCAATATCCTGCCCGAGGACATCGCCCAGGTTCGGGTCGCGGCGGTGCACAGCGACGCCAAGGCCGAGGGTCTTTGACGGCAGCCACTGAATCTCATGATGCCCACATCGAAACCAAGCTCGGACCGGTTCTTGGTTCGCTACCGCCTCACCGGCGACGAAATTGAGGCCCAGGCCAAGGCCGCAGACCTTTGTTTGGAGCAAACCGTAGAGTGCCCCGCCGACATCCTGCCCAAGGGATTCATTCCCGACCAGGTGGTGGGTCGCCTGGAATTCCTGCAGAAATCCTTCGCGCCTGGAGCGCCGGCCTGTGAAGCACTGGTTTCCTTCCTCAACGACACCGTCGGCGGCGAACTCACCCAGCTGTGCAACGTCCTCTACGGCAACATCAGCCTCAAGAAAGGATTCCGGCTTTCGCGCCTGGAGGACGGCGGCACTCTGTGGGGAAGCTTCAAGGGGCCACGGTTCGGGCGGGAAGGTCTCCGGGCTTTGTTGGGCGAGCCGCATCGGCCCTTGCTGTCCACTGCGGTGAAACCCATGGGCCTTCCGGCCGAGGAACTGGCCCGCCTGGCAGGCCGCTTCGCCGCGGGTGGCATCGATGTCATCAAGGACGACCACGGCCTGGCCAATCAGCCCTTCGCTTCTTTCGCCGAGCGCGCCGAACGTTGCGCGGAGGCCGTGCGCAAGGCCGCGGCCCCGTCGGGCCGTACGATTCTCTATGCTCCAAACGTGACGGCGCCCGCGGGAGAGGTTCACCAGCGCGCGCGCTTCGCCAAGCAGGCCGGCGCCGGGGCCTTGCTCATCTGTCCCGGGTTGA
Organism: Myxococcales bacterium; assembly: GCA_003170035.1. Classification (GTDB taxonomy): domain Bacteria; phylum Myxococcota_A; class Polyangia; order Fen-1088; family Fen-1088; genus Fen-1137. Next base: position 4,794 of record PMZX01000031.1, on the reverse strand, counting down.
CCGGTCTCGATGCGATGCGCGCCTTGGCCGACGACGATTCCCTCGGGTTGCCGATCCTGGCGCACCCCGCTTTTCTGGGCAGTTTCGTGACCAGCCCGGACAANNCCGCATTCCGGCGGCAGATTCGGGTTCTCGCTGGATGAGTGTCGCGAGATCGCGGACGGATGTTGCGACCCGCTCGGGAATCTCAAAAGCATCTTCCCCACCCCGGGCGGCGGCATGAGCTTGCAGCGCCTGCCGGAATTGCTGGAGTTCTACGGGAACCAGGTGATGTTTCTGGTGGGCGGCGACCTGGTCCGCAACGGTCCAGACATCGAGAAAAACTGCGATCTGTTTCGAAAACTGGTGGAGAACAGCTAGCACTACTGATTGAAATNNGACGTATTTGACCGAGGAGCGAGACGGCAGACGGGGCCCACAGCAGCGACGGCGACGGGAGAATTTCAATCAGTAGTGCTAGCAGCACGGACGCGCGTGGGTTCGCGCTGGCTTGACTTGACCTGTGGCTCGGGCTGCAGAACCCAACAATTCCTTCGCCGTGCCGACGAGCGGAGTAGACTCGCACCAGTACGATGCCACCTCTGAAAACGATGTGTGCGCCCCTGGTCGCGGCCTTCCTCTTCTTCGCGTGCGTCGGTACCCAGATGACCTCAGCTCGGCGCCAGCCTGCGACCGTCCCCACGCGCACAGAGCAACAGAACCCTAGCAGCGCGCCTTCCCAAGCTAGCCCCGCTCTTCCTCCGGGCGCATACGACCTGTCAGAACTCCGGGTGCTGACCAAAGTCCTCTATTACGTCAAGAATTACTTCATCGATCAGAAGCGGTTCAACGCGCGGATTGCTTTGCTGGGGGCGCTGGATTTCGTTCAGCGAGATCTGCCGGAGATTGTGGTGGAATCGAAGGAGCGAGAGGTCACTGTCAGCGTGACCGGCCGCAGCCGCAACTTCTCGCTCGATGCGGTCGAATCGCCCTGGACTCTACGCAGCAGACTCCAGGAGATCTTCCGCTTTGTGCAATCGAATCTGCTACCGCTTCCTCGCGAGGAGGAAGGGCCTCGCCTGCTACGCATGGAGATGGCTGCGTCGAATGGATTGCTCTACACGCTCGACCCACACTCCGCCCTGTTGGGCCCTGAGATGTATCGTGAGATGGTGGCCTCCCCGGAAGGGCGGATGAGCGGCGGGGTCGGACTGGTAGTCGAGTGGGACGCTGATGGCCGCATTGTCGTGCGCAGGGTGTTGAGCGATTCGGCGGCCTTTCGCGCCGGAATGCAGGCAAAGGATCGAATTGTTCGCATCGGCAACGATTCGACCAGCCACATGAGCCTAGCGGACGCCGTTGATCGCTTGCGAGGAGAAATCGGCACCAACGTGGAGGTGTACGTCGAGCGTGATGGATTGAAAGGCGCGAAGAAGATGGTAATGACCCGCGCCCAGGTCGGGGCCCCGGCCCTGGCATCGCCTCCGGAAATACTTGAGGTTCCGGGACAGCCGGGACATCCACACGCAAAGATCGGGTACTTTCGCCTGGAGAGCTTCCCTGTCCATGCGGACGACCAGGTCGAAAAAGTTCTGCAGACGTTCAAACGGCAACAGGTCAATGGAATCATCATGGACCTGCGCGACAATCATGGCGGCCTTTTCGATCAGGCGGTGAAAATTGCGGATGCGTTTATCAAGAGCGGGACGTTGGTGTCGATGGTCGGCGAGGGTTCAAAACGAAAGGACAGTACCGCCACTGACGATGAACACGAACCAGATGTGCCCATCGCCGTCCTGGTGAATCATCGATCGGCCGCCGCCTCGGAAGTCGTCGCCGGGGCCATCAAGGACTTGGACCGAGGCGTGGTCATCGGCGAGACCACCTTCGGAGAAGGATCCATCCAGCTTCTCTTCGAGATCCCTTCGCCCATCACCGCGCCGACACTCCCGAAGCACGAACAAGATCGACTTACCCTCAAGCTCACCACGGCCCAATGGCTCACACCGGCTGGTAGTTCCATCCAGGGATCGGGGGTGACGCCGGACATCGAGATCACCCGCCGATGCGCGGCCATGCTCCGGGGTGAGAAGCGGATCAACCTCGAGCCAGCGGCCCCGCGAATGCGAGAGTCCGACTACGAATGGCACCTGCAAGCCCTGCGGCCACGCCAGCCCGAGCCCCCGAGACAGATTGTTCCCTACCTGTATGTGCCTTTCGCCGATGAACCGGTTCAGACACCAGAGCCGACCTGGGCGGGCGATTCGGGAAGCGGGCCCCAGAGTCGCTTGGATGCGAACGGCAGAGATTTCGCCATGGAGCTCGCGCAACACTTGTTGGCGCGGGCCAAAACGCCCCGGCGCCAGGACATTCTCGCCGATTCGAAGACGTTCCTCGCAGACCTGCAGGCGGAAGAAGGAAGGAAGCTCGTTGCATCGCTCGCGAAACTCGGCATCGATTGGAGTCCGGGACCGCCGACGGGTGACCAAGGCAAGGTGCAAGTCCAACTCAGCGCGACGGACGGTGATAGACCAGTTTTCCCGGGAGCGTCGGTGGGCATCCGCGGCACGGTCAAGAATCTGGGGAGCTTCAGTGTATATCGCGTGCGCGCCGTGCTCAGCGGATCGAGCGGAATCTTTGATGGCAAGGAACTGGTGTTTGGCAGGATCGATCCGGGGCAAACCAGGACCTTCGACCTCAAGGTGAAGATTCCGTCGGACGCGCCGTCCTTTAGCGATATTGTCGGGGCCAGCGTGGTCGCCGAGGCACCCTTGAAAGCCAGGGTCGCGCCCTTGACCGTGACGGTCGAAAGCAAGCCCCGGCCACAGTTCTCTTTCAGCTATGCAAGGACCGACGATCCCCGGGACACCCCGCGCGATGGGGTTTCGAATCTCGGTAAGGTGCGCCTGCTGGTGAAGGTCAAGAACATTGGAGTCGGGTCTTCCTCGACGATGGAGGTGAGCCTGAGAAATGCTCCCGGGCAACGGGGTGTCTTCATTAGCGCTGGTTTTTTTCGGGCCAAAGACTTGGCACCGGGGGCGATCATGACATTTTCCATGGTTTTCGAGGTCGACAGCGACCATCGGGACAACGGATGTGAGTTTGACCTCACGGTTTCAGACACCTTGTTGGGCGACTCGGTGACTAGGAGAATCCGCATCAACTGGGGCGATGCGGACGCGGCGACAGGACAGGTGACGCCGCCCAATTTGACGACCACCGCGCCGAGGGTGGTGGATCAGGCGATCGTGCACGTCACCGGCGGCGCGTCGGGCGACGCGAAGCTACGCGACGTCTTCATTTCCGTTCAGAGCCTGCGAGCAAGGAAACTTCCCCACAACGTCTTCTACCTGTCGAACCCCAACGCCCAAACACAGATGCCATTCTCGGCTGAGGTTCCGGTCCAACTCGGAAGCAATATTGTCCGGGTATCTGCGCGAGACGCCGATGGCGTGCAAACAACCACCCGCCTGATGGTGCTCCGCACCCAATAATGATCATTGCGTTGCGCTGGTTGACAGCTCGGTCGCAGCGTGGAACGCAGGTCCGAATCCGGGCGCCAGCAAGCAATTGCTCCTTTTCGACGCCGTAAGCTCGGCACGCCACCACGCTCCCCGAATCCCCGCGCTTGCGACTCGCTGACTGGTCGGCTTGCGGTCTTCTCTGAAACCATTTGCAGCCGCTTTGCAACCCGCTACGCTTCTCTTGCACAGATCGACAGGAGAGGCGACATGCACAAGACTGATCGTCGCGCGTTCATGAAGGCTGGCCTCGCCATCGGCGCGGTCGGGGTGGTGGAATCCACGGCAATCGGGCGCGCGCTCGCAGCCGCTGCGGCCAGACCCGACATCGTTGCGGTCAAGGGCGCAGACGCCTTCGCCAGCACCATCAAGGCGGTGGAGGCGCTCGGCGGAATGAAGCGATTTGACATCCAGGGCCGCCGCGTGGGCCTGCTCGTCAATGCCCCGCCGCACTGGAAGCTTGTGGGAAGCCACACCAGGATGGAGGTTGCACTCGCTGTCGCCAAGATGTGCCTCGATGCGGGAGCCAAGGAGATCGTCACCCTGCCGGGGCTTGCGCCCANNGTTCTGGACCGGCTCGCCGCTCTGCGAGACTCACGCCAAGGTGATCAAGTCGATCAAGGAGTGCTCGGGAAAGACAGTGGAGACGAAGATCCCCAAAGGCGTCCTGCTCAAGTCGGGGAAGGTTCGGCCCGAGCTGCTCGACGTGGACGTGCTGGTGAACCTCCCGATCGCCAAGCACCATGTCGGNNACCATGTTCAGTGGCAATCTCAAGAACATGATGGGCGGCCTCGATCACGAGACAAACGCGTTCTTCCACTCCGGCTCCGGCAAGAGCGGTTACGAGGATGTGGACTTCCTCTCACAGTGCATCGCCGACCTAAATACGCTGCGAAGGCAACACCTATGCATCGCTGACGCCACTGTCGTCCTCGGAACCAATGGCCCCGCGGGCCCCGGCGATCTGCTGAAGCCACAGAAGATCGTGGCCGGCACGGATCCAGTCGCAGTCGACGCGTATTGCGTGACCCTGCACAGCCGCAAGCCGAACGAGGTGGTGATGCTCGCCAAGGCCGTTGCGGCAGGAGCCGGTCGCGCCGACCTCCAGAAGCTGAGCGTCCAGGAGATCGCGATCTAAAGAGATTGCTCTTTGGGTCGCAGCCAGCAACGTCGCGCTATCGAGGTCAGCGGTGCGGCGCTATCCGAATGCGGGGCCGACTACCAGTCCGCCTCGACCGTGCCGCCGATGAACTGCATGCTCTTGGGCGTGTACTGGTGGACTTCGAAGGCGTT
>PMZX01000225.1 GCA_003170035.1 Myxococcales bacterium | reverse complement strand
TGGAGCGAGAGCGGGCCGTGCGCCTGATCGAGCGAGCGCCAGCCTGTGGCCGCATCGTCGCGGACGGGCGCTGTCTTTTTGCGCCGCTGGTGAACCGCTATCCTCATTTGGACGCGCGCGATCGGGCCGAGTCGATTCACACAGCGGTCGCCGCGGCCAGCATCTGCGCCAAGGTACACCGAGATGCTCTGTTTGACGAGATCGCGCGGCGCTATCACGCCGACTTCGGCCCCCTGCGCGGCGGCGGATATGTCAACCGGCTAACGCATGCCTTCGTGGCCGAGTACGTCCGCCGGTACGGTCACCTGCCGCCCGAGGCACGCGCGAGCTGGCCCTGGCCCGGCGATCCGCCGCCCCCTCCTCGGCGGGAACTCTGACCCTGGCGGACCCCTCACCCTCACCCTCTCCCCGCTCTCGCGGGGCGACGGGACCGAGGAGCGCGGTGCGGCGTCGGGCACAGGAGACCCACGATCCCCGTCGAGCGCGGCAAAAAATCCTGGACACTTGCGCCCAACCGGCTCATCTTGAAACGGAATACTCTGATCGTCGCCCACTTGGGTTCCTTGCGAAGCCGCTGCTGGGTAGTCGACCGAGAATGAGAACCTGGCACAAGGAGAAAGAACCCATGGGAAAGAGACTCTACGTCGGCAACCTGCCCTACTCAGCCAACGAACAGGATCTGCACGACCTCTTCGCGGGCACGGGCCACGAAGTGGCCGAGGCCAAGCTGGTCATGGACCGCGAAAGTGGACGGCCGCGCGGATTCGCCTTTGTCGAGATGTCGACGGATGCCGGCGCAGAAGCCGCGATTGCCAACCTCAATGGCAAGGACTTCCAGGGCCGCACCCTGACCGTCAACGAGGCGCGTGAGCGCTCCAGTGGCGGCGGCGGCGGCCGCGGTGGCTTCGGCGGTGGTGGTGGCGGCGGCGGTGGCCGCGGTGGCCGCGGCGGGCGTGGTGGTGGTGGTGGCGGTCGAGGGGAGCGTTGGTAGACCATCCGTGAAGCCGTTCAACAAGAGCGCCGCTGAAAAGCGCAAGAAGGAGATCAGCCGCCAGCAATGGCAGAAAGAAAAGGCTGAACGGCTGCTCCAGCGCCAGCAAGAGCGCGAGCGGCGCGGGGCTCTAGAGCCGGGCGAAGATCCCGACATCGCTGGGATCGTGCCCGGCCCTCAGCCGCCGCCGGGCGAAAACCCCGACGTCGCTGGAATCGCGCCCGGCGTGCAGCCGCCACCCGACGAAAAAACCTGATCTACTTCGTTTCCAGCTTGTAGACGCCGGCCCAGTCGCTGGGCAGGGACGTAGCGCGCAGGATTTCACAGCGTTTGAGGAACACCTGCGCCGGGCCGTCCGTGGGAGCGATCTGCAACACCTGGCGGAAGCCGGCCACCGCTTGGTCCCAGCGTTGCGCGCGATAGGCGGCGAGCGCCTCGACGAAAGCGGCGTTGATTGCCTGTTGCGGGGCTGTCATCTGGCCCTTGGCTGCCACCAGCTCGTAGATGCGCGTGGGCAGCGCCTTGCCCTTGACCTGAATGAAATCCAGCTCGCGCGCTTCGATGGCGTCACCGGCTGCCTGCCAGGTCGATTCGGAGATCAAGATCTGTGTGCCGTACTGCTTGTTCACACCTTCCAGGCGCGAGGCCAGGTTCACGTTGTCGCCGATGGCGGTGTAGGAAAGATGCAGGCGCGATCCGACGTTGCCCACCACTAGGCGTCCCGAGTTGAGCCCCATGCGGGTGAAGAACGCAGGGCGCTCGGGATTGGCGGCGGCCGCTTGTCGCCCCAACTCGGCGACCGCCAGAGCGCCCAGACAGGCATTGCGCGCGTGATCCGGATCCTCGGCCGGCGCGCCGAATACCGCCATGATGGAGTCGCCGATGTACTTGTCGATGAGTGCCTTGCGTGACAGCAGCGCCTGGCTGGCAGCGTCGAGGTACTGGTTTAGGTGACCGACCAGCACCTGGGGCGGCAGCGTCTCCGAGATGCTGGTGAAGTCTCGAACATCGGAGAAGAACACCGTCGCGTCCACCTCCTTGCCGCCCAGGCCGATCCGGTCCGGGTCTGCCAGCAACTCGCGCACGACCTCGGGTGCCAGATAGCGTGAAAACACGCTGCGCACCTGCCGCCGGCGCCGCCCTTCGATCTGGTAGCTGACCAGCGCGGCCAGCACCAGGCTGAGACTGCCTGCGGCCACAGGTGCGACGATGGGCAGCCAGAGCAAACGGGTGCGGAAGGCGAGAAAGGCAACCCCGACCGCGCCGGCCAGCACGACTGCGATCAGAGGCAAGGCCACGCGCTGCCGTCGCACGCGCATGAAGAGCAACCCGACCAGCCCGGCGACGACTACGGTCCACGCCGCGGCCAGCCGGCGGTCGAGCGGCCGCAGAAAATCGCGGCTGAGCAGGTTGGACAACAGCGTGGCGTGGATCTCCATGCCGGGAAATGGCTGCTGGCGAGCCAGAGGCGTGTTGCGGGCGTCGTACAGGCCCGCCGCCGTGCCGCCAACGATGACCAGCTTGTTCTTGAATGTGGCAGGCGCGAGATCCGGAGGCTGGCCGACCCGCAGCTTGGCCGCTGACACGATCAAGGCGTGTGCCGAGTAGGTAGGAAAGGTTCGGTCGGGTCCGGGCGGGCCGTACCAGGTCAGGAGAAAATCCGGGCCCACGAGCGGAATGCCCAGGCTGGCCGGCGCCGCGGCAGGCTTGCCCACCACGGACGCGTACGCGCCGTAGGCTAGGCTGGGCAAAAACCCATCGGAGAAACGATGAACAAGCGGCACGCGCCGGCAGATCTCGTCCTCGTCCTCGACGTGATTCACCACACCCAGGCCAGCGGCCCCGGCCTGCAACACCGCAAGCGGCAGGATGGCGCTGTGAAAGGCGCCGGGGCGTGCGGGCAGGGTGGGTCGCGCCGGCCACAGCAGGCGCGTTTCGAGTCTGACGTCGTTGTTTTGCTCGGCATCGGCTTCGTCGAGCAGCTGCGCGGCCAGATGAACCGTTCCCGCGGCCGCGATGGCCGCGCCAAACCCTACATCAGCCTCTGCGCCGTCGGTTTCCTTCGTGTCGGACGACGGCTCGGAAAAATACATGTCAAAGAGAATCGCGCGCGCTCCGCCCTGGGCGAGGTAGTCGACCAGGATCTGATAGAAGCTGCGCGGCCAGGGCCAGCCGACCTGCATCTGCCTGCGGTAGAAGTTGATACTCTTCTGGTCGATGGCCACCAACACCACGTCGGGGTTGGGCCGCCTTGTCCCGGAAAAGGCGCGGAAGCGGGCGTCCAGCGTCTTCAACTCGGCGCTGCGCAGAATGCCCCGCGGCAGCGCCAGCAACACCACCAGCGCCGCTGCCAGCCCCACGGCAAGGCCCCAGGCCAGCCGGTTGCGACGAAGAGCAGCCCGCAGGTTCATGCCCGGGCATTATAGTAGTTCTTCTATCGCGCGATCTTCCCATCGACTACTATGAAAGCGTTCATCTCTCGGAGGTTCTATGCGTTTCGTGCTGTTCACTTTCGGGCTGGGCGTCGGGCTCATCCTGATTTCTTGCGCACGTGCGCCTGAGCATACGTCGCCAGGCGGGTGCGGGGCCGGGCAGGAATCCTGCGGTTCCGCTTGTGTCCCGGTGGGCACCTGTCAGCCAACGCCTACCGCAGGCACGGGCGGCACGCCCGCCAGCACCGGTGGCAGCACGGGCGGCTCGGCCGGCGGGACGACGGCGACCGTGCCTGCAACCACCGCCCCCACTCCACCGCCCTCTCCGAATTGCACGGACGTTTCGTCGTCCTCCAACTACCTGAACACGTCGGGCGGCACCACCTACATTCCGGTGGACGGGCTCGACAAGCAGTATGTTGCGATGGCCAACTGGTGGCACGTGTCCAACCAGCAGACAGTGACCGTGAAGGGGCTGTCATTCACCGTGGGGAATCCTGCGGGCGCCTCCTCGCCCGACAACGATCCGACGGGCTTCCCGTCGATGTTCATCGGCTCCTATGCCGGCAAGACGACCAAGGGCAGCAACTTGCCCAAGCAGGTGTCGGCCTTGACCAACATCTATACCGTCGTGTCGACCAACGCGAGCAGCAAGGGATACACCAACTACAACGTCGCCTACGATGTGTGGTTCACCGCGGCCGGCACCCCGCTTCCCGCCACCCAGTACAATCCCGGGACGGGCGGGGCTTTTCTCATGGTCTGGCTGTTCAAGCCAACCAATCGCCAGCCGCGCGGATCCAACCAGCATCCCGGTCAGAGCGTCAGTGGCCTTCCCGGGACCTGGGACGTCTGGATCGACCCCACCAATCCGCCGTGCATCTCCTACGTGAGCACCACGCCCCTGGAGAAACTGGACTACGATCTCAACAATTTCATCCGCGATGCGGTCAACAAGAGCTACGGCATCACCAACAGCATGTACCTCAGTATCATCTTTGCCGGCTTCGAGATCTGGGGCGGTGGCGATGGACTGCAGGAAAAGGCATTCTGTGCGAATGTCCTGTAGGTTTCGCCCAACTCGCTAGCCCGCCATGACCCGTCCTGAAAACCAGCGCGCGCATCCTCTACTGTGGGTGCCCAGTCTCTACTTCGCCATGGGCACGCCCATGATCGCGGTTTCGGTGGTGGCGGCCATCATGTACAAGAACCTGGGGCTGACCAACCCCGAGATTGCGGCCTACACCGGCGCCATGTACCTGCCTTGGGTGCTCAAGCCTTTGTGGGCGCCGCTGGTGGAGCTGTTTCGCAGCAAACGTTTCTTCGTGCTNNCTGCCGCTCACCATTGCCTTCTTCTGGATGTCGGGCTTTGCCTCGGCGACGCAAGACATCGCCGGTGACGGCGTGTACCTAACCTCGACCACGCCCAAAGAACAGGCGCTCTACGTCGGACTGCAAGGGGCGTTTTGGAATTTGGGCAGGGTCTTGGTCTCAGGCGCGCTGGTGAGCCTGACCAAGGTGCTGTTTGACTGGGCCGCGGCGGGCAAGCCGGCGCCCATCTCTGGGCCCAATCCGGCCTGGTTCACGGCCTGGATGATCGTGATGATGCTGGTCGCGGCCATCCTGGCTGCGGCCGCTGTCTGGCACTTCTATCTTCTCCCCCNNCGGTTTTCTTCTACCGATTTGCCGAGGGATTCATCGAGAAGATCGGTCCCTTGTTTCTGATGGACAAGCGGGCCGTCGGGGGCCTGGGGCTCGACAACATGGCGCTGGGCAACATCAATGGAACCTTCGGTACAGTGGCGTTTGTCGGGGGAACCTTGCTGGGCGGGCTACTGGCCGCCCGCTACAGCTTGCGGCGTATGTTCGTGCTATTGGCCTTTGCGCTCAATGTGCCGCACGTGACGTTCTTCTACTTGAGCCAGGCCCTGCCACACGATCTCGTTTTGATTACCTGTGTGGTGTTGATTGAGAAACTGGGCTACGGCCTGGGTACTGTTGGAATGATGTTGTACATGATGCAAGAGCTGTCGCCCGGGCGCTATCGCACGGCCCACTACGCCTTTGCCACCGGGATCATGGCGCTCAACATGATGCTGACCGGGATGGTGAGCGGGCGCATCCAGGCCTGGCTCGGTTACCAGGCCTTCTTCGGCTTCGTGCTGCTCGCCTCGCTGCCGCCCATCATCATCTCGTTCTTCGCCCCATTCGGAGCTGTGAGCGAAGCGAAATGCTAGCCGCAACGCTTGGCTGATCTCAGAACTGCACGCCGGTGTCGATGTAGTAGAAATCCCGGTAGAACTGCGCCAGTTTCGTATCGGTGGTTGCTGGTGGGTTCCAGTCCTTCACCGCTTGTTCCGATACGATCGTGCGCCATGAGCCATCTGTGAATCGCAGGGCCAAAGGCAGGGTGAATGGGCCTTTGCCTTGCGGAAGCACCCATGTGCCGAAGCGTTCCTGCGGCCTGGCCGGCGTGTAGTTGGGGTCACGTACCAGCGCTACCCACTCGCCTGACGGAAGTCTGGCTTCGACCTTAACCAGGGAGCCCAGGCCCGCAACATTGACCACGCTGAAGGAGAAGTAGTACTCGCCCCCGTTCTTCACGAGGATGTAGATGTTTCCCTTCACTGGGCAAGGCACGCGGCGGTACCGGGTTGGGATGACCCCGTCTACCATCATGCCGTTGGCGTCACCTGTCTGCAGGCGTGACATGGCGATGTCCGAGAGATCCAGGTGCAGGCTCTCGTTGGGCAAGGGGTCGTGGTCGGCCGGCACCAGCGATGATTGCGTCGAAGGCGGCAGCGGGCAGCCGTACTTGAAATCCGAAACCTCGCCGCAATGGTCGCGGCCCGAGCCGCAGCACCACTTGGAATTGGCCGAGCACGGGCAGGAATCCACGATCTGGAGCACGACGGGCGGCGTGTAGCCGGTCTCTGCGGGCTGATAGTCGGTGCCGTCCTTCTTGGTCCGCACCAGCTGAAAGCACTCGCCGCAGCTCAGGTAGTTGTCGTTGTCGCCTGGAAGATCAGGCCAGAACTGCGTGTAGTAGTCGCCGTCCGGGGCCGCGAAGTTTCCCCGCAGGGTGATGGTGGCAGGGTCGCTGCAGAGATCCGGGTAGGTCTTGCAGAAGATCGTGCACAGCCCCTGTAGCGACGCGTCCGTGAACGTGTAGGCGGTGGTGCAGAGCCCATAGAGACCGAAGGCGCAGGCCCCGCCATAGGTCAGCCCGAAATGCGTCGAGCGGGAATAGTGCCAGGGCTCGTTGTCACTGACACAATGGACTTCCGGCCATTGGCCCGANNTCGGACCTGTCGTCGTTGCTGCAGTACTGGGCGCAGCACACCCCGTTGGTCATGGCCCAGGCACCACATGAGTCCGCGCCTGCGTCGGGACGGGGCGCGGGGTGACGCAGGGAAGGGTCCTCAGAAACGGCAGGACCGACACAAACCAGGGCCGCGTCGCCTGGCGCGCCGCTACCCGCGTCGGGGCTCGAGTTGCTTCCGCCGCAGCCACCTGAACAGGTCGTGCCCGAGGTACCGGCCGGACCGCTGCCGCCTCCGCCGGTCTCGGTCGAGCCTGCGGTCACGGTCGAACCACCGGTCCCGGTCGCGCCGCTCGTTCCCGTCGAGCCTGCGGTCCCCGTCGACCCACCTCCGCCCGACCCAGCAACCGGAAAATCCTGGTTTGCATCACGAGTCCCGCTCTTGCCGGCACAACCGCCACCCTGGCAGGTGCCGCCCGAGCCGCCGGCCGCGGCATCCCGATCGCCATTCCCGTTGCTCGAGACGCGCGCGCAGCCGGCTGTGAGGACAGAGGACAAGAGAAGAACACCCACGATCCAGGCTGGCGCCTCCAAGCGTCCTGCGGGTCGAAAACGCCACCCCGCCTCACGCGGCTTCGGGTCGTGTTCTGCGGTCAGGTGCATTCCCGAATTCTGGCATACCCGACCTGGTTTCGCATTTCGATGCGGTCCGTTCTGGGATTCTGAGAAGGGAGACCGCGGCGGTCGCGCACACCCGTGGGGCGACCGCAGGTCGCCCCTACCCGACCCGAAACGTGATGCGCGTAGTACGCGCACGGCCGTAGGGGCGACCTGCGGTCGCCTCGTACAAGACGTGGGGTCCGTTGCAACCGCGGCCGTGGCGGCGGCCGGCCGCTCTTGGACGCTGGCCGATCGCCGCTCTACGGCTCCTTGCTGGTGGCGGCCAAGGTTCGCTCGATCAGACCGCGGAACGTTCCTCGCGGATACAGCCTGAGGTAGCGGGCGGCAAGCGCCTGGGCATCGCTGTCGTGGTGGGTTGCGGCCGCTTCGACCAACATGACCAGTGCCTCTTCAGACAACTCACCCTTGGGATGGCGATCCAGATATGCGGTCAGCAGCGCGCGCGCACGAACCGGATTCCGCTCTACCCGTAGGGCGCGCATAGCGTCCAGCAGGGGCCCCAGGTCTTCAGGCGATGCAGACTTTGTCGCGCGCTTGGTCCGTCCCAGGGATGGTGTCTCTTCGGGGGCCTGCCGCATGGCAAGGGGCGGTGAGGAGGGCGGTGGCAGCAAGGTGGGCACCGTCGGCCTTTCGCCGCGCGCGTGGTGCAGACTCTGGGCGGGAGCCATGGGCGCCGGCCCGGGCGCATTCGGGACGATGCGCTCGATGGCGTTCGCCAGCCAGGCCGGCCATTGCGCCAGCGCGCCGGTTGCGAGAACGCCGGAGGCGAGCAAAGCAACCACGGCAAAGGCGAAGCGCAGCTTTCCAGGACGGTACGAGCGAGTCATTGGCAGAGTCATCCACACGCGTTCTTTGTGTCCTGGGGCAGGCTGGTAGGGAGCAGCCTCGCGAAGCACAGACAGAGCCCATTCTGCAGAAGGCCCACGGACGCTGTGGGGGTCCATGGACAATCGCCGGGGATCCTGATCCAAGGGCCCCTGGCCCGTGGGCGGAGGTTCTTGTCGCGACATCATGGTCCTAGTCTCCCAATCGTGTTTGTGCTCGATTCACTCCGTTGCTCGCGCTGGGCCAGAGATCGGTGCTGCTTGGCAGCGAGGGCGAAAAAATCCTTGCGGGCGTGATGGAGCCGAGTCCAAACGGTCTTCAGTGGAACGGCCTGTATCTGCGCGATCTGCGCGCCCGAGAGGCCTTCGATTTCGAAAAGGATGAAAGTCGTACGCCGCGCCTCACGGATCTTGGCGAGGATCGTGTACAGCACGCGTTGGTTCTCTTTGCGCTCAAGCGCGGCCGCAGGATTCTGGCTTGCGTGCGGCAGGGTGTCCGGTTCCTCCAGGCGGCGCCTGGTGAAGATGTGTTTGATCCAGGTACGACGACGAAAATCGCGGACCTGACGTTGCGTGATCCGATAGAGCCAGCCGGGCAGGTTCGCGCCGTCAAATGAGCCCAGACGGCGGCGCACCACCAGAAAGACTTCTTGGGCGATGTCGTCGCGATCGGCATCCGGGCCGCCCAGCGCGCGGATCCAGCAGCAGACATCTTCGAACCAGTCCTGATAGATGCGTTCAAATACGCCACCGCCCGGCGTACACCGCCGGCGGTCAGCGGTAAGAAGACCGCCCTGGCCGATTTGAGCTTGTGGGGAGATTACAGAGTGCACTTAACTCCTGTAGGGCGCATGACAGCCGATAGCTTCACGGAGAAGTTGGTTCATCCCAGCGATGCTTCGGCGGAATAGCACTACCCATGAAGCCGCGTTCGGATATCGTCTGTGTGTGCGTGTATGCCGGTATCGGCGGCAATGTGTCATCGCGGCTGTGCTGCTCGCGATAGGGGGGCGGGCGCATGCCGCCGGTGATGGGCAGGGAACCGCGGGAACGCCGGCGAGCGAGAGCAATGGATCGGGTCTGCCAGGGCTAGCTGAGCCAGTTGTCGGCGCAAGCCTTTGCCCTCTGCCGGAAGCCATCTGGCAAGAGCTTGTCACGCTGGTACCGCGCGAGCACCTGATTTCGCGATTGCGTGGGCCTGGCAAGGCGGAGGCGTCCATCCACATCGAGGATCTGGGCGCGATGTTTCGCATCTCCGTGCTCGACAAGATTCGCGAGTATCGTGAGGAGGCCCGCGAGTGCGCGTACCGGGCCAAGGTGGCGGCGCTTTTCGCCGCGTTGATCATCGATCCCGCGGCGCTGCTCAACTCCGCTCTTTGCGACCAGCCGCCTTGCTTGACCGCACCCGCACTGGTACCAGCGCCACCTGCCCGCGTCGAGACCAAGGCCATTCCGGCTCTCTCGTCCCGGCCGCTCGCCCGGCTTGAACTCGCCCCCACATTGATCAGCGGCCTGGGTGCAGAAGATCGCGCCGTGCACTGGGGTGGCGTTCTCCGGCTTGCGTTGGGCCGCGGCCGCATCGTTCCCATTCTGGGAGCGGCTGCTCTCTGGCCGGCAGATACCAGCATCGGGGGCGTGCGTCTCCGGCAGTGGAGGCTGCCCGTGGATCTTGGGCTGCGCGCGACGCTATCGGGCTCGTGGATCGATTTCTATGGCGAGCTCGGCCTGGCGTTCGCACTGCTTTCGGAGCGGGCGCTCGATCTGGCCGTTGCGGGATCGCAGACCGGGATGGAACTGGGCGGTCGTGTCGGCCTGGGGGCGCGTCTGGCACGACGGGCCGGGCTCACGCCTTTCGTCTCGCTGCAGGCTGACTTTCTGCCCGATCCACCTCGGGTGTTCGCTTTGCCTGAAGGTGTGGCAGGGCGAACCCCCTATGTTTGGGTGGGCGCCTGTGTGGGCGCCTCGTGGGGGATTTGATGAAACCATACCCGACAAGCAGAAGGTTTCTCCTGTCCGGGTTGTACCTGGCGCTGGCCGCGGGCTGCGGCCAAGACCTGGATGTCGGCTCTGACGTCTTGTGGACCTCGCGCTTCGAGGTGGGGGGAAACAGCTTACCCGAATGGACACCTGTTCCTTTCGGTTTCGGCAGCGCCAGCGCAGTGCCCCCGAACACCATGGAGGTGTCGAGCGAGCGCTTCCACCTCCCTGGCAATTTCGCGGCGAAGCTGACCGTCACCGGCACAGCGGACAATACGGCGGGGATCGGTGCCAGCCTGGTGCAGAACGGGGGCCTGCCGAACCAGGCCTACTACAGCGCCTGGTATTATCTGCCGCAGAGCGTTTCTGTCGGTTACTACTGGGTGATCATGAAGTTCCGCTTTCGCGCCGTGCCTGACGATCCGAACACGGCAGGCGAGTTGTTCGACGTAAACTTGACGAGCCCGTCGAGCGGGGTGATGTCTCTGCGGCTATATGACCATCAAAGTGCGGGGAACCTGCCTCCGGGGGACAGGCAGCTAGCGGTGTCTAATCTCGCAGTTGCTGTCAATGCCTGGTTCCAGATCGAGGCCTTCTATCGCGCCGCCTCCGACAGTACAGGCCAACTGACGCTTTGGCTGAATGGCCAGCAGATCCTCGACCTGCCAGGGCCCACTGGGGCACCCGGCTGGGTCGCGTGGGACGTGGTGAGCGTCGGAAACAACCTGACCCCGGAACCGGCGATTCTCTACGTTGACGATTGCGCCATCAGCAAGAGCCGCGTTGGTTTCACCGGCTTGATCGCGAAGTGACGCTACCTCGGGGCCGGCCGCGGCCGCGGAGCCGTCGGAGCGGGTGTGACCGAGTCGTCAGTCCCTGCCCTGCGGGCAGGGTCGGAAGCGACGCGATCGCCACGAAGATCTTCGGCCTCATCGGGCGCTGAGCTGATGCCGTCATCGGCCAGAAAAGCCCGGAACACGGAAACGTCCCCTTCCAACGGGCTGCGCTCCGCAGCCTCTTGTTGACGAAAGGCGATCCTCTGTTCTTCCAATTCGATCGTCATCTGCTCCCCCGCGTGCAAGGCGCGGGCATCGTGAAGAAGCGGACCACTCACCGTCGCGGAGCCCTGGTTCAAGCGGAGATCGAAATGGGACTCACCGCCTCTCCAGACCAGAAGAAACGCGCCGCCCTCGAGGTTGACGGAGAATGGACCGGCATCAAAGGTCCACGACGTCCCTGCGCGGGGAACCACCTGCGCCTGGACCTCACCCTCGTCGAGAGCGATACGCGCTCCACGCTCCTGCACGCCCACCACCCGACCGCGCGCGCCTTCATGAAAGGCAACCTGCGTACCGTCGGAGAAATACACCCTGGCCCGGGAGCCGGGGCCGGCGTGCAGATAACCGTTCTCTTGCACCTCGCCGCCCTCAGCGCGAAAGGTCAACGCGGAGCGACCCCAGGGCAGCGAGCGCGTTGCTATCGCGACGCATGCGACGGTGGCAATCACCAGGGCTGCAACGACCAGCGGACGAAATGAGTGCGAGGCAATCGCGCGAGAAGACCCGGCTTCACGCCGCGCGATCGCCGCTCGCAGATACTGCACCTCGTGCAAGTCAGACATTCGGCCTAGCTCCCTTTGCGCCTACTTGAGGTTCGGTACTCCGTCGCGCGAAACCACATAGCTGCTGCTGTAGACCTTCTGCAATTCAGCCACCGTGCTGTACTGCTCGGGATAGGGCTGGGTCCAGATGCTGAAGAAGACCCAATTGGTCTTGGTCGACTGCAGTTGATCGGGATCCACGACCGGGCCGCACTCATGCAGAGCAATGGGCATTGTCGTGCCAAAGATGTTGCGTGCGGCAGTGAATATCGAGGTCATCGGGCTGTAGTCGTTGGCCTTGTTGTAGTTGTCGGCACCGCCGATATCGACGTACTCCTTGCCCGGGTAGAACGAGGCCTGAGGCGAGCCATCGTAGGGCAGCAACCAGAGTGCGTTTCTGACACCATTTGTGTTGATCACCCGATCAAACGCGTACTTCCACAGGCGGACGTACTGCGCGCCCGTCTCCATGCTCCACCAGAACCAGGTGCCGCCGGCCTCGTGGAAGGGCCGGAAGATCACTACCCCATTGCCGGCTTGGACCGTGAGCAGCCGCTTGGCAATCGCGTCGATTCGTTGATTGAAAACCGTGTTCTCGTTCGTGCCGGACGTGAGCACCGTATCGATGGAGACCTTGGTCTGCGAGCCTGCATAGCCGTCCGGTTGCCCGGGCGCGCCCATGTGATAGCCGAACATGCAAAGCCCGCCTGCGTTCCAATAGGTGAGGCAGCGGGTTGCGGCCGGGTCGCTGTTTGCCTCGAACGCGCGAATCGCTGGGTACTTCCCGGTATTCGTGTAGATGTAGCTGATCTCGACCTCGGCCCCGCTCTCTTCCTGCCCCGAGAGAATATGGTTGCCATACTGACTGTAGAGATAGCAAAGGACGTTGCGCGCCTGCTGGGTCGCATTGGGTGTCACCGGGACAGCCGTGCACCCGGCAGGGGCGGCAGTCCCGCCAGTGCTGGCTGTCCCGCCGGTGCTGGTTGTTCCGCCCGTGCCCGTTGTCCCGCCTGTCGCCGTCGTCCCGCCAATGCTGGTTGTCCCGCCGTTCCTTCCGCCGGTCGCAATGGTCCCGCCGGTACCTCCGCCCCCACTGCCCGCTGCGCTGGCGTCGGAGCCCGTTCTTCCACCGCCACCGTTCGCGTCCCGGTTGGCGGGGCCCGCGTCGACTGCGGGAGCGCCGCCGGTCGCGCTGGTGCCACCGGTTCTGGTCGCGCCCCCGCTGCTGGAAGCCCCGCCAGTGCCGGGACTTCCGCCGCTGCTCAGGCCTGCATCAACCGTGACGCCTCTGCCGCCGCCGGAAATGCCAGCTTCAGCGCTGGTTCCGCCGCTGGGTGATGTCCCGCCGCTCGCGGTCACGCCGCCGCTCGTGACGGCTCCGCCGTTGCTCGTTGTGCCGGCCGCGGTACCGCTGGCCGTTGATCCGCCCGGGGTGCTGACCGTACCGGCGTTCGTCGTCGTGCCGCTCGCAGCGCCGCCGTTGCTCACCACACCGCCGGTCACGGACGTGCCGCCGGCGGTGCCGCTATCAGGGCGGATGGCGGTTGACTCCGAGTTGGAGCAGCCGATCACAACCCCGCCGATCAGCAAGAGATAGGAGCCCCTCGGAAACGCGATCCGACGAGGGTGTATTTGCGATGAGGCACGCGCGACAGGGCTCAACATTCCAATATCGTGGAGGGGCTGGCGGGCACACAAGCTTCACAAAATCGGTGGTCCGCAACGCAGCAACGCAGGTGCGAGCTGCAGGTCGCGCGTCGGACAAAGGTTCGGAAGAAGGTAGGGGCGACCTGCGGTCGTCCGTCGGTCTAGAAGTATCCACTCGTGACGATGGCGTTGTATGAGGTGGTCGCCATCTTGGTGGCGCCAGTCAGGTTGGGATGAACCCCGTCGGCGGCATCGGTTGCGGGATCGAAGCCGCAGTCGTAGTGATCGATGATATAGACCGGCGACGATGCCGTGGAATTGGTTGAAGCCCAACTGGGGGTAAGGGCTGCGGCCAAGGCCGCGACGTTGGTGAGGCAGCTCCCGCAGCCACTGGGGCTCAGTTTGATGATCTTGGAAACGAAGAAGATGACGTCCGGGTTGTTCTTGCGGAATTCAGCTATGACCGCCACGAAGGACGATAGGATTTCCGAGGTGGCACGTCCGTCCCAGATATCGTTGGTAGCGAAGTGCAGGAGCACAATGTCGGGCGCTTCGGCGGCCCAGGTCTGCAACTCTGCGTAGCTGCCACACCCCTGGGGTTGCTTGGTGCACTTTGGCCGCGTGCTGGTTGACGGCAGGTAGGTCACACCGTACCCGCCGTGACCCTCGGTTTTCACGCTCGGAGTATTGGCTCCGCAGCTCTGGTTGTTTGTGACGGTTCCCACGAACTGGAAATTCGTGTGCTTGCCTGCAATGAGCTGAGAGGACAATACCTGCGGATAGCAGGTCGAGCCGGTGATCGAATTGCCGAGCATCATCACTTTCCAGACACCGGTGTGTGAGCTGCCACCCGCGCCCGTGGCCCCACCCGTGCCCGTGGTTCCACCCGGACTCGTGGTTCCACCCGTGCCCGTGGTCCCGCCCGTGGTGCCCCCGGTTGGCTTCGAGCCGCCCGAGCTGCCTCCGCTGTTCGTCGTCCCGCCGGTGGCCGTGGTTCCGCCCCGTGCGGTGGTGCCCCCTCTTGCAGACGAGCCCCCGGTGGTGCTGGAGCCGCCCGCAGGCGTGGTCCCGGCTGTGCTTGAAGCGCCGCCAGTGGCCGAACAGCCCGTGCAAGCCGTCCCGCCTATGGCCGAGGAACCACCCGTACTCGACGTGCCGCCACTGGCTCGCGTGCCACCCGTGCCCGTGGTGCCGCCGCTGGCCGAGGAACCCCCGGTGTTCGACGAGCCGCCCATGCTCGTGACACCGCCGCTGGCGGACGAGCCACCCGCGCTCGTGGTGCCGCCATTGCTCGACGTCCCACCCGTCGGGGACGCTCCGCCACCACCGCCTGACCCAGCAGCAGGCTGAACGCCGCTGCTACCACCGCTTGTTACCGTGTTGCCCCCGGAACCCGTGGTGGCGCTCGTGGGCGTTCCGGCAGTCGCGCCCGATCCTCCAGAATTGGCGCCAGACGCCCCGCCCGTTCCCGTCGGGCCGCCAGAGTCACTCCCGCTACATGAAGTCAGCGCGGCAATGGCCACGACGCACGAGGCGGCTCGAATGGAGAGGGAAGAATGCTTCGTCATTCAATGACCTACCTAGAAGTTGTTGGTTCTTGAGCTAGCAACGGTCACCATTGGCTACAGGGGAAGGAACCTTTCCAATCTTCACGAGATCGACCCCGATCTGGCTGCTTTTTCTAGATGCTACTGCACACTAGCGCGCGGCGAGACGTAGAGGTGGCCAGAGTATGCACAGAGCTACCCGCGGCGCCGGACTAGGAGTCAGCCATGTCAGACGGCCCGCTTCTTGCACATCCGCAATGCGGCTGAGCTGTGCTACTACCAGACCGCGGCGACAGGCACCTGGTGGACCGCGACTTTCCCGNNCGACCGGACACGCGAAAGACCCCGCAGAAACAGGCCCATCAGCGCGAAGCCCCGAATCCCCGCTCCGCCGCCCCCGTTAACCGTCCTACCCCACCCAAGTTGGTGGGGGACGTGAGGCTCATGGGCTGCCCGAAGGCGCGAGAGACTTCGCTAGTACGCCGTGCCGTTGATCACCAAGAGATTGGCCCCCCCGTCGCTTACGGCTGTGCCGTTATCGGTGAAGGAACCCGAAATCGAGATGCCGCTGCGATAACCCGCCTCATTGCGCCAGAGAGCGCCCGCGGCCAGAACGGTGTTCCCCGTGAACCTAACCTGAGTGCCTCCGGCGACGCGGCCGACCGTCCTGAACTGGCCCGCAAGGGTGATCGTGCCCGAGGCGTTCTCGAAGGTCGATTCCCAAATCATCGGGTCCGTCGTGGTGACAGGCGACGCTCCGGTGATGCCGGCGATGTTGGTGAACGTGACCCTGGGCACATGGTTCGAGCTGTCGTCGCAGATGAGTGCGTTGGCGCCACCGACGAGGATGAGCTTGTTTTGGCTCATGTCGATTGCAGCGGTGGTCGTGGCGTCGCCCACGGTGAACGTGACGTTCTCGACGGTCAGGTCGGACAGCGCCTTGAGCGTTCCGCCCGAATTGGCATTGGAAAGAAAGATCGTGCCAGCGATCTTCTTGCCCGCGCCCATCAAGATCGTCTCGACACCGCTGCCGTTGAAGGTTGTCTCGGTAGCGGTGTAGACGTTGTTCTGTGTGAGGTTTTTCCTGACCTCGAAGCCGTATCCGCCCGAAAGGCCGTTGACGATGCCGTTGTTGACGAACGATCCGGTTACCACAACGCCGCTGTGCCAGCCCGCCTCGTTCTGCATCGTCGCGCCGGCATTGACCGCAAGGTCGCCTTCGAACGTCACCTGCGTGCCGCCAGCGGCGCGACCGACCGTCGTGAGCACGCCGTCGATGGTCATGGAAGCGGAGGAATTGGCAAAGCTGGACTCGTAGATTATCGCGCCGTCGGCGCAGTTGATGCCCGCGATGTTCGTGTACTTGATCCGCGGAACGTGGTTGGAGGTGTCATCGGTAACCAGGGCCGCAGAGCCGCCGGTCACGAAGAGCTTGAAGCCGTTCATGTCGAACGTGCCCTGGCCGATCGCGTCGGACAGCGCAACTGTCACGTTCTCAAGGTACAGGTCCGAGGTTGCCTTGATGGACTTCGCCGGGTTGGACACCACGATGGAGCCCACGATTTTCTTGCTGGAGCCGCAGGAAATCGTCTGATCCGTCCCGCCATTGAACGTGATACTCGGCCCCTCGTAGGTGCCGTTCTGTGCGAAGCTCTTCTTCACTTCCAGCAGCACGCCCGCGGCGCTGTTCTTGATCGTACCGCCGTTCGCGCAATTGCCCATGACGACGATGCGACTGCTATAACCCGGCTCGTTCGTTAGCGTCCCGCCGGCTTCGATCGTCAGGTTGCCGTTGACCGTGGTCGGCGTCGAGCCGTAGGGGGCGCTCCTGCCAACATTTTGCAGCGATCCACCCGCCTTGAT
>PMZX01000119.1 GCA_003170035.1 Myxococcales bacterium | reverse complement strand
GCCGCGCGCGCGTTTCCGGCCGACGTCGCGGGGACACGCCCTGCACCGCCTGCGCGATGGCGCGAATGTGGTCCGGGGTGGTGCCGCAGCATCCACCCACGATGTTGACCAGGCCCGCGCGCGCCAGCTCGCCCACCAAGGCCGCCATGTCCGCGGGCTGCTCGTCGTAGCCGCCGAAGGAATTGGGCAGGCCCGCGTTCGGGTAGCACAGGACGTACTCGCGCGCCAGTCCGGCCAGCTCCTCGACGTACGGTCGCAACTGGGGCGCACCGCCCCCGCAGTTGAGACCGACCGCCAGGGGGCGCGCATGCTCGATGGACGTGTAGAACGCATCGATGGTCTGGCCCGACATGAGGCGGCCGCTCTTGTCGGTGATGGTCCCTGAGAGCATGACCGGCACGCGCAGGTTCTTCTCAGCAAAGACCGCCTCGATGGCGCACAGGCAGGCCTTGAGCGTGAGTGTGTCGAACACGGTTTCCGCGAGCAGGATGTCGCAGCCACCATCGATCAGGCCGCGCACCTGTTCCTGGTAGGCGTCCTGCATCTCGGCGAAAGTCACCGCGCGGAAGCCGGGCTCGTTCACCCGGGGCGACAGCGAGAGCGTCTTGTTGGTGGGACCCAGGGCGCCCGCCACCAGACGCGGCTTCCCAGGCGTCTCGGCCGCAAAGGCGTCGGCCACCCCTCGCGCCAGGCGCGCCCCGGCCAGGTTCAAATCATACACAGCCGACTCCAGCCGGTAGTCGGCCTGTGCGATGCGCGTGCTGTTGAAGGTGTTGGTCTCGATGATGTCAGCGCCCGCGTCCAGGTACTGGGCGTGGATGTCGGCCACCACGTCGGGCCGGGTCAACACCAGCACATCGTTGTCACCCCGCAGATCGTGCCCGTACGAAGCGAAGCGCTCGCCACGAAAATCCGCTTCGGTGAGGCCGCGGCGCTGGATCATGGTGCCCATGGCGCCATCGATGACCAGGACGCGCTCTTGCAGCGCACGCCGGAGTTGTAGGATGCGGTCTTCGCGGGTCATGACGGTTCCTCCTCCTCGACGGGCGATCCAGTGGTTGGATTGGGCTCGCCCGTCGGGCCCGAAGCCTTGCGCGCAAAGGCGCTCACCACAGCGAAATGGGGAGGTCGTTTCTCCCGCGAGGTCACCTCGCAGCGGTCCACGACGAGCCCAGCCTCGGTCAGCCAGCCCCGCAGCGCCTGCGGCCGAAAGCCTCCGTGCACGTGGCCGTACCCGGCGGTCACCTTCTTCTGCTCATGGGCCGCCAGCGTGGTCACGACCAGCTCGCCACCCCGCCGGAGCACGCGAGCCGCCTCGGCCAGCGCCCGCGCTGGCTCGGTCGCGTAGGTCAGAAGGTTGAGCAGCAGCACCTGGTCGAAGCTCGCGTCAGCAAAACGCAGGGCATGGATGTCACCCAGCACGTACTCCACGTTGGCTAGGCCCTGCAACCGCCTGCGACAGGCTTGCAGCACCTTGGGGCTGATGTCCAGGCAGGTCACGCGGCGGCTGCGCGGGGCCAGGAGCGCGGCGATGCTCCCGTCGCCCGAGCCGGCATCCAGCACGTCGCCCAGGTGAAGGAGGCCCAGCATGCCGATCGCCGTGGCTTCCCATGTCCGTCCCGGTGAGTAGTGCCGTTCCATCTGGCCGGCGACTGTCTCGGGCCAGTTGGCGGCACCCTGGCGGGCACGTAGCGCCGCCTGACAGCGCTCGTGATCGCTGCGCAGAAGCGGCTCGTCCAGTTCGCGGCCCAGCAGCGCCCATAGCCTGCGCACACTGGCCGGCATGCTGCCGTCGTTCATGGTGTAGTAGGCCAGCGCGCCCTCGCGCCGGTCGCGCAGCACGCCCGCATCGCGCAACTTGCCCAGATGGGTGGACACCCGCGACTGGGGAAGCTGAGTTATCTGCGTAAGTTCTGCAACCGTGAGTTCGTTTTTCTCAAGCAAAGAGGCCAGGCGCAATCGCGTCGAATCCCCAAAAAGGCGAAGTAGATCAACGGCTGTAGCAATGGTGTCCATCCGACAATCCTGATGTAAGGATTACTGATATGCGGGTTCTTGTCAAGATGCCCTCAAGCAGGCCAACCTTCGTGCCGATTACCCGAGGCGTGGAGTCTCGAACACCCCAAGGCGGCACGGACTTCATGGATCGTTTTGAGCTCAAGAGTGAGGCAGGGACCGGTGGGATGGGTACGGTGTATCAGGCGATCGATCGTCGGACCGGGGCGGTGGTTGCGCTCAAGGTGCTCCACGTCCGGAGCGCCACCGAGATTGCGCGTTTCGATCAGGAGGCGCGCCTCCTGGCGGAGCTGAAACATCCGGGCATCGTACGCTATTTCGATCGGGGGACGGCGCCTCACGGATCGCCCTTCATCGTGATGGAGTGGCTCGAGGGAGAGACCCTGGAAGAGCGCCTGTCGCGCGGCACGTTGGGACCCGCGGCGGCCGTGCACGTGGCCTATCGCGTGCTGGACGCGCTGGCCGCTGCGCATGAGCGAGGCGTCGTCCACCGCGACATCAAGCCGAGCAACGTCTTTCTGGTGGGCTGGCGGCTCACTGAGACGCGCATCCTCGATTTTGGCATTGCCCGCCGGGTATTCGACCCCAAGCGATTCACGCACAAAGGCTCGACCGTGGGCACGCCGCTTTACGCCGCGCCCGAGCAGGCCCGCGGCCGCCACGACGTGGATGGCCGGACCGATATCTTCTCCCTCGGGTGTGTGTTGTACGAGGCGCTGACGGGTGAGCCGCCCTTTACGGGCGACAATGCGGTCGAGGTCATGCAGAAGGTGTGCGCAGGCACGGTGGCACCGCTGTCGTCGCGCCGATCGAACATGCCGCCCGAACTCGAGCGGATCATCCACCGCATGCTGGCCCCGGACCCGGGCGCGCGACCCCCGGCGGCGAATGTCCTGGCCGACGAGTTCCGCGCCCTGGCGGAGCGCCTGGGCGACCTTGGCGAGGAGACCGCATCGTCCAAACCGCCTTCCCCGGTGCGTGCCAGCAGCATCAGCGAATCCGAGGAGCGCACGATCTGCGCGATGTTGATCTCTCTCGGGCGGCGGCCGGTTGCCGATGGCACGCGGCGGACGGTGCAGGAGCGACGCTTCGGCCCCCGCGCGGCGTCCCCCTGGCAAGCCGCGAGCAAGACGGCTGAAGTCAAGGACGACAGCCCGGAGCGCCTCGCCGCCCTGGAGGCGGCGGTACGGGCGTTGGGTGGCGAGATGGACCGGCTCATCAATCGCACGCTGCTGGTCACGGCGCCCACCGTGGGGACGGCACGCGAGCAGGCCATGCAGATCGCGCGCGCGGCTCTCGTGCTGCGAGACATGGAGCCGGACGCCAAGATCGCGATCGGGTCGGGCCGTGCGGCTTTCATGGCGCGGGTTCCGGTCGGCCGCTTGATGGACTCTTTGCCCGCGCTCATGCAAGGCCAGCAAGCGGGTACCATACGGATCGACGCGACCACGCGGCGCCTCTTGCCTGCCCGCTTCGTCGTCGGGGATGCGGAGGGGGTGGCGCTGCTGTTTGCCGAGACAGGTGGGGCAGGGCCAGAACGGCCTCGCAGCGTGGGCGGACAGGTGAGTCCGCTGGTGGGACGAGAGCGGGAGTTGGCGCTGCTGATGTCGCTGCGCGAGGAATGCATACACGAACGGGTGGCGCGCGCGGCGCTGGTGGTGGGCGGGCCCGGTACAGGCAAGACGCGGCTGGCGCGGGAGTTTATCTCCCAGGCGGGCGAGATGCCTGGCAACATCATCCGCTGCACCGGAACCCTGGTTCGTCCCGAAGCAGATTTCGCGCTGCTCGCCCCCGTGCTGACCACCGTGGGTATTCCGACCGCGGGACGCGAGCCGGCCCAGGTCAAGCGCGAGTTCGTGCAGTGGTTGCTCGGCATGTGTGCGAGCGGTGCTCCCATCGTGGTGTTGGAGGACTTGCAGTGGGCGGATGCGGCCAGCGTGCAGGTCATNNGATGAGGTGTTGGGCCTCCTCTCGGATCAGCCACTGCTGGTTTTGGCCCTGGGTCGGTCCGAGGTGGAGGAACGCTTTCCCGGCCTGTGGGGCGAACGCATGGTCGAGTACATCCGGCTGGCACCCCTGCCACGCAAGGCCGGGCAGTGTCTGTTCCGCCTGCGGAACCCCCCGCTGCCGCCCGATGTCGAGCACTTCGTGCTCGAGCGCTGGGAAGGCAATCCCATGTTCCTGGAAGAGATGGTGGACGCCGTCGCGGCGGGCCGTTCGGGAGTGCCGGACGTAGTGCTGGCCGCGGTCGAAGCGCGTTTCGATTGCCTGTCGCCCGAGGTGCGGCGGGTGTTGCGCGCGACGAGCCTGTACGGCGACAAGTTCTTCACAGCCGAGGCTCTGGTCGCGGTGCTGGGCGAGGCGAGTCGGCGCGAAATGGGTGAGTGGCTGGAGAACCTGGTCATGCGCGATCTGGTGCAGCGGCAGGCAGATGGCAGCGAGGTTTCGTACCGGGTGCGCAACAAGCTGGTGCGCGAGGCGGCCTACCGGATGCTCACCTCCGCCGACCGCGTGCTCGGCCGGCGGCTGGCACGCGCGTGGCTGCAGGGCGCTGGGCGGACGCTGCCCGACTACCTTGTTGCACCGTCCACCCAGTCGGGCGTGGGAGCAGCCACGGCGAGCTGACAGGCGGTAGACTGTAGGCTGGCGTGACAGGCTGGAGGCTGTAGGCTGTAGACTGTAGGTCTTTCTCCAGCCTCCAATCTTCCCATGTTCGCCCTCACTTCCCTGCTTGCTCTGCTCCTGCTTGGCGAAACGCCGCCGGTCGAGGCATCACCGGTCGAGGTGTGGGCGGGTCATCAAATCCTGCGCGGGATGCGCCATGTACCCCTTCACAAGGACGTGCTCGACGAAACCGAGAATTTCGTCCTCGCGAAGGTGCAGCGCCGGAGCGATCACATCGAATTGCGCCAGCACTTCTGTCGCATCGAGAGCAAGCCAGTCAAGGGAGTGACTGTCGCTTTCTCGCCCACCGCAGTGTCCCGCATGCCCGTTTCGACCGTGACGATCGATGCGGCCGCTGACGGCCAGGCGAAGATCAGGTCCTGGGACGTGGACTGGGGACGCGAAGACATGGATGGCGACGGCAAACCGGGCGCCACCCTCACGGTCAGTGGGACCTTCTGCTCGGGTGACGTCTACGTCTCGAGCCAGTCGCACTACGTCGCGGAGCAGGCCCATCTCGACGGACACGGCCTTTCAGGTGAGCTGACGGTCGCGCAGAGACAGCAGATTCTCGGCGCGAGCGGCCTGTGTCTGCGGGCCATGGCGGGTGACAGCAACGAGACCCAGAAGGGCACTTTCGCGTATCGTCCGGTGCCAGCAGGCACCACCTGCCAGTCGCTGGCGGGCAAGCCCTGGCCGGTTCAGGCGCAGAGAAGGCCCGACAAGCCGTAGGGTCGAGGCCGTTTCCCGGCTGGCCGATGGGTCAGCCGCGCTCGCTTTCCACGTCGATCACTTCCACTGGACCCGGGCTTTCCGGCAAGGATTGCAAGAGCACCAGAGCACCCAGGCCAGCCAGGTTGCTGATGATCAGCGCCGCGGGCCCGATTATGTTGCCGGGGACTTTCAGCGCAAGGCAAGTCGGTGCCATGATGGCCAGGGATGCGACAAAGGCGATGTTGCCGGCCAGGATGGTCGAGGTCCGACGGGTCAGCGCGGCCAATCCTTCCCAGTGCGCGCGCAAGCCCGAGGTAAAAGGATATGCGACTAGGAGCAGTGCAGACACGGTGACCAGCGGGAGGTCGGCTGGGGGCAGTCGTTGCAACGAAACGTAGTACCAGTGGGAAAGCGCGGGCAGCAGGAAGAGCAGCGGGACGAACGACACAATCGCACCCGCGCGCAGGGCGAAACGAAGCGTGAGCCTGTCTTCACGGGAGCGCGGGGGGAAGTAGAGCACGACGTTCTGCATGCGTGTCGCCGCGTAGGCCATCGGGTTGGCCAGGCCGATGGCCAGATAGTAGGCAGGCAGCATGCGCTCAGGCTGGCTGGATCTAGCGATGACCGCGCCCAACAACAAGCCGGACAGGGTCATGAGAAAACCGCCCAGCGAGAGAGGCAGGTTGAACCAAATGATGCCGCGCCTTCTCGGCACGTTGTCGTCAACTTGGGCAAACACGGAGGCGAACGGTCGACTGTAGTAATAGGCGACGGCCACCTCGACGCCCACCGGAATGGCCTGGCACACCACGGCCCAGCGCGGACCGACCAGGCCTACCGAGACGAAGACCGGCGAGAGGACCAGGGTGAGCGCGATGCGAGCGAAGGTCGCCGTGCTGGCGCGCCCGGAAGCGCCGTTGTTGAAGAGCAGAACCTCGTAGGGNNAAGGCCTGGCGGGCAGGGCCCTCGATGGAAGGCGGCAAGCCGAGCAGGGCGCCGAAGACGGCATGGCCGACTGGGGGAATGCAGATCACGGCCTGCACGAGTGCTGCGGTGGCCGCCATGAGATGATTGACGGCGAAGAAGCGGGCGAACCCCAGGCGGGACTTGCCAAACACCATGCCTGAGGTGACCAGGCCCGCACCGACGGCTCCCACCAGGAACATCACGATGTTCGACTGAGCCACGCCCGCCAGGTTCAGTGTGCCGCCCGGGCCGTGCGTGGCCACCATGGCAACCAGCGGGTAGGTGAGGCTTTGCGAGGCTGCCTGCAGCGCCAGCGGGATGAAGAAGGCAGTCAGTTGTAGGTACGAAGGTGCAGCGGCGTCGTTCATCGGAACGACGAAAGATACACCGTCGCTGCCCTCGCGCCCGTTCCGCTACCTATCATGCGCCGCGAACTCGCTGAGCGGGAGAAGGCCGCTCGACAGAAGGCCGGAGTGCGCGCACGCGATGGCCTTGACTTCGCCACCCCAGGGCTGGATGTCGCGCAGCAGTTCGTGCAGGGACGCGCGATTTCGCGCCGGATTGTCGGTGAAAAGCCAGCGCCCTGCTGCCAACCTGCCGTCCTTGGTGGCCTCGGCGCTGTCGCCAAGGAAAAGTACGCCCCGCATGAGAAACGCCGCGCTGCCCTTGGTGTGCCCTGGCACGGCGAAGACGCGCACCACCAGATTGCCCAAGGTCAGGCTCTCGCCTCCGTGCAACGGGCGCGCGACCTTGATGCCGTTGGGGTGCGGCGAGCCGAGGAATCTAAAGAAACTACGCAACTCGCGACCCTCGGTCAGTGCAATGTCGGCCTGCAAGGCCATGACGATGGCCTGCGGGAAGGCCGTCACGCCAGCGGTGTGGTCGCGATCGCCGTGGGTGAGCAGGATGGCCTTGACCGCGTCGGGGCCCAAGCTCCGTCGGGCCAGAGCCGAAAGAATGGCCTTGGCCTGGGCATCGTTGCCCGCATCGACCAGCGCCACGTCATGGTCGTCGATGTCGACGATGAAGACCGAGACGAAGCCGTCCTTGACCACCTCGACACCGTCCACGCGTTGTCCATCCCGGATGGGTGCGCCGCCCGAGAAGGTGACGAACAGCAGGGCAGCCAGTGCCACCACCAGCACGCCGACCAGCAATCCGACAATCTTGAGGATCTTGAAAACGCGTCTCATGGTGAGCTCACTGTGGTCGGCGCGGCCAAGGTAGCAAGGCCGGCAGAGATTTCATAGTCTGCGCCCAGGCCGGGTGGCGAAGCAACAGGCGCCGATCCATCCACGGCACGCTCACGAACACGAACAGCAAAGTGATCGAAAGCGGACCCACGCCGGACCAGGCCCACGCCGGTTCGGCTGCGACGCCAAACAGGTAGAGGCCCCACCAGAACAACACCTCGCCCAAATAGTTGGGGTGCCGGCAGCGCGCCCACAGGCCCTTGTCGAGAACGGCCTCGGGGTCGCGCCGGGTGCGCAAGAAGACCCGGAGCTGCCGATCGGCTGCGGCTTCGATCGCGATGGCCGCTGCGGTCACGACCAGCGCGTTGACGTCCAGCACTGTGATGGGGTTCGGCCGAGCCAGGGCAGGATACAGGGGCAAGAGGCCGAGGAAAACCCAGATGGTCGGCATGAGGTGAATCGAGACCAAACTGGCCGGCCAGTACAGACGGCCGGTCCGACGGCGGATCTCCTGGTAGCGAAAGTCCTCGTCGCCGATCCCGCGCCAGCGCGCCACCCAGTTGCCAGTGAGGCGCACGCCCCACAGCGCAACCAGGGCCAGTATCAAAAGCTGTCGCAGCCCAGGCGCGCCTGTCCAGTAAATGGCGATAGGCAACGGGGCCGCGCTCCAGTAGGGATCGTAGAGGCTGGAATTGCCGTAACCGACGCTGAAGCCGAACACGACCAGGGTGGCAGCGAAGTCGGCTGCCGCGGCCACAAGGATCGGATGCCGATCGCGCAGAGCCCATCCCGCAGCCAGCGCCACCACCAGGGCCGCGGCGTAGGCCAACGCCACGCGAGCGAGGTCGTGCCGGCGATGGTCAGGGTTTGGGGCTGGCATCGCGGCCAGCATACAGCCGTCGTGTGCTGCGGCCCATGATCCGCACCGCCACCCGGCGCGGCAGCAGGCGGTTCATGACAAAGGCCGAGAATCGGTAGAACGCGCCTGGCACTACGGACGGCTTGCGGCCCAGGGCATCCAGCGCTGCGCGCGCCACCTGGTCGGCTTCCAGCAAGGGAACCCGGCTCGGCCGGGGCCGCGAAGCCGCATAGCCCGGCGTGCGCGTGGCGCCGGCCCGGCAAGCGACGACATCCACGCCTCGCTCACCCAGTTCGTCCCACAGCCCCTCGGCCAGCACCAGGTTGAAGGCCTTGGAGGCCGCATACGAGGCCAGCCAGGGTCCGCCCTGCGAGCCGGCCATGGAAGTCATGAGCACGATCCCGCCGCGGCCGCGCTCTGCCATTGCCTTGCCCAGCAAGTGGGAAAGCACCAGCGGGCCACGGCAGTTCACGTCCAGGACGCGCAGTTGCTCGTCGAGCGGGTGGTCGACGAACGGCCCGATCACGGAGTAGGCAGCGTTGTACACCAGCAGGCCCACCGTCAG
>PMZX01000043.1:2598-4429 GCA_003170035.1 Myxococcales bacterium | reverse complement strand
ATGTACCAATCGATCGGCGGCTATCTCGGCGGTCTGACGCTGATTTGCACCTTCAATGCCACGCTGACCACCGCGTTTCTGGCCATCAACGGGGTTCCGTTCTTTCTCCCGCTGGGAATCCTGAGCGGCCTCTCCAGCATGATCCCCTACGCCGGCCCGGTGGTGGTGGGAACCCTCATCACGTTGCTGGCGCTGATCACGGGCAGCGGCTGGCACGCCCTAGCCTGCGTGATCTATTTCATCGCGTACGGACAGCTCGAGGGAAACGTCCTCGGTCCCTTGGTCTTTCGCCGCACCGTTCACGTCAACCCATTGGTCGTCGTCCTGTCCGTGCTCTTCCTGGGAGAGATAGCCGGCATCGTCGGCGCCATCATCGCGGTCCCTGTCGTCGCCGCCCTCCAGATCCTCGTGCGCGAGGTGCTGCGCGTACGCCGCCAGCGACTCAAGGTCCAACGTGCCGAGATCCGCGCCGAGGCCAAGGCCGGCGATGTTTGAACACCGGCGATATCTGTAGGCCGCCACTACCCCGGACACTCATGAACTCCCATCGATCGATCTGGGCTGCTGTAATCGTGGTTTGCGGGGCTGCCTGGCCCGCGCCGGCCGCGGCCAGGTTGGTGGTCGACCACGTCGCCGTACGCGGCGCAACCGGGGTCACCACGCGGGTGCTGGCCACGCGCATGCACCTGTATCCGGGGGACCCGGTGGATTTCGCCGTGCTCCAAGCGGCCGAGCAACGCCTACTGGAGAGCGACCTGTTCAGCAGCGTGCGCGTGTTCATCGACCTGCCCACGGCGGAGGCCGTACGGCGTATCTATCTGGACGACGTCACCTATTCGGTCGAGGTTGTGGTGGAGGCCGTCGGCAAGCTCACCTGGTTCGCCTTTCCCACCGCTGCCTTCGGCAGTGGCGATTGGGCCGGCGGCCTTGCCTATGCGAACCAGAACTTCCTCGGTCGCGATGTGCACGTGCTTGGCGCGGGGCAGATCGGCTTGACCCGGAGCTTCGTCTACCTCGGGTACACCGACCCCCTGGTGGCAGGCGCCCCACTCACCTACTCGTTCAACGCGCTCTACCGGCGCGAGCAGGTCCGTTACTTCGTGAACCACGCCCTGTTCATGCAGGTGCCGACCACCGTGGTTGGTGGCGACGGCCAGATCGGCTGGGTGCTGTCCCCTCACACCCGCGCGTTCGTTGGGTTGTCGGCCCGCATGCAGACGGTGAGCCCCGTCGACGGGCTGGCACCGGGCGCGGTTGCACTGCCCTACAATCCCCGCAGCGGCCGCATCTTCTTGCTGCAATTCCACTTCCAGTTCGACGACACCCACTCCGATGAGGGGATCCCGCGCGGCACTCGTGTGCTGCTCAAGAACGAGGTGTCCGACCGATATTGGCGCTCGGACTTCGACTACTCCAAATTTGAGATGCGGGTTGATCTCTCCGGCCGCTACCGGTGGAACTACCCGTCCCTCATCCTGAACGGGGTGCTCGATTACCCCACCTCGGACCACGGACGTCCCGTGACAGAGGTGCTCCATGTGGGCGGGCCCAACCTGCGCGGCTATCTCACCGACGAGTTTCACGGCGACACGCTGGCCAGGATGCAGGCCGAGGATCAGGCGGTGCTGCTGCATCTGAGGATCCCCAGGACACATGTGCCTTTCAACGTCGCGGCGGCGATCTTCGTCGATGCAGCGACCCTGCTCGATCGTTTTCCCGGCGGCACCCCGGTCCCGCCGCCCGACGTCCCGCCGCCCCCGATTCGCTCCAAGCTCAAGGACATCCACGCCAGCGTCGGCGGTGGGGTGCGCATCATCCTGCCGGGAGTGGC
>PMZX01000043.1:0-2452 GCA_003170035.1 Myxococcales bacterium | reverse complement strand
GGTCTTGAGCGGCTCGTCCCGCCACTGGTGCTCCGAAGCGACCCCTTTTCTTGTCTAGCGCGTGGTGGAGTACACTACGCCTTGTGGTCTGGGCGAGCGCATGACCGGGTTCTTCGCCCAAAGACTCACCTGCTGACCATCACTCGGGAAAGCGAAGCATGAAGATCTGGATCGGCGTCACCGACCGCAGCTGGTTTGAACAGCAGAAGGCCCAGGCCCCCGAGGAAGTCAATTTCTGGCAGCCCGGCGGCAGCAGCAGTTTCAAGGTTCTACCCGAAGAGGGCTTGTTTCTATTCAAGCTGCATCACCCCGACAACTTCATCACCGGGGGAGGCTATTTCGTTCGCCACTCGTTTCTGCCGCTTTCGCTGGCCTGGAAAGCCTTTGGGCTGAACAACGGTGTCAGGGATCTGGCTGAGTTCCAGGCGCGTATCCGAAAGTATCGCCGGGACGACGCCGGCCACGATCCAGTCATTGGTTGCATAGTCCTCGCGCAGCCATTCTTCTTGGAGCAACACGATTGGATACCCGTCCCAGAGAGCTTCAAGAAGAACATCGTGACCGGCAAGTCCTACGAATCCGAGAATGCCGAGGGTAGGCAGCTCGTTGAACTCCTGCGCCTCCGCCTGGCAGGGCCGAGTGTATTAGCACGTGATTCCGCCTTGGACGATCAGAGTGGATACGGCGACCAAGATCGATACGGTAATCCATTGATGGTTCGCCCCCGGCTTGGCCAAGGTTCTTTCCGTGTCCTTGTAACCGAAACCTACCAGCGTCGATGCGCCCTCACCGGTGAGAAGACCCTACCCGTGCTCGAGGCGGCACACATCAAGCCCTTTGCTGAGAAGGGGCCCCACCGTATCCAGAACGGGCTGCTTCTGCGGTCGGATCTGCACATCCTCTTCGACCAGGGCTATTTCACGATCACGCCGGACCATCACGTGCTCGTCAGCAAGCGCATCCGGGAGGAGTTCGAGAACGGCAGGGATTACTACGCGCTGGATGGCAAACTGGTCAAGGTGCTGCCTGATCTCGCAAGGAACCGGCCCGCGCCTGAGTTCCTACAGTGGCACAATGGTCAGATCTATCTCGGATAGAGTGGCCAAACATTCGGTGGACCTGAGACTAGCTTCCAACTCCAACGCCCGCCCCACCTCCAAAAGCTCCGAACGTGTCAGGGCCGCAAGCGCTTTCCGTTTGAACGTCATGAACGTCTCCGAGAACCAGCCGTGGTTTGGCTACCGCGGCATGATACGTGGCGACGGATTTTGTGGGAAGAAAAGGGGAAGGGACCAACATTCTCTGCCGCGCAAGCCATTCGAGCCTTTCTGCGTCGGGGAAACCGGGCCACGCGCCCTGGTGGGTGCGTGGTACAATGGGCTAGGAGACACAATGTTGCATCCCAAGGAAATAGTGGACGCTGCTCTCCAGCTTGCCCCCGAGGAACGGGAGCAGATCATCAACGATCTGTGGGCCAGCCTCGATGGGGACCTTGGGGAAGAGTGGGAAGAGGAGATCCAGCGGCGGGTCCAGGACGTGGACGCCGGCCGCGTGAAAACCATCCCGGCCGAAGAAGTTTTCTCTCGCCTCGAGCAGCGTTTCGGTGGCCGGTAGGCGCCTACGCTTTAACCCGCTGGCCGAGGCGGAGGCGTTCGAGGCGGCGCGTTGGTACGACGAGCGGTCGCCCGGGTTGGGAGCGGCGTTTGTGGCTGGAGTCCAACAGGCAACCGCCCGGATCCTTGAGGCGCCGAAACGGTGGCGCCTGGTCTCCGGGACGCGCAAATACCTGATGGGGCGCTTTCCCTTCGCGCTCGTATATCGAGAGATCGCGGAGGATGAGATCGAGTTAGTCGCGGTGGCTCACCTGAAGCGACGGCATCGGTACTGGTCGAAGCGGTAGCGGTTCTCGGCGCCACGCCCTCGCGCCATCGAGCGCTTTCCGGCGGCGGCGAAGGGCGACGAGTGCTGCCAGACCCGCGAGTGTGAAAATGGCTCTGCTGTCCGAGCTGGAAGTACCGCCACTCACATTGCACGAGCAGCCAGAGGACCCGGCTGAAGTCGTGCTGCCGCCGCTGCCGGTTGCGCCGCCCGTATTGGCCGCGCCTCCAGTTCCACCCCTGCCTCCACTCCCGATCGCACCGCCGCCGCCGGTCGCACCATCGGAGCCGGTATTTCCTCCGAAGCCGCTGTCGGCGCCTGCGTCGGTAGTGGGCACCTGCGATTCGAGATAGTTGCCGCTGACCAGGGTCGTGATCGAACTCGGAGGCAGCGTGATGCTGCCCGCAGTGACGGTGCCCAGATCGACCGCATTCTCGCTTGCCGAAGTGCGAATCGCCTTGTACGACGACGGCAGATTGTTGCCCGCAAGGGTCAGCGGCGTCGCAGCGGTTCCCGTGTTGATCGCGACAATGGTGAAAGCCCCCATTTGCGTGTTGTCAAAGGCCACGGCCAG
>PMZX01000521.1:1121-3493 GCA_003170035.1 Myxococcales bacterium | reverse complement strand
GTACCGTTGATCATCAACTGGCTGGCGATCCGCTGCGCGCCGTACCCGCCGGTAACGATGGCCTGGGCCATGGTGGTGTCGTCAATGCGGGCCGCATCGGCGAACGACGTGATCCCCAGCACAGTCTTCAGCGAAGACACCTGCGCCGGCGTCATGTTGTCAGCGTCGCCCACGAACTTGTGAATCACGCCCTCGATGCGATTCCACAGGGCCAGCCCGTCAGGGCCCAGCAGATCGGACAGCAGCAGCATGGCATCGGCCTGGCGCCGGTAGAAGACCTGCGAGCCGTCCGACTGGGTTTCGATGAGCCGGAACTCGATGCGACCCAGCCACATCATGGCCCGGAAGTACTGGCCCAGCGCGAGCGAATCCGTGTAGTGACCGCGCGGCTTGAACTGCGACATGTCGAGGTCTCGTTCCACGCCGAACAAGGTGCTGGTCTGGGTGCCACTCGCATTCACCGCCGCCTGCACCAGCCCATTGATGGCGGTGCTGGACGCGCCTGCCACAGGCGCAACTGTCTGGCCAGTAAGAAGCGCGAGCGGAACAGCCAGGTATAGATCGACGTCGGCACGAACCTGAGGCGTGGCTTCGGTGCTGGTTGCCAGAGCTGTGCGCATCTGCTGCAGCAGGCTCTGCAGATCCGGGATCAGCATGGTCTGCTCGAA
The DNA here is from genome assembly GCA_003170035.1 of Myxococcales bacterium. Classification (GTDB taxonomy): domain Bacteria; phylum Myxococcota_A; class Polyangia; order Fen-1088; family Fen-1088; genus Fen-1137. Next base: position 2,825 of record PMZX01000521.1, on the reverse strand, counting down.
CTGCTCCAGCATCTGGTCGTACGAGCGATGAACCGCGTCCAAGATCGAATCAGCCGAAACAAAAAGCGGCAAGTCGCTGGCGTAGATTGCGGAGTAGCCATAGGCGAAGGTAGGAAACTCCTTGCTGCGCGAGATGACGAAGCCCTGCTGGCCCAGCACCGCCAACTCTTGCGCGTTGGGACTGAGGGTGGACGCGGTGATGAGGTTCAGGTTGGCGGCCGTGGTCGGATCGTAGCCGAGCGAGCCGTGCGTGACAGGATGTAGGGCCGCCAGATCGCTGGCCGTGAGCCCGGACAGGCCAACCACCTCGCCTGTCAGCCTACTCTGCTCGCCCTGGTCGGTTGCAGACAGTGCGAGCTGCACATGGCTGGGCTGCTCCGTGATCTTGTCGGTCGTGCCCGCGTCGCCAACTGCGGGCTGGCTGCCTCCGCTGCAGCCCCAGACAGCGCCGAGTAGGAAGAGAGTCGCGATCCTAGTCTTCATGGTCAAATCTCCTNNAGTCACAAAGACCTGCTTCCCATCGGCACATTCGGGTGGTGTAGAATTTCGTCGAATTCCGCCATGCAAGCTTGTGTCTTGTCCGCACGCTGCTGACCGAATCAGGCGGTCACGACCCCTCCGCTGGGCCGTCCGGGCATGCGCGAAGGTGCGACAGCGCGACATGGATGGGGTTCTCGGACCGCGGCAACAGCGCCAGCACCCTGCTGATTCACATATCTTTACCGATCCGCAATACCCCTGCAACACGCGCGTGGCTATTGTCGCGTCAGACGTGATCAGGGGACGCAACATGCGACGCAAGCACCTGGCGTGGCTCGGGCGGGTTCCAGCAAACTGCAATCACAAGGGCCTGCAGGCGTCGCCTGTGGCGCGAAATTGGCGCTGGCTGCCTGGCGACACGCAGGTTCCTGGCGGCGACCAACCCGGTCGGATGCATAGGCCTGGGCGATGGGGCGACCGCGCCTCGTGCGTGTCTCGCGTGTCGCTCGCGCGGCGCCATCGGGCCCGCCAGTTGTTGCTGCTGGCACGCGAGCTGTGCGCGTCCGCCGCGCTTCATGAAGTGGGAGGCCGCAGGTCGGTATCGAGCCGCGCCCTGCGCCTTGCCTGCGACGTATTGCGGGGCCGGGCCGGGATCTCCGAACCTGGGCGCGGCCAAAATTGACTCCCGATCTTGCAGCGCCGGCTTGCCTCGTTGACAAACCGGGCGCGTCGGGTAGTTTCCGAGGGAAATTGACCGGTTGGCCCTCTTGCTAGAGGTGCTGATCGGAGAAAGTTTCGAGGATTCTTGCGCGCACCGTCCACCTCCTGGTTGCTGGCCGTTCACTTCCGAACCGTGCGCGTGAAGCTCCCGGCGTCGGGGACTTTGCTTGCGATAGTGGGCGCTCTGTCGGCGTGCAGTTCGGGCAAGTCGGGCGCGGCGGTCGAGCCGCGTGGGACGCGTGCGGTGCCGGTGCTGCCGGCCACTGTCGTCCGTCGGGACGTGCCAGTGTACCTGGAAGGCATCGGCAGCGTGGTGGCGTACAAGACGGTGACCGTGCGGTCCCAGGTGGATGGCCGGCTGGTTCAGGTTCTGTTCAGCGAGGGTCAGGCCGTGCGCAAGGGCGAGGTGCTGGCCCAGATCGATGCGCGGCCGTTCCAGGTTCAACTGCACCAGGCCGAGGGTGCGCTGGCACGCGACCGAGCCCAGCTAGAAAACGCGAATCT
>PMZX01000521.1:0-1069 GCA_003170035.1 Myxococcales bacterium | reverse complement strand
CCGGTGAATGGTGTAACCGGCGTGCGCCTGGTCGATCCAGGCAACGTGGTGCACGCCGCTGATTTGGGCGGCATCGTGGTGGTGACCCAGCTCGATCCCGTGGCCGTGCTGTTCAACCTGCCCCAGGACGAACTGCCGCGCATCAGCGACCAGATGGCGCACGGCAAGCTGGGCGTGGAAGTGTACGGCCGCGATGGCGCGACCGCGCTGGGCAAGGGCGAACTCGAACTCATCGACAATCAAATCAATCAGGCCACCTCGACCCTGCGCCTGAAAGCCATCGTGCCCAACCCCGAGCACCACCTGTGGCCCAACCAGTTCGTCAAGGCTCGCCTGCTGCTCAGCACACACAAGGGCGCATTGGTGGTGCCCGCTTCGACTTTGCAGCGCGGCCCCGACGGCACCTTCGTCTACGTCATCGGCACTGACCAGACCGTCACGGTACGGCCGGTGGAAGCCGTTTCACCCACCGGCGACCTGGCCATTATCGACAAGGGCGTGAGCGAGGGTGAGATCGTGGTGGCCGATGGACAGAATCAGCTTCGGCCGGGCAGCAAGGTGTCGGTGCGCGAGTCGGGCAAGGAAGGCGGCGGTCGCGGGGGCGGCGGCAAGAAGCGATGAGCGTATCCGAGCCGTTCATCCGGCGTCCGGTGGCGACATCGTTGTTGACCGTCGGGCTCTTGTTGTCCGGCTTGCTGGGCTACCGCCAGCTTCCCGTGTCCGCGTTGCCCCAGGTCGACTATCCCACCATCGTGGTGGCCACCGCGTTGCCGGGGGCCAGTGCGGAGACCATGGCCTCGGCGGTGACCACGCCTCTGGAACGACAGTTTGGCCAGATGCCGGCGCTCGGCCAGATGACTTCGGTATCCAGCTTCGGCAATTCCCAGATCACGCTGCAGTTCGATCTGAATCGCGACATCGACGCGGCCGAGCAAGACGTGCAGGCCGCGATCAATGCGGCGTCGAACCTGCTGCCCGCGTCGCTGCCGGCGCCACCGACCTACAGCAAGAGCAACCCGGCCGACTCGCCCATCCTCACCTTGAGCATCAGCTCGGACACCCTGCCGCT
>PMZX01000390.1 GCA_003170035.1 Myxococcales bacterium | reverse complement strand
AAGGGGTGGACGATGTCAGACGGGGTCTGACCTTTGTTGCCGGTGTGTTCCTCGGCTCCACGCAGGTAACAATCACGGCAAGTGCCCTCAACACCGATTCCTTCCTCAATCCTGGCGGTACGCCTACACCAATGCTGCAGGCCTGGGGAGCGAACTTCGGGAAGCCCATCTCCCTTCAGGGCATGCAAGCCCGGTCTTCGAAGAGCATTTTCCTCTCGGTTGGCACCTTGAACGCCAACAACCAAGCCAATGTCAAAGTTCTCAACCACCTCGGGTCGCACATCTGTTTCACCGCTGCGNNGCACTTGTTCGACCTATGTTCCGCACATCTGTTTCACCGCTGCGAACGGAGCCGCCTTCATGGACGACTTCACGACCCTCCCTCTGACCATCTGCCCCGGTGGCCCGACAGCCCAGATGAGCGGATCACCGCCCAGCAACCCCCCGCCAGTGACAATACAGAACGGCTACATGAACGCGATGGCGCAGATGACTGACGCGCAACTTTACACGAGCAAGGTCGCCGGCTTCCATGTGAGCCAGGCCGAGGCTCTGACCGGCTTCGTCCCAGACCTCCTCGGTGCTCTGAATGGCGATCGGGCGTTCACGCCATGCTGGAGCTTCTCCTGGGCCAACGACGTGTCGGTCTTCATGGCGGCGCTGGGGGCTGTTGCCGCCGACCATCTGAATGAGTATGTGGTGCAGAAAGTTGAGATTGGAGCGAAAGCTCTGGCCAAGGCAATCAAGGCAGAAGCCACTCAAGTCGCCACAGTATTGGCGACCTTGGAGACTGCAGCAACGCAGCTTGCAGGCACCTCGCTTGCACCACTAGCGAATGCCGCGCGTGATGCAGTAGCGTCCGTCGCAACGCAGATCCCCAACGCCACCACGCAAGCTACACTGCTCGCGCAGGATGCAGGTGATCTCGTAGGCGCGGTTGGAACGGCCGCACGTTTGACCACCAGCGCTTCCTCGCGAGCAAACGCAGCCCAAAACGCCGTGCAGGCCGCCATAGGTCCGGTCACTACTCAGGCGCCCAGCGCAAACGCCGCGGTTCAGGCGGCGGCGTCCGCAGCGGCAACCGCCGAATCCTCGATCCAGGCCTTGGCCAGCGCTCTCGATCCGAGTTCATCCTTGTCTTCCGCGATCGCGACGGCCGAGGGCTACGCTCACCAGGTGACAACCAGCTTGGTGAACCTCGCCGGAATTGCGGGACAGGCCCTTGCCGATGCCGAGAGGATTCAGGCTGACACGGCCGGCGCGCTGATCGGCTTTGCAGTCGGTAGTACATTGGGTCAGGTTCTCGAGATGTTCGCGACGGCCGACATCCTCTTCACTGCACACAACGATGACCATAACTTCAACGACCGGGGCATCGCGACGCACGAGTATGGACACTTCGTTCTTTGCAACCTATTGGATAGCGTCGACGCAGTTCAGTTCGCTGCAGCATACGACGAGGCCGCTGCGGCGGGCTTCGTCACGGGACAGGCGCCCAGTGCCACCGGGTCGGTGATGAACGAGTCTTTTGCGGATTTCATAGCGTCCCAGGTAATGGGTGCAACGAGCTACGCCCTCCCGCCGAATAGCTTTAGGTCCCCCAACATGAACTATTGCCCTGCTGCTACCACCGCCGGTACCGCTAACTGCATCGAAACAAACACGACGAATACGGGACCGAGCTTCGACGACAAAGTTCTGCGCGCTGTTAGCCTCTACACGGACGCATTTGATGGACACGTACTGGTCCCGCCCGCCGACGTGCCAACCAACGGGGACGAGTGGGCGGCAGCAAGCGGAGGTGGCATTACGCTGGCCGCGGCGCCGGGCATCTCGGCGAACGATGAGACGGTAGCTCTGACGGGTGCTGCGTTCCGGTCTTGGATATCGAATGCTCTTTCACGGGGCACGCTCTTGCGGGAAGACAACGTTTTCGGGGGGCTCTCGGATGCAATGATCAAGCAACAGTACACTTGGTGTCAACGGTGTGAGGTATTCTATCTCCACACGGTCGATGCCTCTGGAACGAACAATTGTCCGGAGCAATGGGTGGGGCCACGTCCGACCTTCACACTCAATGGTACGACAACATCGCTTTCGTGCAGGTTCGAGAACAACGGGGTGTGCCCAGCCGGGACGACGCCAGACGAGCTATATCGCTCCTGCGATCCGACGTGCCCCGCAGGCAAGGTGTTCGATCCGCCCTCGCTAACTTGCGTGGGACAGATCATTCCGTGACATGGGTATTAACAGGATAGCCTTGCTAACGGCGCTTGGCGGATTTCTCCTCTCCACAGGATGCGAGAAACGTTGTATGGAAGCCGCCGACTCAAACACTCGGTACAGCGTGAGGGTGCTTGATGTCTATAATGCCCAGAGCAAGTTCAAGTACGTGAGCGGGGGTGATGGATACGCGCTTTCTAGCGGATCATGTTCGGCCATAGACGGCATTGGTCCGGGAGCGTCGCTGGAGGTTCAGGCCACGGGTCAGGCTAGCGGTCGGAATGACACCTGCTACTTCGTAACCGCAGAACTCACGTCGGCCCCGCCGGAGTTGACCCTATCAGGTCCGTCGGCGGATGGAAATGCGTTGCTTCAAGTCCGAGGAAGCAGCGCTTTCATGTACGCGCTGGAGAACGTTTCCATCGCCGCTGGATGTTCGGGGTCGCTAGTGCTTGAATTCTTCGCCGGCGGCGGCGCTGGCGGGATATATGCACAGCCTGTCCAAGGAAACTTGCCGACCGCACTTCTCTACCGGCTGTTCCTACCTACTGATGGCAGTTGCAAGCCGTGCGATGATAATTTTGTGATCCAGCTGGCAAAAGAATGACGCGACAATGGGATATCCAGGGAACATGGGCATCCGCCAGGCTGGCGCTGTTTGCCATCGTACTTCTCTTCCTGGCGAATTGCCACGACGCGCCTGGCACGTCAGGCGCTGGTGTGTCTCATGGTGGCTCCGGTGGTGGCGGTGGTCGTGGAGCCGGCGGTGGAGCCGGCGGCGGTGACGCTGACAGCGGTGGTCGCACGAGCAGCGGTACGGATCGGCTAGACGCAAGCAGTGGTGAGGGCGGCATCGCTGGGGACGCTGCCGGGGTTCCGGGGTATGATTCACAGATAGGGGATGCCGGCGGGCTGGAGGTGGGAGCTTGTCTCGGTGTTTGCCTGGAAACGCTTTTCCTGCAATGCTCAAAACTCGGGCAAAGCTGCGTGCAGTCCGCGAGTGGGAGTCAAACCACCAGGTGCTATTCGAACGGCGTCAAGATGCTGGCGACGCAGTCCGGAGATACGACCACGACAATTCTCAAGAAGGCTAATGGCGACGTTTGCTTTCAGGACACCGTCTCTGCGTCAACCAAAACCGAAACAATCTACGACCCAGCCGGAGTCGAGACTGCGGTAATTCTCGGCGCCGGCTCGACATACCTGAGGATTACCTGCCTGGATGCAAGCGGCACCAATATCGAGACGCAGGCTGGTTTGACTACGTCGCAATGTGCTGACTACTACGCCTCCTTTACTCAGGTCTGCACACCGGGAACCTGCGTGTGGTGATTGCTGGGACGTCCCGGCCAGCTCGCCATCAAGCTTCGCGAGGTCGCCTACCCCAGCCTGTTTGCCGCTGCTATAGGGGGATAGCTTGGGTGTGTAGGTTGATGTAGTTGACGTAAGATCTGTTATCAGCCATTTTGCAGATGCGATNNAGGCAAAATGCCGCTTGAAGTGACTATGCTCTGGAAATAGGCGTGGTGGAATTGGGCATCGCGTACGCGATGTTGGAGATCTCGCTGAGGTTGCCGCATTTGTCCACCGCCGCAGCGCCAACACCGTAGGGGATTCCATTCTGTAGCCCGGTGATGCGATAGCTGGTTGAGGTCGGCGGAATCAGGCCGCGGTGGGGTGCCAGAGTTTTCCTGCGCGGTGGATGAGCAAGGCAGCCACCACGAGCCCGGCCGGTGACGCTACCGACTGGGCCTTCGCTCAGCCATTCGCGCCGCTCACTTCTTCAGACAGGCGCGCCACCAGCGGTCCCTGAAGTCGTCGGACGACGCTCCATTGTGCTCCTCGTCCCGGCTCTGTAGCCGGACCAGGCCGATGTCGATGTAGTTGACCGGGCAGGAGTGCCCCTTCGAGACCAAGAGCAGCGAACCCGACACG
>PMZX01000247.1 GCA_003170035.1 Myxococcales bacterium | reverse complement strand
TACATGGATCCCACCATCTTCGACCTGACGATCAACTCGCAGACTCTCAACACTGTCGGCAACGTCTCCCTCATCCCCACCAGCACTTTGCCTCCGCAGACCACGGCCCAGGAGGTGCTCGACCGGCTGCTCGTGCCCCACACCGGTCGCGCCTACGGCTTGGAGACGCTGATTCGGCGTCAGGCAAAAAGCGGCCTGTACGGCTGGCTGTCCTACACCCTGTCGCGCTCGGAGCGATACAAGGACGGCGCCTGGGCTCCCTACGACTTCGACCGCACCCACCTGGTCAATCTGGTGGCCGGGATGCTGCTGCCGCGCAACTGGGATGTGGGCGTGCGCTTGCAATACCAGAGTGGCAAGCCGGCCACCACGACCTACGGCTACAACACCGCGCGGACCAACGGCTACGACCGGATAGACATCCGCGTGGACAAGCGCGCGGTGTACAGGGGCTGGCTGCTGGATTTCTACGTGGACCTCATCAACGCCGCGTTGCTGCCCGAGGAAGTCATGCCAGGCGCGACCATCCGCTACGTCTTGCCGACCGCGGGCATCCGCGGTCGCTTCTAAGGAGATGCCATGAACGAACAGACCATCGATGCTCAAGCCCTCGACCTCATGCTGCGCGCGGGTTCGCGCTGGGTGCTGTGGCTGCTCATTGCCCTCAGCATCGCGGCCGCCGCCGTGGTTCTCGAGCGCTTGTGGTTCTTTCTGCGCGAGCGGCGACCGCGGCGACAGATAGCGGAGACGCTGGAGGCCCTGCGCACGTCAGGCGCTGCCGCGGCACTCAAGGCGCTGGGGAACGTGCGTTCGCTGGACGCGGCCGTGGCGCGGGCGTGTCTCGACCACCTGAGCGAAGGCGCGGCGGCCGTCGAGGAGCAGGTGGCGGCCGTGCTTGAATCCCAGCGCATTCGTTACGAGCGCGGGCTGGCCTATCTCGGCACCCTGGGCAGCAATGCGCCCTTCATCGGGCTGTTCGGCACCGTGCTCGGCATCGTGCGCGCCTTCCACGATCTGGCCCGCAGCAACGCGGCCTTGGGGACGCAGGCGGTAATGGCTGGTATCGCCGAGGCGCTGGTTGCCACGGCAGTGGGTCTGCTGGTCGCAATTCCCGCGGTCGCCACCTACAACGTTCTCATGCGCCACGTGGAAACCGCGCTGGCCTCGGCGGGCACGCTCGGCCACCGCATTCTGGCGCACGTCAAGGCCGAGCGCGCTGCTCACGAGGAGAAGTGATGGCCAGCGGCCGCCGCCGGGGTCTCATCACCGACATCAACGTGACGCCTCTCGTGGACATCATGTTGGTGCTGCTCATCATCTTCATGCTCACGGCTCACCTGATCGCTCGGCAGGTCATCGAGGTGCAACTGCCCAAGGCGGCGCAGGCCACGTCCGTCAGCCCGACCACGCTGGCCGTGACCCTGACCCACGAGGGCCGGATGTTCCTCAATGGAACTCCAGCTTCGCCCGAGGTTCTGCGCGCCGCGATCCAGGCTTCGGTGGCCAAGGATGCCAAGACCCAGGTGATCGTCGCTGGCGACAAGAACGTGTCGCATGGCCGCGTGGTGTGGGTGCTCGACCTGGTCAAGTCCCTCGGCGTGACGTCGTTTGCCATTCAGATCGATCCCACGGGGCTGATTGCTCCGGTGCTGGAGGAATGAACTACCCGAGTCGGTTGCTGGTCTGCGCGGTGGCGGCGGTGGTCGGCCACCTGCTGCTGATAAGGGGCGTGGTCCACCTGCCCCAGCGCGCCGAGACAGCGCGACCGGTGGTGGTGCAGGTGCTGCTCAAGGTACCGCCACCCGAACCCGAGAAGCCGCCCGAGCCCGAGGCCACGCCCGAACCGCAGCCTGCCCACCAGGCGCCTGCACGACGTCGGGCCACGGCGGATGTTCCCCGGCGCGAGAATCTGCCCAAGAACCCGCCACCGACGGAGAGGCCGGCCACCGGCACTGACACCACCACCACCCCGGTGTTCGGTATTTCCATGGAATCCACGTCGGCGGCCGGCACAGGACCCGCGATGCCAGTCGGCAACACCTTGCAGACGAAACAGGGGCACGCGAAACCAACCGGGACCGCGGTCAAGCCGCTGGCCGCCGCACCCGCGCAGGCCTACGAGGTGACTAGGATGCCCGTGCCCATTGGCGACTGCAGGGGCAACTACTACACCGAGGAGGCGAAGCAGGCCGGCGTCGAGGGCATGGTCATTCTAAAGGTTCTGGTTGGCGAAGATGGTCGCGTTCGCGACGTCAAAGTTGTCCAGGGGCTGCCGCATGGATTGACCGAAGCGGCCGTGCGCGCCATCAAGGCATGCCGGTACACGATCGGCGAAAAGGAAGGCAAGCCCGTGCCGGTGTGGGTGCCTGGCAGGATCCGTTTCGTGCTGGCAGAGGCGGAGTAGGGGAATCCCGAACAACGGGATTGAGGTGGCGCGCGGATGGTCCTGGGTGGTGTATCCTTTTTTCAGGCCTCACGCTGGGCGCAGCCTTCTTGTCACTGCTCCTGGCTGCGAGAGGGGAATGAGAAAGGAACGCGCAATGAAGAAGGCCGTCTTGAGTTGGTTTCTGGGTGTCGTCCTGCTCGGTTGCTCGAACGGCGCCAGCAAGGGAGGGAGTGGTGGCTCGCCGGCGCCGGGAGGGGCAGGCGGTGGCTCAGCCGGCGGCGCGATTCCGACCGGTGGCACTTCGAGCGCCGGCGGTGTGCGCTCCACGGGTGGTGTCCCGAGCACTGGCGGCGCGAGCCCGGCGGTTGGCACGAGCAGCGGGGGTGTGCGTTCCACTGGTGGTGCCCCGAGCACCGGCGGCGCGAGCCCCCCGATCCCGCAGCCGTGGCAATCGCGCGGTGTCGGCGGCGGCGGCGCGCTGTTCGTTCCCGAACTGAGCCCGTTCGACGGGCAGATCTACATGTCGACAGACATGGGTGCGGTTTTCCATTCCAGTGACTTCGGTGCCTCCTGGACGACGATCGACTTTCGCGCGCTGGGCGGCGGGGCGAACGCCCAGATGCGTTTCACTTCCAGCCCCACGACACTGTATGGAATCCCATCGGTTGCTGAAGTCCCCACGTTGTTCGTTTCGACGAACGGGGGTTCCACCTTCCATTCCACGGGGAGTGTCACCGATCTGTTCTACCTAGAAGTCGATCCGGCGAGCGCGCAGCGTCTGCTGGTGAGTGACTACGCGGGGCTGTACTACTCGGGCGATGGCGGCGCGACGCTGTCCTCGGTGTACAAGGCCGCAAGCGCGGGTGCGGGTCTGATTCTGGGAGGAGCGTTCTGGGATGGCGGCAACATCTACGTGGGGACCAACGATGGGCTGCTGGTCTCGACCAACAACGGCGCCAGCTTCGCGCTGCAACCCTACGGCGGCATCAAGAGCGGAGAAGTGATGGTGTCGTTCGCTGGGGCCAAGACGGCCACAACGACCCGTTTCTTCGCCGTGACCGCGGGCTCGGGGGACGCCTATGCCGGCGTCTCGGGTTGCGAACTGTACGGGTCTGCCTCACTCGGAGTCTATCGATTGGATGTCGGGGACACGAACTGGACGGCGCTCACCGCGAGCCTTCCTGCCGGCCAGGCCCCGGCGTTCGTCGGCATGGCCAAAGACGACATTGCTGTTGCCTACGTCGCCGGTTCCGACACGCAGGCCGGGGCGCCGAGTGTGTGCAAGACGACTGACGGCGGGGCGCACTGGTCGAATGTCTTCCAGACGGCCAGCAACGCCAATATTGCCACCGGCTGGGCGGGTGCCGGCGGAGATGAGAATTGGGGTTTCGGCGAATGCGCCGAGGGGTTCTCCGTCCTCAAGACCAACGCAAACCACGTCGTTTTGACCGACATGGGGTTCGTGCATGTGAGCTCCGACGGCGGCGCCCACTGGCACCAGGCCTACGTCAATCCGCTCGACGAGAATGTCGAGGGCGCGACCACGCCCAAGGGCAAAGCCTACCGAACCTCGGGGGTCGAGCAGACCTCCGGCTGGTGGCTCACCTGGGCCGATGCGAATACGATATTCGGTTCAATTACCGACATAAGGAGCATACGTTCCACCGACGCAGGCATCCATTGGATGCGCGAGTCCAGCGATGGCCTTTCCCTGAACACCACTTACCAGGCGGTGGTGCATCCGACCTCGGGCGTGATGTACGCGGCCACCTCGGCCGTGCACGACATGTACATGAGCTATCGGCTCACTGACACGTACCTCGACGCGGGCAGCGGGGCCATCATGCAGTCGACGGACGCGGCCGCCCACTGGACCACGGTGCACAGTTTTGGGCACCCGGTGGTGTTCCTGGCAATCGATCCGAACGACGGCAAGAGCATGTATGCCAGCGTGGTCCACAGCACCCAAGGCGGGATCTTCCACACCAGTCAACTCGACCAAGGAACGGCGGCCACCTGGAGCAANNGCCACCTACTCTGGGCGGCGGACCACCACCGCCTTCACGGATTCGTCGGGCGTGTTCGTCAGTAGCGACGGCGGGACGACATGGATCGATCGCTCTGATGCCAACATGCACTACTGGACCAAAGACATCGTCATCGACCCCAACGATTCTTCGCAACAGACCTGGTATGTCGGCGTGTTCCAGCAGTTTGGCGGCGTGGGTCCGACCGGTGCTAATGGCCTCTATCGAACCACCGATCGCGGCCAGCATTGGGCGCACCTTTGGCAGGCCCACAACGTCGAATCCTGCACCATCGATCCGGGCAATCCGGCGCACATGTTCGTGACAACCGAGACCGACGGACTGTGGAGCACCAGCAATCTGACCGCTGCTTCTCCCACGTTTGCCGCAGACCCAGACTACGTGTTTGCGCACCCGATGCGNNCGCCCGGTCATCCCCGCGGTCTGCGAATCCTGCGCAAGCAGAGGGCGAGCCCGGCAAGGAAGATCGGCGTAGCCAGATCAGAGCCGGCCGGGGCCGTGCTTCCCAATGTGCAACTGCAGCCCGCACGGTGCAGCTGCGTGGTGGCATTGGGGTTGGTACCGGCGGAGTTGGAAGTGCTGCGGTAACCCGTAGTTCCGCCGTAGCCAGGAGTGCTGTAGCCGGTGGTGCCGCCGTAGCTAGGAGTGCTGTAGCCGGTGGTGCCGCCGTAGCCAGGAGTGCTGTAGCCGGTAGTGCCGCCGTAGCCAGGAGTGCTGCCGTAGCCGGTGGTGCCGCCGCGGCCGGCAGTACCGCCGGAGCTAGACGTGCTGCCGTAGCCGGTGGTTCCGCCAAAGGCGGTGGTTCCGCCAAAGGCAGTGGTACCGCCGCGGCCGGTGGTTCCGCCGAAGCCGGTGGTGCCGCCAAAAGCGGTGGTTCCGCCAAAGGCGGTGGTTCCGCCAAAGGCAGTGGTACCGCCGCGGCCGGTGGTTCCGCCGAAGGCGGTGGTTCCGCCGAAGGCGGTGGTTCCGCCAAATGCAGTGGTGCCGCCAAAGGCAGTCGTGCCACCAAAGGCGGTCGTGCCGCCGCGGCCGGTGGAGCCGCCGCGGCTGGTGGTTCCGCCGAAGCCGGTGGTGCCGCCCGAGCCGTAGGTGCCGCCGGAGCCCGAAGAGCCGCCCGTCCCGTAGATGCCGCAATACGGATCCTTCTGGTTGCACGTGCCCACGCCGTCACAGAGCAGGCAAGTGCCGCAGGTGGTTCCGTACGGAGGGAACGCACACGATCCGACGCCGTCACAGGCGGCCTTGCAGGTCCCAGTGCCCTTGGCGCATTCCTGCTCCGGGTCGCTCCCGGCTGCAAAGGGGCTACACTTTCCGGCAAGCCCGGCCTGATTGCAGGACACACACGTGCCGTTGCATGCATTGTTGCAACACACGCCGTCCACGCAGAAGCCCGAAGCGCACGCGCTGCCACTGCTGCACGCTTGGCCATTCCTGGTCTTGCAATTGCCGCTGCCGTCACAGGCTTGTCCGCTGGAACAACTGCCTGGAACTTCCGTGCCAGCCTGGGCGAGAACGCAGGTGCCTTCGTAGCCGCTCACACTGCACGACTTGCATGGACCCGTGCAGGACTTGGATTCGCAGCACACTCCGTCGACACAGTTGCCGGATGCGCAGGCCGAAGCGGTGCTGGTGGAACAGCCCTCGCCATTGCCCAGGCCGGTCACGCTGTATTCCCAGGTTTCGTCCGTCGGGTAGCCGTTCGCATTGCCTCCAAACAGGACCACCACTCCGCGTACGCGGTCGAATGCCATGGCAGCGCCGTAGCCCGAGGTGGGTGAGTCCTGGATTGCGCGCACATACCAGGCCGGGACCTTGGAATCGAGCTCCCAGGTTTCGTGAATCCCCGTTGTTGAGCTGTAGATGTCGCCAAACACGACTTCGCGCCGCCGTGTGGAGTCGTAGGCAGCACAGTAGGGCATGCCGTTGCTGACAATGTCTTGGGTATCGAACACGGCCCAGCCCCCGGAGATGGGATCCCACTCCCAGTAGGCGCCGTAATAGCCGCCGGCGTAGATGCCCCCCGAAACCTCCTCGACGAAAAGCTTCTGGCGTGCCTCATCGTAGGCGAGCACGGGATTCTGACGGGGACTCGGCGCGCTTACGCCAGCAAAGGGACTTCGATTGGTCCAGGTCATCTTGTTGCCGTCCCACTCCCAGACATCGTTGCGCATCGGATTCTGGCGGTCAGGGAGGGGACCCGGCACTGGCGGATATGGATAGTATGAGGTGGAGGTCATTCCAGCGAAGAGGAGGATCTTGTTGCGGGTCGTGTCGGTGACCATGCCATGTGCGCAGAGCGGGTCGGGACTCGACGTCGGGAGGAGCTGCTGCCACTGTCGCGTCGTGCTGCTCCACTCCCAGGTGTCGCCCAAGACGGTCTGATAGTACATGCCCCCCATCTGACTGATTTGGCCGCCGTAGAGGATCAGGGATTTCCTGACCGGATCGTAGGCCAGGCCGGCGTCGGAGCGGGCAGAGGGTCGGATGTCGGTGATGACTTCTGTCCAGGTCTTGCCATCCCACTCCCACAGATCATCGAAAGGTTGCTGGTTCATGTCTATTCCGCCGAAGACGTAGGTCTTCCCGGTGGACGGGTTGTACGCCAAGGCGTGATTCGACCGCGGCAGCGGCGTATTGCTGGGGGCCGAGCGATCCTGGCACGCATACGATGCCGCATCGATCTCCCAAACCTCCCTGCTGCCCTGCCCAGCGGGACCTACGCCTCCGCTTCCGTAGGGATCGTATACCGAACCGGCTATCAACTCGAGACGCGCATTGGAATCGTCTGGCACAAGCGAGGCGTACATGCGCGACGATGGAATGTCGCTCTCGGTCCCGTCCAGGCGCAGAGTCCAGGCTCCACTTCCGGGATCCCACTCCCAGAGGTCGTTCATGCTGCCCCCAGTGCTGATATCCCAACCGCCGAACACGATGAGCTTCTTGCTGCCGGCAGCGAATGCTGTCGAGTGAGCATAGCGAGGCGATGGTTTGGCTCCTGGGGTGGTTCGCTCAGTCCAGGTGCCAGCAGCGGGATCCCACTCCCAGGTGTCCTGGGTGGGATTGCCGTCGACCCCGGCAGCGTCTTTCTCCATGCCGCCGAAGAGCACGGCCTTGTTGCGGGAGGCGTCCCAGGCCAATCCGAAATCATGTCGCGCCGCTGGACTGGCGGTTGGTTTGAGCTGGGTCCAGGCGCTGGCCTTCGGATCCCACTCCCAGGTGTCACCAAACGAAACCGAGATGCCTGTTCCATCGGAGTAGGTGGAGTCACTGCGTCCTCCTCCGAAGAGCAAGGTCTTCCCGGTTGACCTCTCGTAGACCATGGCGTGCTGGCTGCGGGCGCTGGGGTGGCCGCCTGAGCCGGTCAGGTCTTTCCAGGTCCCGCCCGCAGGATCCCACTCCCAGGTGTCCTGGTAGTTGAATCCGCTGCCGGCGCGGCCGCCGAAGAGAATGATCTTGTTGCGCTGAGAATCGAACACCATCGCCGAACCGGAGCGTGGCGCGGGCTGCGGACCGGCCGCCGTGCGATTGGTCCAGTTGCCGGTCGCGGGACTCCACTCCCATATCTCCTGGCTGGGAGAGGCCATGCCGGTAGAAAAGTCGTAGATCATCCCGCCGAACATCACGGCGACCTCGCGAGTCTCGTCGAAGGTCACGGCCTGCAAGTAGCGGCCGTCCGGCAGGTTGCTGCCGCCGACCTTCTGCCAGGTTGCGACCTCGCTTGCCGGCGATGTGCCGAGCGCCTGGGACGAGGATTCGACGTTGGCGGAGCTGGGATTCTGGCCCGCGTCGTTGCACGTAGAGAGGAAGAGAAGAGCGGCGATCGCGCCATTGATCGGTTTCACGGCAGGCCTCCTTGACTCAGACCGGTGTGAAGGGAACCCTGACACAGCCAGGCAGATCCGGGAAGTTTCTCTGGTCGCAACATTGATTGCCCGGGGAGGGGCATGCACACAAATCTCGAGCCTATTTCAGGCAGGCAAGGTCCGTGCCATAGAAAAGACGCACGAAATGCCCAGATTCACGGTGGTTGGCTACGATAAACCACGAGTTTCCTGACACGGATGTCGTGCTTGTGTCGCGAACACCATCAGCCTCTCCCCTCTCCCGCCGCGCTTCGCGCGTCGGCCTCTCCCGCTGCGCGGGGCGAGGCGAATTTCCCGGACGTCACCTTTGCCCGCGACCAGCTTGGCTTTGTCGGCGGTCAGCCACCGCCGCTACATCGCTGCTCTTTTTGCGATAAGGGCGTCCACAATCGATGGGTCGGCCAGGGTCGTGGTGTCGCCCATGTCGTCGCGCTTGCCGGCGGCGATGTTGCGCAGGATCCGGCGCATGATCTTTCCCGAGCGGGTCTTAGGCAGACCGGGCACGATGAGCACGATGTCGGGCGTGGCAAAGGGACCGATGTGGTGGCGAGCCTCGTTCTTGAGCTCGCCGAGCAACTCGGGACTCTCGCTCCAGCCCTGTTTGAGAATCACGAAGGCGAAGATGGCCTGGCCTTTAATCTCGTGCGGGTAGCCGACCACCGCGGCTTCGGCACACCCGGGGTGCGTGACCAGGGCGCTCTCCACCTCGGCGGTGCCCAGACGATGCCCGGATACGTTGATCACATCGTCCACGCGGCCAGTGATCCAGTAGTAGCCGTCCTTGTCGCGCCGACAGCCGTCGCCGGTCAGGTAATAGCCATGGAACGGCCGTAAGTAGGTTTCGATGAATCGCGTGTGATCGTTTTGCACGGTGCGAGCCATGCCAGGCCAGGGCCGCTTGATGGCCAGCAAGCCCGAAACCTCGCCGCCGTCGAGCTCCTTGCCTTGCTCGTCGAGCAGCACGGGCTCGATGCCGAAGAACGGAAACGTCGCCGAGCCGGGTTTCAGCGGCGTCGCTCCTGGCAGCGGCGTGATCATGATGCCCCCAGTTTCCGTCTGCCACCAGGTATCGACCACGGGGCAGCGACCTTCTCCCACCACCTGGTGGTACCAGCGCCACGCCTCGGGATTGATGGGCTCGCCCACGGTCCCGAGAATGCGCAACGAAGATCGATCGTGCGCCTTGACGAAGGCGTCGCCCTCGCGCGCCACCGAGCGGATGGCAGTGGGCGAAGTGTAGAACTGGGTTATGCGGTGGCGTTCGACCATGTCCCAATATCGGCCAGCGTCGGGGTAGAGCGGTATGCTCTCGAAGAGCACGGTGGTCGCGCCGTTGCACAGCGGCCCATACACGACGTACGAGTGGCCGGTGATCCAGCCGATGTCGGCCACGCAGGCGAAGATGTCGCCGTCGTGGTAGTCGAAGACATAGCGGTGGGTCAGCGCGGCCTGCAGCAGGTATCCCGCGGTGGTATGGGCCACGCCCTTGGGGCGGCCGGTGCTGCCCGAGGTGTANNCCGTTCATGGCCTCGCGCAACCAGATGTCGCGTTGGGGATAGAAGGGGACCTTGTTGCCGGTCCGCCTGGCCACGAACACCGTGCGCACCGTGGGGCAGGCCATGACAGCCTCGTCGACGGTGCGTTTGAGCGGGATGGTCTTGCCACCGCGCACGCCCTCGTCGGCAGTGATCACCGTCGTGCAGCGTGCGTCGTTGATGCGGTCGCGCAGGCTCTCGGCCGAGAATCCCGCGAATACGACATTGTGGACGGCTCCGATGCGCGCGCAGGCCAACATGGCGTATACCGCCTCGGGGATCATCGGCATATAGATGGCAATGCGATCGCCCTTGCGTACCCCGTTGTGGCGAAGCACGTTGGCCAGTCGACAGACTTCGCGCTGCAATTCGCGGTAGGTGAGCTTGGTTCCCTCGCCGGGCGTGTCCGACTCCCAAATCAGGGCGACTTGGTCGCCGCGGTCTGCCACGTGCCGGTCCACGCAATTGTGGCAGGCATTGAGGCGGCCGTTCAGAAACCAGGCCACCTGGCCGTGTTCGAAGTCGCAGTCGCTTACCTGGCTGAAGGGATGGAACCAAGCCAGGTCTTCCTGGGCACGCTGCCGCCAGAACGCGTCGGGATCGGCCAGGCTTTCCGCGTGCAGCTTGCGATAATCGTCGAGCGACGAGATGTGCGCGTGCTGGCTGACATGGGCGGGCGGCAAAAACAGTTGCGGGACGAGGTCGGACCCTGTCGACGTCGTGGGCATGGGCATCCTTTCGCGGACATCGATTGGATGTCCCAGGCCGGGGTTTCATTTCCCGACGCGTGGTGCATCCCCACCAAGCTCGTGCCCGGCCTGATGACCGCAAGCGGGTAGCTCAGCCGCCTAATCTTGGCGCTTGCACCAGGCGCACGAGAGACGGCAGCACGAGCAGGCTCACCGACGTGGATACCGCAAGGCCACCAATCACGGCCACGGCCAGGGGCCGCTGGATCTCGGCGCCGGAGCCGAAGCCAAAGGCCAGGGGCGCCAGTCCGGCGATCGTGGCAAGNNACCAGCAGGACACAACCCATGAGCGAGGACGCATTGAGCGGTATCTGTGTCAGCCAGAGGGTCAGCAACGCTCCGACGACGGCCAATGGTACCGAGACGATGACCACGCAGGCCAGCCGCACCCGGCGGAATTGCACGAGCAGTACAAAGAAGACGGCCACCAAGCCGAATCCCATGACCACGGAAAGGTCGCGCAAGGTTTCTTGCTGCCCTTCGTACTGGCCTCCGATCTCGACGTGGTAGGCACTTGGCAGAGACACCCCACGCAGCCGCTTCTTGATGTCACGAACCACTGAGCCGAGGTCGCGCCCTTCGTGGTCGGCGGTAACGATCACCGCCGGTCGCAGGCTTTCTCTGACCAGCAACGTTTCGGAGCTCGCGTGTACGGGGCTAGCCACAGC
>PMZX01000220.1:3032-3154 GCA_003170035.1 Myxococcales bacterium | reverse complement strand
GCGGCCCGCGTGGTCAGCCTACCGCACGCTGGCGGCTCGGTGCACGAGCCCGAGACGATCCTGGACGCGATCCTGGAGGCGGGCCGATGACCGACGACACTCTTCTGCGCGACATCGACAGC
>PMZX01000220.1:0-2977 GCA_003170035.1 Myxococcales bacterium | reverse complement strand
AGATCGCCATCGTGTCCGGCATCGGCTGCACCGGCCGCGTCGCGGGCTACATGAACCTGGACTCGTTTCACACCACCCACGGCCGCGCGATTCCCTTTGCCACGGGGCTGAAGTTGGCCAACCCCAAGCTCAAGGTGGTGGTCTACTCGGGCGACGGTGATCTAACCGCCATCGGCGGCAACCACCTGGTCCACGCCGCCCGACGCAACATGGATCTCATGGTGATCTGTGTGAACAACTTCACCTACGGCATGACCGGCGGTCAGGTGGCGCCCACCACTCCAATCGGCGCCAAGCAGACCACCATGCCGTTCGGCAACTACGAAGCCCCGTTCAGCCTGCCCTTCTTGGCCGATGCCTGCGGCGCAACCTATGTCGCGCGCTGGACCGTGTTCCACGTGCGCCAGCTCGCCAAGGCGATGCTGGAGGGATTGAGAAAGCGCGGTTTCGTTTTCATCGAGGCTCTCTCGCCCTGCCCGACGTTGTATCAGCGTCGCAACAAGCGCGGCGACGGCGTGGACGAGCTGAAGTTCTACAAGGAGAACAGCGTGGTCAAGAATGGCGCCGACACCAAGGAGGTGGGGCTGACCTTCAACGGCCCCATCGTGGTGGGCAAGTTCGTGGATCGCGAACGCCCCACCTGGCTGGACGCGATGAATGAGCACTTCGGCAACGTTCTGGGCGCCGAGTACTCGCCCTATGGAGGCGAAGGTGGNNGAACCCTCCCAGGGTTCCCATACTAGGACAGAAATTCGAGTGGGCGGACTGGGCGGCCAGGGCATCATCTTGTGCGGCTCGATCATCGGCAAGGCCGCGGCCATCTACAGCGGCCAGCATGCAGCAATGATCCAGGCCTTCGGCCCCGAAGCGCGCGGCAGCGCCTGCAGCGCCCAGGTGATCGTCTCCGGAGAGACAATCGGCTATCCCTACGTGCGGAGGCCGGATATCCTGGTGCTGCTGTCGCAGGACGCGTTTGTACAGTTCGCCCCGCAGCTCAAGCCCGACGGTCTGGTGCTGTACGAGAACGAGTTGGTGCAGGTGGAAGGCAAGCTGCCCGCCACGGCGCGCGCGTTGGGCATCCCGGCCACGCGCTTCGCCGAGGAACTGGGCCGGCGCCTGGTGCTCAACATCGTGATGACGGGTTTCTTTGCCGGGGCGACAAATCTCTTGTCCATCGATGCAGTGGAGAAGGCGGTCGTCGATTCGGTGCCCAAGGGCACCGAGAGCCTGAACTTGAAGGCCCTGATGAAGGGCTACGAGTACGGTCGAGGTCTGGTTGCACCAGCCTGAGGAGGACGCCATGGAGAGGGACGGGTTCCCGCACATTGCGAAGCTGAAGGACGGATCGAGCGTCGAGATTTCGCTAGCCAGCGCGGCCGACGGCCCGGCCCTGCTGGAATTCTATCGCTCGCTTTCCGACGAGGACCGACTGGTGCTCAAGGACGACGTGACCACGCCCGGCTGGCTGGCGCGGTTTCTCGCCAAACTGGCCTCGGGCGCAGCCACCAGCCTGGTGGCGCGCGCAAAGGGCCGCATCTGCGGCGAGGCCACGTTGCACCGCAACCTGCACGGCTGGAGCCGCCACGTGGGCGAGATCCGGCTCAGCGTCGCCTCCGACCGCCGGGGCAAGGGCCTGGGCAACACGCTGGCCGCCGGCGTGGTCAAGCTGGCCATCGATCTGGGGCTGGAGAAGATGGTGGCGCAATTGGTGGAGAGCCAGGAGGCTGCCCGCAAGACCTTCGAGCGGCTGGGCTTCCGCCAGGAGGCCGAGCTTGCCCGCCAGGTCACCGACATCCGCGGCGCCAAGCGCGACCTGCTCATCTACGCCAACGACGTCTCGCACATCTGGTCCGCAATGGAGGCGTTGGTCGAAGACTACCGCCCGCACGAGGGACATTAGGTCCGCCCCGCCAGATGCCCGGCGGGGCAACCGCAGGTTGCCCCTATAGGAATGACCCGATCCGCTGGAGCGACCGCAGGTCGCCCCCACAATGACAAGAACAGCGCGATCGGTAGGGGCGGACCTGCGGTTACCCCGCGGTGTCTTCCACGCGCTCGCCTGCCCGTCAGGCAACCAGCTTCGCGACCGTCGTGCCCAAGTCCGCGGGCGTGGGGGCGATGGCGATGCCGGCGTCGCGCAGGGCCGCGATCTTGTCGGCGGCCAGGCCCTTGCCCCCGCTGATGATGGCGCCGGCGTGGCCCATGCGGCGGCCGGGCGGCGCGGTCACGCCGGCGACAAAGGCGGCGACCGGCTTCTTCATGTTGGCCTTGATGAAGGCCGCGGCCTCCTCTTCTGAAGTGCCGCCGATCTCGCCGATGAGCAGGACCGCCTTGGTCTGCGGATCCTCCTCGAAAAGCGACAGGCAGTCGATGAAGTCCATGCCCTTGACCGGATCGCCGCCGATCCCGACGGCCGTGCTTTGTCCCAGGCCCAGTTCCGTGATCTGGAAGGCCGCTTCGTAGGTCAGGGTGCCTGAGCGCGAGACGATGCCGACCGAGCCCGGCCTGTGAATGTAGCCGGGCATGATGCCCAGCTTGGCCGCACCCGGCGTGATCACGCCCGGGCAGTTGGGGCCGACCAGGTTGCAGAGTTCAAGATCGAGCGCTCGTTTTGCCCGAACCATATCCAGCACCGGGATGCCCTCGGTGATGCAGACGATCAGCTCGATGCCTGCCTGCGCAGCCTCCAGGATGGCGTCGGCACCGCCGGGCGGGGGCACGAAGATCACGCTGGTGTTGGCGCCGGTCATCGCCATTGCTTGCGCGACGGTGTCGAAGACCGGGAAGCCCTCGTGCACCGTGCCGCCCTTGCCAGGCGTCACACCGCCCACCACCGGGGTTCCATATTCGCGCATCTGCTTGGCGTGGAAGGTGCCGGCCGCGCCGGTCAAACCTTGGACCACGGCGAGAGTCTTGTTGTCAGCGAGAATCGACATGGTCAGCTCACCTGTCCTTTGACCAGCGCGACCACCTTGCG
>PMZX01000257.1:8173-13879 GCA_003170035.1 Myxococcales bacterium | reverse complement strand
CTTGCCAAGCAGGTACATGTACCCCGGGAACCGCGGTGACCTGCTCGGCTTCGGACGTGTGCCACACCGCCGGTACATGCACAGCCGGGGTCTGCTCCAACCCCGCGAAGGCCAACAACACGGACTGCTCCACCGACGCCTGCTTCCCCAAGACTTGCCAAGCAGGTACATGTACCGCTGGTGCCGCGAAGGACTGCAGCAAGCCTTGCTGGACTGGCAGGACGTGTTCGGGTGGGACCTGTGGGGGAGGCACCACGAAGGGCGACGGAACGACGGACAGTACCTGCGCCGGGTCGGGGAAGATCTGTTCTTCGGGGACCTGCGTGCAGTGCATCAGTGACGCGAACTGCTCGGGCGTTAGCGGTAATCCGGCTTGCAACCTCGATACTCACCAGTGCGTGCCGTGCACAAGGGACTACGGCAGCCTTCCCCCCACTTGCCCCGGAAACTCTCCCAGCTGCGACCCCTCCACTCACCAGTGTGTGTGCCGGATCCCCAGCGCCGGGAACCAAGTGAAGAATGCCGGGTTCAACAGCGGAGTCACGCCGTACTGGAACAGCCTCCTACTTGGCTTGTACGTAAACTTTCACCCCCTCGATGATGCCGACGGATGTTCAGGTTCAGGTTCAGTGGGAGGCTTCTTGACCAACCAGGATCCGTGGCAGTGTGTTTCGCTGAGCCCCCCCCTGCCTCAATGCTTCGGAGCCAAGTTCTACTCCAGCAACCCGGGCGACAGCACCACGTGCAGAGTGAGGTACTACTCGAACGGGGCATGCAATGAGCCCGCCCTGAGCGACTACGCAATCGGGCCACAGGGGAACAACCAGTTGACGGGGTGGGCTTCATACGTAGACAGCAATGCGGTAGCCCCTTCCACGGCCAAGAGCGCCCTCGTCTATTGCGACTTCGGTGAGCCCCTGACAATCGACGGTGGGGATGCTTCATATGTCGACCAAATCTACCTCAATACGGGTTGCTCTTTCTGAGTAGCTCCCCCGGCTACAGTCAGGCCCCCCTTCGGGCCCCGACCAGCGCTCTTGGGTGACGCGTCCGTGAGCCGGACGTAGTGTCGATGACCTCAAGACCGACCGGGCAGCCGTGTGTCCGCAGCCGTTCTGGGCGGCGAGCCCACGCGATCGGTCAGGTAAGCTCTTGACATGACCTTTCCGGGCGACGACACTTCCTGCCATTCTGTCATGCGACCATTGCTTCGAATGTTGTGCGTCGTTGTCGGGACCTTTGTCGCGCTTTTGCTCTGCGCCCGCCCGGGCGCGGCAGAGCCACGGCGCAAGCAAGTGGAGGTCCACTACAACCAAGGGATGAAACAGTACACCCTCGGCCATTTCTCCGAAGCCATCGAGGAGTTCGAGAAAGCCTACGACCTCAAGCCGGAGCCGATTTTCCTCTACAACATCGCGCAGTCGCATCGTCAGAACAAGAACGCCGAGCGCGCCATTTTCTTCTACCGCCGCTACCTGGAGGCCGACCCCCGGAGCGCAAACCGCGCCGAAGTCGAGAAGCGGATGAAAGAATTGCAGGCGTCGCTCGCCGAGGAGAAGGAGCGCGCTGCAGCGCCAGCCCCGCAACCTCCCCCGGTCGCCCCAGCGCCGCCGGCCCCGGTGGCAGCCACCCCGGCGCCGGTCCAACCGCCGCCGCCTGTGATTCCACCCGAACCAGTTTCAACGAATCCTGGCCGCGGCTTGCGGATAGCCGGCATCGTGGTGGGCAGCGTGGGTCTGGCCGGAATCGGGACCGGGATCATCTTCGGCGTGCACTCCAACAGCCTGCACAACGAGGCGCGCCAGGGAACCTACGACAAGAACAAGGACGACTCATCCAAGACCTTCAAGACCCTGGAGTGGATTTCTGTTGGCGTGGGCGGCGCGGGCGTGGCAACCG
This sequence comes from Myxococcales bacterium, assembly GCA_003170035.1. Classification (GTDB taxonomy): domain Bacteria; phylum Myxococcota_A; class Polyangia; order Fen-1088; family Fen-1088; genus Fen-1137. The sequence continues at coordinate 11,980 of PMZX01000257.1, read as the reverse complement.
GGATCATTCTCTACATTGTCGGGGCGACCGGCGGCCCCAGCCAGACGGTCTCTCTTGCTCCCTTGCTTGCACCCGGCGTGACTGGCATCGCGCTGTCCGGGAGGTTGTAGCGCCGCAGGCAGCCGCCAGCCATGTCCACCCTGGCTTTCCAGAATTCAATCGGCGAAGCCATCGGCCCCTACACGGTCGTGCGCAGGTTGGGTGCGGGCGGGATGGGCGAGGTCTACCTGGCCCGCCATCGCGTCTTGGGCAGGGAGGCCGCCATCAAGGTGTTGCTGCCCGAGATCTCGATGGACGAGTCGATCGTCATGCGCTTCTTCAACGAAGCGCGGGCCACCGCTCAGCTGCGCCATCCCAACATCGTCGAGGTCTTCGATTGCGATACCTTGCCCAACGGTCGCGCCTACATCGTCATGGAGTTTCTGGCGGGAGAGAGCTTGCGAACCTCCCTCGACCGGGTGGGCAGGCTGGCGCCCGATTTCCGCTCGATTGCCGCAATCACCGGGATGGTGGCGGATGCCCTGCAGGCTGCACATGACCACGGCATCGTTCATCGCGATCTGAAACCGGACAACATGTTCCTCACGGTGCCGGCCCATCAGCCGGATCATCTCAGCGTCAAGGTTCTCGACTTCGGCATCGCCAAGTTGCTGTCGAGCGGCGACCGTGGATCGACCCTCACGCAGACCGGTAGCCTCATCGGGACGCCGCTCTACATGTCGCCCGAGCAGTGCCGGGGCGTCTCGACCATCAATCACACCACCGATATCTACTCGTTGGGCTGCGTCCTGTTCGAGATGGTCGCTGGCAAGCCACCATTTCCCTTCGAGGCGCCCGGCGACATCCTGGTGGCGCATATTTCCCAGGCGGCCCCGGCCTTGTCCTCTCTAGTCCCGGAAACCCCGCCCCAACTCGATGGCCTGGTGGGACGGATGTTGGTCAAGGAGCCGACTGCGAGAATCGCGTCCATGTCCGTGGTCGTGGCCGCGATGGAATCGTTCCTGGACGCGCCGAAATCCGATTTCAGCGCGCTGCTGGGTCGGCCGGCTGGCTTCCCCGGGCTCCCCGCACCCGCGCCCGTGCCCACGCCCGTGCGGAGCCGGCCGCGCGGGGATTTCGCGCCGCGAGCGCGAACCCCCACACCACCCCCGACCCAACATCCTCCATCAAGAACATCCGTTCCCCCGGTGGAAACCAGGACGCCAGTGAGCAACGAAGAGGCGGGGGCGCATGCCTTCGATAGCGGACCAGCCGCGATCACGTCCAACAAGGCGAAGTGGATTTTCCTGCTTGGCCTGCCGGTGGCGCTCCTTCTGCTTGTGATCGTGGTCTATTCGTTCACGCGCTCGCACCCCGTGGTCGCGCCGGCCACGCCCCCGCCAACCCGGCCGGAGCCCCCGGCGCTGCAGCCGGTTGCCGCCCCACCAGCGCGGGTCGAGGTCGAGATCGTCAGCATGCCGGTCTCCGCCGAGGTCTGGCTGGAAGGCGAGAACTCGCCCCGGGGAAACACTCCGCACCAGATAACGCTGCCACGTTCAAACACGCCGGTGGCGGCGGTCTTGAAAGCGGTGGGGTATCAAGACAAGAGCGTGCTCATCGATGCCAGCAAGGGCGGAACGGTCACTTTCACGCTGGACCCAGACAAGCCCGCGAGCGTTGCCAGGCCGAAGGCGCGTGTCGCCCCTCCTGGTCGGTCGGGCGCGAAAAGAACCGCTCCGGCAGAGGAGGATTCCGCCGCCAAGTTCAAAGCCGTGGGAGACTGAGCCCAACCACTTGCCGCCTGGGCTCTCGTCAATGGGAGACGACAGGACGGTGATTCGCTACAGGTCCAGTACGCGTCCCTCGCACCCGTCGACCGACGCCAGGCCGAACCATGAGAGAATGGTCGGAGCCACATCGAGCAGACGCAGACCCGCGCGATGTCCCTGCGGCCTGCCGGGCCCGCGATGGATGAACACGCCCATCGGATGATGGCTGGCATCGTCGGCGCCGGTGTCGTTCTCCTGCTGGAAAATGTCGGTGTGCCCAATCGACCCGAGCGCACGCCAGCGCATATCGCCCAGATAGACGAGAAGGTCCGGGGGATCACCGGCCGGGTCGGGCAGCTCCGGCCCGCCCAGGCGTAGCACGCGGTTGCCCATGAGACGGCCGCTGGGATCCTGTTGTGCCTCGAGGGCCTGCGCGATCTCGTCCAACACGGCAGAGGCCTGCTCGGGCGCCACGGTGCCGTCGGGCTCGCGGCCGCGCAAGTTGAGGAAGATGCGGCCACAGTGTCCGCCCCAGGCCCAAGCGCGCGTGTTGGGCCAGTCGACCAGGCCTTCGTGAAAGTCGCGCACCGCGGGCACCGGCTGCTTGAGTCGCAGCCAGCCGCGCGCAATCAGCCAATCGTTGAGGCAGAACCCTCCCAGCATGGGCTGGGCGCCGTGGTCAGAAACCACCAGCACGTGACATTCGGCAGGCACACCTTGCAGCGTGCGCGCCAGCTCGGCATCGAGCAGCCGGTAGAAGTCGAGCACAACGTCCGTGTGGCGGTGACCGGGCCGGTGGCGCGGGTGAGCCGGATCGCAATGACGATAGAAAAGGTGATGAATGCGATCGGGCCCCATGTCCGCCATCATCAGAAAATCGCCCCCGCGCGAGGCTGAAAGCGCACGGAACAGCTCGAAGCGCTGGCAGGTGATGGCGCGGATGGCGTCCAGTACCCGGTCCGGATCCGCCATGCGGAATCCTTCCACGTCGAATCGATAGCGGCCCACGGCTCGCTCGATCTCCGCTTCCAGCTCGGCTGGAAAGGTGAAGGCAGCGCTCCCGGCCGCAGGCGCGTCGCTCACCAGGAATCCATTGACCGGTGCGGGCGGCCAGGTCTGGGGAACGCCCAACACGCCCACCGAATGGCCCGCGCGCGAAAGCACGTCCCACACCCGCGGCACGCGCACATGCGTGGCGTTGGCCAGGTATTTTTCCACGTAGCTTCCCAACCGCCGATGCCGGAACCCGTACAGCCCCAGGCGCGAGGCCGGCACCCCGGTCATCATGCAGGTCCAGGCCGGAATCGTGATGGGCGGATCCGTGCTACGCAACCGGCCCCAGGTGCCCTGGCGCATGAGCGCAGCGAAGGCCGGCAGTTGCTCGCGGTAGCGATCAAAGACCAGATCCGGGGACAGACAGTCCAGGCCGACGACCAGGACACAAGGGGGACGCGCAGCCGTCACGCCGTCGAGGATCGCCGACAACCTGTGGGAAGTCTACTGGCTGGGTTGCTTGCCAGCACTATGTGTCACGTTATTCGCCGTTACCGCCGCTCGTGCGCATGGCCGACTCGATCGCGGCCTTCAGATCATCCTCGACGAAGGGCTTCTGCAGAAAGTGGGTGGGACCGTCCCCGCCTATGCGGCGCCGCACCGACTGCTCGCTGTACCCGCTCGACAGCACGATCCGGGCTTTGGGATCAACGGCGCGAAGCGCTTGCATGGTCTCCAGCCCATCCATGTCAGGCATGGTGAGGTCGAGCAGAACGCACCCGATGTGCGCGTGATGTTCGCCAAATACGCCCAGCGCTTCCCGGCCGCTGGCAGCGGTCATCACCGGGTAGCCCAGCGCCCCGACCAGTTGTGACACCGCCTGCAGCACACGCGCGTTGTCATCCACCACCAGCACGGCGGCATTCGCGAGTCGCACCACCGGGCCGGTCGCGGTAAGGTCGACGGGAAGGCTGACATCGGGGCCAGCCCCGGGCAGCAGCACGATCACGCTCGTGCCCTTGCCCACCTCGCTGGCGATGCGGATGGCTCCCTTGTGACCGCGCAC
>PMZX01000257.1:0-8151 GCA_003170035.1 Myxococcales bacterium | reverse complement strand
CTCGGTGGGAGCCACGAAGTCGCGCAGGTCGCTGCGCGCGATCTGGCGCTGGCTGAGGCTGAGTGTGATCACGCCCTCATGATCGCCGATGGCTTCCGAGGCATTGGTGATGAGGTTCATCACCACCTGCCGGATCTGGGTCGGATCGCCGACAATCAGGGGCACATTCTCGGCGAAGCGGAAGACCAGGCGCACCTTGGCCGTCACCGATACCTCCAGGATGCGAGAGATCTCTTCGACGATGCGTTGGGGAGCGATGGGCTCGCTCACGAAGCCGCCGCGGCCGGAATAGGCCAGAAGCTGCCGGCACAGGTCGGCGGCCCGGCAGGCGATGGTGCGGATCTCGCCCAGCGGTTCGCGCGACGGGGCAGACGCGGGCAGATCCTTGAGTGCCAACTCCGTGTTGCCCAGCACCGCGGTGAGCAAGTTGTTGAAGTCGTGGGCGACCCCACCGGCGAGCAAACCCAGGCTCTCCAGCTTCTGGATCTGCTGCATCTGCGCATCGAGCTGGCGGCGGTCTTCCTCGGCCTTCTTCTGCTCGGTGATGTCGGTGATCATCCCTTGCCTGGCAGTGCTTCCGTCAGCGCGCTGGATGGGGGTGCTGACGATGTCGTACCAGCGTTGGTCTTTCGGACTCTGGAGCTGCCAGCGCACGGTCTCGCCCTGCTGCACCCGCTCGTTCGCACACCAGGAACACGGCTCGTCCAGATCGTGCACCACCTTGTGACAGGTCTCGCCGGTGGCGTCGCGGCCGGTGCGCGCGATCAACTTGGCGTTCATGAACTCGATCTTGTGGTCGGGCGAGCAGATATAGATGAACCCGTCAAAGCCTTCGACCACGGCACGATAGCGGGATTCGCCGTCGCGCAAGGCCTCCTCGGCGTGCTTGCGCGCACTGATGTCGCGCGCGGTAGCCAGGACCACGCGACGCCCGTCGATCACCTCGGAGCGCAGCGCCACCTCGGTCCAGAACAGGGAACCATCATCGATGTGTCGGCTCAGCCACTCGAAGGTTGCAGGACCCTCTCTGGCGGCGCGGCGAATTCGCTCAACGGCCTCCGAGGCGAGATAGGGAGCCACGCCAGAAACGCCGCGGCCCGGATCGCCGGTCAACACGTCCTCGCGGGTGGTGTGATACAGACGCGCGGCGCTTTGGTTGGCGTCGAGAATCTGGCCGGTGCGGGCGTCGTGGACCGTGATGGCCTCGCTCACGGCGTGAAACAGGGTTTGGTAATTGCCCTCGGCGCGCATGCGGCGATTACCCAGCCAGGTGCCAATGACCAGGAGAAACGCGAAGATCACGTACTCCTCCAGGTACACGCTGCGGATCCGGCCCGCATCCAGCAGGGTGTCATTGACAAAGGCCACGACCGCGAATCCCACCAGCCCCAGCAGGCGCCAAGCCAGGCTCCGATCTCGTCGGCGCAGCAGCCGCCGGCCGCACAGGGCACAGAACCCAATGGTCGCCAGATCGGTCGCGTAGCCCAGGTAGGCGACCGGCGACAGCCTGCCGGTGAACGAGGAAAGCTGTTCCCCCCAGGGAGTCTCGCGATGGACCAAGCCGCTGATCTCCGAGTAGAGGATCCCGTGATCAGAAACAAAGTCGGCAACGCCAAGCAGGACAAAGGCAGCGGACAGAACCGCTAGGAAGCGCTTGGGGCGAAAATCAGAGTAGAGACCGACGAACCAGGGCAGCACCATCAGGATCAGGGACGAGAAAACGGTCTGCCACTTGTTCGCGTACAGGCACGCAGTCACGTCGACCGCGCGATACGCAGCCAGGCAGGCCAGTGCGTAGGCCGCGCCCAGCAGACAAAGAAGGCCGAAGAGAGCCTTGAGCGGGTCCCTCCGCGGGCCGGTCAGCGAGAGCGCGTAGCTCAACCCGTTGTGGCAGAAGATCCCCGCGATTGCGATGAGCAGTACGGTCAGCGGACTTGGCATAGTGCCATCCCCGTGGACCACGAGACTGATCGTGACCTGAACTCAGACCTGAACACTCCCAGCGGGAAAAGCCACATGGCGGCACCCCAGAAGCACCATGGTACTCGCATTGGGGCCGCGCCGCATCCCCCGGCCGGGCGACCGCAGGTCGCCCCNNGATTTGGGCCAGTCGTGCTGGCGGTGCGGCCAGACGCGCCGCCGATCTCCTAGTGGCTGGTGAGCTGGTAGACCTCGCTACCGGCCAGCAGGAAGCCCCCAACCCCGTAGTCATCGAAGTTGGCGAGCCGGGTTGCACTCAGCCGCCCAGCGGCTTGCGTGTCTTCGGTGCAGGGACGATCGCCGGTGGATTGCGTGTAGCCGAGCAAACCATTCGACTGGAGCGCGACGGTGGAAAGACCATTCCAGCCTTTCTGCATGGCCGCGCTGTAGGTCGCCGCGTCGAGGAGTCCCTTGCGAATGCCCCATGCCAGGCCGTAGACGAAGAAATCCGTCCCGCTGGTTTCTGGACCATCGTCGCCGGTCAGGCCGATGCTGGCACAGTGGGTGGGATCCATGAGGCTCTCGTTCCAGAAGCCATCGCTGCGCTGGACGGCGATCAGTGATTTGGCCATGGCCTGGAAGTCGGCGACGTACGTGGCCCGATGCGAATCGGTGGTCGGCAGGATGTCGAGAACCCGCACCAGGGCTGCGACGACCCAGCCGTTGCCGCGCGACCAGTAGAGACCCTTGCCGTTCGGGGCCACGTAGTAGGCGTCGACAGTGTTTGCCGGTATGGCGTTGTGGATGGCTGCCGTCATCGGCGTCGCGGTGCCGCCACTCGGCGTGTAGTGCAAGTCGCGGTACCAGAATCCATCGGTCGGGTTCCACAAGCCCCCGCCTTGTGTGCTGCGGGCCTGGTTGTACATGGTCCACATGCCATCGAAGTACTTGGTGTCGTTGTAGATGACCCCCAGTTTCGCAAAACTCGGCATGGACATGTGGATCGCGTCGATCCACCACCACCCATTCGTACCAGTGGGCGGGCTCGCCACCATAGCGTCGATGCCGCCCTTGATGGCCGTGATGTAGTTGGCCACCTTGTCGATGTTGTAAAGCTCGATATAGACCTGGCCGCAGGCCTGATTGTCCGCATTGGTGTTGGGAGTGCTGTACAGGGCCCAGGAATGCGAGGTCCCCCAGTTCACCGCGTAGGTCTTGTAGCTGGCCTTCTTGGTGGCGTCGGTTTCCACGTTGTAGAGCGCCATGAGCCCTTCGAAGTACGTGGCTCGGGTCCAAAGATTGCTGGCTCTGGTCTTGTCCGTAACTATGTCCGCCCCAGGATCCGGATACTTTTTCATGAACCAGTCATTGGCACTCTGCATGGACGCCAGCACCGTCGCGCGGCTTGGCAGGCCCGCGACTGTCGTCGATCCGCCCGCGCTGCCACCGGTTGCAGTGGAACCGCCCGCGCTGCTCGTGCCACCCGAACTCCCACCGGTCGCGGTCGAACCGCCCGTCCGAGTCGTGCCGCCGGTGCTGGTCGTCCCGCCCGGGCTTCCGCCGGTCGCGGTCGAGCCTCCCATCCTGGTCGTGCCGCCCGTGCTGGTCACGCCGCCCGTGCTGGTCACGCCGCCCGTGGCTCCACCGGTTGGGGTGGAACCGCCGGTCCTGGTTGTGCCGCCCGTGCTGGTCACGCCGCCCGTGCTGGTCGTCCCGCCGCTACTAGTCGTCCCGCCTGGGGTGGCCGTCGTCCCGCCCGGGCTGGCTGTCGTTCCGCCGACCGCGGTGGCCGTCGTCCCGCCCACCGGGCTGGCTGTCGTCCCGCCGACCGGGCTGGCTGTCGTCCCACCGGAGACTACTGAGGAGCCTCCGTTGCTCGTGCTGGACGCGCTGGTGGTGGTAGCCTTGGTTCCGCCAGAATTGATCGGGGTCGTGCTCGTGCTTCCGCCCCCGGCCTGCCCACCTGTATTCGTGGTCGAAGAACTCGAGCATGCCACGAGCATGACAGCGGCGGACAGGTAGAGCGCTCGGGGCCAGCAGATTCGAAGATATGTGACGGTCATGAGTCCTCCTCACTATTCTTGGGACACTGTTCTCGCTGAAGCCGGCTCGCGCGGCACGAAGCACGGCCTGGGAATAGCCGCTGATGGTACACGAAGCTAGGGTAGAATTGAACTGGCCACATGTGGATACTGACATGTCACGACGAGTACTCGAAATCGATGCGACCAGTCGGTTTTCGCTGACCCATTTGGGCCGGCAAGCGCCACGCAACATCGTCACGGGCGGCCATGAGCGTGGGCAAAAAGCCGACCTATGGAAATCGCGTGTGAGGTATACTGCTGTCGGTCGCCGAAAAGGGGGCCAGTTGTTTTATGGCTACCTGCCCTAACAAAGAATAGCCGTCGCATGGATCTCGACCCGGCGAAGCTCGAACAATGTTTCCGAGGAGGCATCAGATGAACCGAACCACTTTCCGTATGCTCTGTGTCGCGAGCTTCGCACTCATAGCGGCATCCTGTTCCCAGGGGGCGAGTAGCACGAGCCCTGTGGGCGGCACGCCTGCAGGCGGTACCACCAGCGTAGGCGGCGGCAGCGTAGCCAGTTCCACGCAACCCGGGAATACCGGCGGCACGACCAGCACCGGCGGCAGTCCTGTCACCGGCGGCGCAACCCGGACGGGTGGTTCCACCCCAATCGGTGGCAGCGCGGGCGGCGTGACCACCACCCCAGGTGGGACGACCACCTCGGGCGGGACCACGAGGACGGGCGGATCTAGTGCAACCGGCGGCAGCGCGGGCGGTGTGACCACCAGCCCCGGCGGCACGACCAGCACCGGCGGCACCACGAGGACAGGCGGCTCCTCTGCAACCGGCGGAAGTGTCGGCGGCACTACGAGGACGGGCGGCACGACCAGCGCAGGCGGCACGACCAGCGCAGGCGGCACGACCAGCACCGGCGGCACGACCGGCGCGGGCGGCGCCTCCACCGACGTTGTCCCTTGGCTGAACGGATACCTGTGGGTCGGGACATGTTCGAATGGAAGCGCCTCTGGGCTCGACTGCCCCCTCCTCCCCGATACTGGTGGCGCGTGCCCGAACGCCACGGCAACGAACTTCGCCGACCGCGGGGTATTCCGTACTGTCACGCAGACCGTAGGGGGAACGGCGGGGACCAAGTACACAGTGACCTTCGAGGTGCGGGGGGTTCTGGGAACAAAGTGCTACACGGGCGGGACGATGCGAGCATCCTCGACGACCCCGCCGACGAGTCCAGAAACCACCAACGACGGCTGGTACGTGGGCGGCACACCCACCGATAGCAAATGGAATACCTATGAAATCCATGTCAATCCTCCTGTGGCGGGGTCAAATGCCCTCTCCGGCACCGACGATGTCTACTACCTGAACGCCTTCCCGTCGGTCTCCGGGGGCCTCGACTCTTGGTGCGAAATGCACGAGACCTTCCCAATGAAATACACCGCCAGTTTCCCGGTCACAGGCGGGGGAACCATCAAGCTGATCCTGCACGATTCGAACTGCCTGGGTCAGATGAACTGCGGTGGCCCCAATCGACAAACCACTTGCGCCAATTCCCGCACAATCGATTTGACCGGCATGTCGCCTCAACCTACCAGTCCCCCGTCCCCTACGCAGCCCTACAAGCAATCCAATGGCTTCTACCCGCAGTGGCTCTTCTTCAACGTGAAGTCGGTAACCAGTCCATAGCCACCGCCTTCCCCCCCGCCACAGGAGACATCCGTGAGACCACAGTCCTCGTCTGGAAAGGTATGTGTTGTTCTGTGTTCATTCGTCCTTGGCTCTTCGCTTTTCTTGAAGAATGCAGCCGCCGAAAAGATCCTCTCTCATGACGGTGACTGGACGGTGTACAGCGACGGGCGCGCAGCCGCGTTCGTCAGCTATGTCCGGGGCGATTCGTTCCCGAATAGCGCGGTGGATGCGAGCGGGAGCCTTGCACATGACGTGAAAGGTGGTGGAATGCTCGCAGACGCCTCACTGTCGGCAACGGCAGCGACCGCGACCGGCACACTTTCCCAGGGGACTGTCGAACGCGTGCGGGTTCGCAGCGGAATGATCGGAAACACGTTCGGATTCGGCGTGAGGGGCCCCGCGACCCCCTACACCACTGTAAAAGGCTACGTTCAGATCTGGGCGTGGGTCGAAAGCCTGGCCCAGGAGAAGAACCAGATCAACACAGCAGACGTGAGGCAGGGCTACGTCAAAGCGGAGGGTTTGTGGGGGAGCTTGCTGGTCGGTCGATCAAGAGGGTTGTACTCCCGGGGTGCCACGGACATCGATGTCCTCTACGGCCATGGCTTTGGCGTCGGCTTTCCCGGCTTGGTTGATTCCAACGGGCCGACCCAGGGTCACATCGGGTTCGGCGTGCTGGGCAGCGGATTCGCATCCCAGGTCACCTATGCGACGCCTGTGTTGGGTGGACTGCAGCTAAGCATTGGGGCCTTCGATCCCGTCCATCTCCAAGGTGCCTGGTCGCGAACGAAATGGCCGCGGGCAGAAGCAGAAATGACCTTTGAACGACACATCGCCGAGATGGGCAAGGTCGTCCTCTTCGGCAACGGGGCCTATCAGAACGTATACAAGTCCCTTCGTCCGGACTCAGAAGGCACGGCAGCAAAAGGCTTTGGATATGGTGGCCGTCTCGAGTTGGGTCCGGTTCGCTTGGGTGTCGCCGGTCACTACGGGTACGGTCTCGGACTGAACTACGCCCTGGAAGTGAGCGATGCCTCGGTCGATCCGGAGACGCACCTGCGCAAGTTCGCCGGGTACTACGTGCAATCGATGGTCGTCTTGGGTAGGGTGGATGTCTCTGCCGGCTGGGGGCTTACGCAAGTCATCCTCAACCCGTCCGACAACACGCCCGACCCCATCACGGGCAATATTCCGCACAGTGTGATCAAGTCCCAGCAGGGCATCTCGTGCGGCGCCGTCTATCACGTGAGACCCTGGCTCCACGTCGACCTGGACCTCTTCCGCGCCAACTTCAAGTGGTCCTTGGGCGAGAAACAAGTTGCCTACATCGCCAACAGCGGCATGATCTTTACCTGGTGATCCGCTGACCGGTCGCCGCCGGCTGGCGCTGCGACAGCCGCGGAGCCGCGTGCGGAACGGTCCGAGGGTTAGCGACCGACGCACACTCCGCGAGCTACCACCGAACGTCCTGCTTGATCGCTGCGGCAGCTCGAAAAGGCTGCCCCTCCGTCGAGTGTTCGATGACGCGCGTTGCGTTGACCAGCCTGTGAACTGTAGTGTCTGCCTCGGTGAACCAGCCATACCCGGCCACGTGCTGCTTAGGGCTCAGAACTGGTTGGCCACATTGAGGTAAAGCTGGTCGAAATATTGCTGCATTCCATAGAAGCCGACCCTGACGCTTGTCGTACCCGATGGGGCCACAAGATCCATCCAGAGCGGGGCCCAGTCCGTGGAACCTACGAGGTCCAAGTCCAATGTATTATCACCGGTGCCGGCACAATTGGCTCCGGTGAAGAAACGCAGGCGGAAGAAGTTCCCTGCATACCCCCCCTTGAATTTGCCGCCGAAATAGTACGCAGCTCCTCCCGTCAGCGGAACACACTGCTCTGGATCTGCCTCGTCATTGTCGACATAGCCCGAGTTGGAGCCTGAACAGCCCTCTGAATCGGCGGCCAAGGTTGCAGTGTATACGGTCCAACCAGACAGCGAGCCATCAAATCCGGGGTTCTTCAAGAGGTTTCCGGAGCTTGGTTTGCGGCATACGCAAGTGTGGCTAGTAGGGTCGCAACTCGGGGTCGGGGCCGAGCAGTGCTGGTCTGTCAGGCACTGGACACAGGTCCCTGAGTAGCACTTGTTTGCCGATGATGGACAGGTCGGGTCCGTGGTTCCGTCAGCTACCGGGGAGCCCTGTGAACAGGTCCCAGCCGAACAGGTTCCGGCAGCGTGGCAGGTAGTGGCCGCACAGGTTATGGGCGTCCCCACACATGTGCCGCCTTGACAGGAATCGTATTGAGTACAGGCGTTGCCGTCGCTGCATGAGGAGTTGTTGGCAGCCAACGGGTAGTTGCAGGTCCCCGTGCTTGGATCGCATGTGCCGGCTCCGCGGCACGTCGCGGGAGCTGGGCAAGTCTTCGGGTTCGAGCCAACGCAAACCCCAGATTGACAGGTATCGGTCTGCGTACAGGCGTTCCCGTCGTCGCAACTCGCCCCCGTGTTCGCG
>PMZX01000200.1 GCA_003170035.1 Myxococcales bacterium | reverse complement strand
ATGGACCCGCTGGTGCTGCGCAACGCCCTGGCACTGGCCTTCATGCCGCGTGCGCGGGCTTGCTACGTTTCGCGGCGGGTCGCCAACGGCGTCGATTTGGCTTTGCGCGGTCGGCTCCGGCTGGAGCTTCATCTCGAACGGGGCGAGCTTGAGGACGCGATCGTCAGCCGGTCCAGCCTGGACCGACCCGAGATCGAGCGCTGCGTGCGCGACGCCGCCTTCAACCTGGAGTACCCGCGTCCCATGTTTCGGGATGCGCCGACGGTGGCAGCCGTGAATCTGGTGTTCCGGCCCCGCAGCCCCGAGGAGAGTCGGCCCGACGCCTCACCCTTCGACCGGCAGATCGATCTCATCTTGGGTCCGGTCACCTTCGACCCGCAGAAGCTCATCGAAAGCGAGACCCGCCAGGGCGGTGCGGCAGAGAAAGGCCAAGGTGACTGAGTCAGCTTGACCTGGCGCTGGTCGCCGACTATAAAGCCACGTCCTTTCGAGAGGTTTGCAAACCATGTCGCTGAAAATGGGCCTGATCGGCCGCAAGTTGGGGATGACCCGCGTATTCCACGATGACGGAACATCTCTGGGCTGCACGGCGCTCGAGATCGGCCCCTGCGTGGTCACAGCACAACGGACGCCGGAAAAGCATGGGTACGTGGCCTTGCAGCTCGGGTTCGAGGAGCGCTCGCTACGCCACCTGCGCCGTTCGGAGGCCAAGCTCTTCGAGAAGCTGAAGATCGAGCGGACGCCCGCGGTACTGCGCGAGGTTCGCCTGGAGCCGAACGATGCGGCCACCAAGTTCGATGTGGGCAAGGTGCTGAAGGCCGACGAGGTCTTCAAGTCGGGCGACGTGGTGGACGTCGTCGGCGTCAGCAAGGGCAAGGGCTACCAGGGGGTCATGAAGAAGCACCATATGGCGGGCTCGGTGAATGGCCACGGGTCGCACGAGTTTTTTCGTCACGGCGGCTCCATCGGCTGCCGCCTCACCCCTGGCCGCGTGCACAAGGGCAAGCGGATGTCCGGTCACATGGGGCATGTCCGGTGCACCGCCTCGGACCTGGTGGTGGTCAAGGTCTTCCCGGAACAGAATGTCGTGCTGGTCAAGGGCGCGGTCCCCGGGCCGGCCCATGGCCTGGTCTTTCTCAAGGGCAGTGCCAAGAACGTGAAGAAGTACATCGTTCCGGTGGTGCAGGTCGAGGCTGACTCCAAGAACCCGATGAAGGCGTCGAAGAAGGGCCAGACGACGAAGTAGACGTCGTTCGGCTAGGCAGGCAGGTTGGCTTCGCTGCGCGACCGCAACCGGCGCCACGACGCGTTCTTTCGCAAGGCACGCAGCGAGGGGTTCGCGGCGCGCTCGGTCTACAAGCTGGAGGAGATCGACCGGCGCTTGCATCTTCTGCGCGCGGGGGCGCGGGTGCTCGATCTGGGCTGCCGTCCTGGATCGTGGCTGCAATATGCGTGCAAGGTGGCAGGGCCACACGGCGTGGTGGTCGGCGTGGATCGCCAGCCCCTGCCGCGGCCGGTTCCGGGCGCGCGGGTTCTGCTGGCAGACATCTTCGCCTTGTCCGACGAGGAATTGCTGTGCGGCCAGGCTGCTTTCGACGTGGTCCTGTCCGACATGGCCCCCGACACGACGGGAATTCGCGCGACCGATCAGGCGCGCTCGGCAGCCTTGGTAGAGGAAGCGCTGGGCCGGGCCGAGCGCCTGCTCGCGCCGCTGGGCGCCTTCGTGGCCAAGGTGTTTCAGAGCGCTGAGGTAGCCCGCATCCGCGCGCGCATGTCCAACCGCTTCTCCGAGGTGCGCCTACTCAAACCTGAAGGCTCGCGTGGAGAGAGCACGGAGTTGTATTTGGTGGGGAAAGGATTCTCGCCCTAAGTCGTTTTCGCGCGCGCGGCTCCCTGATACGCTGGCTCCGCAAAGCATGGAACCTCACGCGCCCGCGCCCCGCATTCATATTCTCTCCCAGGAGCTGGCAAACCAGATCGCCGCGGGCGAGGTGGTCGAGCGACCGGCCTCGGTGGCCAAGGAGCTGTGCGAGAATGCGGTCGACGCGGGCGCCCGCCGCATCGACGTGGAGATCGAGGCTGGTGGCCGGCGGCTGATCCGCGTGGTGGATGACGGCTGTGGCATGACCGCCGAGGAGGCGCGCCTGGCCCTGCAGCGCCACGCCACCTCGAAGATTGCTTCTGCCGACGATCTGTGGGGACTGGCGACTTTTGGTTTTCGTGGTGAAGCGCTGCCCTCCATCGCCGCGGTTTCTCGTCTCACCCTGCGCACGAAGATGGCCGGTGCCGCTGCCGGCTTCCGTCTGCTAGTCGATGCCGGGGTCGAGACCGACGCGGGAGAGGTCGGCATGGCCGAGGGAACCCAGCTCGAGGTGCGTGACCTTTTCTTCAACACGCCCGCGCGCCTGAAGTTCATGAAATCCGAGGCCACCGAGGCGGCCAATGTCTCGGAAGCCATTCTGCGCCTGGCCTTGGCCCATCCCGAGGTCCATTTCCGCCTGCGTGCCAACGGCCGCGGGACGCTCGATTTGCCGCCCCACCGGGACATGGCCGAGCGGGTGCGTGCGGCGCTCGCTCGGCGTGGCGCCAAGGTGTTGCACGANNTCGCCCGAGGAGGCCGCGCCGGCCGGGCGCTCGACTTTCCTGTTTGTCGGGCGTCGTTTCGTGCGCGATCGCGCTCTGCTGCACGCGCTGGCCCAGGGCTACGGTGAATTGCTGGAAAAGGGGCGCTACCCGTTGGCCGCGCTGTTTGTCGATGTCCCTGGCCAAGAGCTGGACATCAACGTTCATCCGCAGAAGCTGGAGGTGCGCTTTTCGCGGCCGCAGGAAGTCTACGCGGCGGTTCGACACGTTGTGGGCCGAGCTGTTTCGCGTGCCCCGTGGCTGGCGGTGTCGCCGATTCGTGCCTACACCCTGCCGCCCGAACGTGTCGCCCAGGCAGTCGAAGATCGGCCGCTCCCGCTTGGGCCGACGCGGGATCGGCAGGAACCGCTTTCGGCCGTGCGGTCGCCGGGCGAAAGGCAGGGGGCTCCCACGCTGCCGACCCTGCTGCGCGACGAAGCGTTGCCGGCGGCCGCTGAGCCCGCGTTGAGGGGCTTTTTCAGCGGGCTCGAGTACATCGGGCAGCTCCGGCGCACCTATCTGGTGTGCGAAGGTCCGTCGGAGCTGGTGCTGGTGGACCAACATGCGGCGCACGAGCGGATCATGTTCGAACGCCTGCGCGTGGCACATCGGCAACGGGCCGTGGTTCGCCAGCGCCTGCTGTTTCCCATTCCCATCGAGTTGGATGAAGTTGCGGCTGCGGTGGCGCGCGAGGGGACGACGGTCGAAGCGCTGGCAGGACTTGGCTTCGAGGTCGAGAGTTTCGGGCCGAGGTCCATGCTCCTGCGCGCGGTGCCTGACTTGCTGAAGGACGTGGATCCCAAGCCTCTGCTGCGCGACGTTCTGCACCGGGTGGCAGAAGGGGATTCCTTGCGCCGGGCCGAGGAGAATTTCGAGGAGGTGTTCGCAACCATGGCGTGCCACGGCGCTCTGCGCGCGGGCGACATCGTGGCGCGCGACGCGGCCCTTACGCTTCTTGGTCAGCTTGATGCCGTGGATCTGCATTCACATTGCCCGCACGGTCGCCCGGTGCTCCTGCGCATGTCCATCGCCGAGATCGAACAACGCCTGGGACGTAGCTAGAATGGTCGTGGCCATTTTGGGCCCTACCGCCTCGGGGAAGAGCGAACTCGGGCTCGCGCTGGCTGAGCGACTCTCTGGCGAGATCGTGTGCTGCGACTCCATGCAGGTCTATCGCGGCATGGACATTGGCACAGGCAAGCCCTCGGCCGTGGAGCAGGCGCGCTGTCCGCACCACCTTCTCGACCTCGTCGATCCGGGCGAACCTTTCCATGCGGCCGCCTGGGCCACACGGGCGCGCGCGGTCATCGACGACATTCGCAGGCGCGGCCGCACGCCCCTAATCGTGGGCGGCACGGGCCTGTATTTTCGCGCCCTTCGCGAAGGGATCTTCGACGCGCCTCCGCCCGATCCGGTGATCAGGGCGCGCCATCAGGCCGAGGCTGCGGCTCAGGGCGTACCCGCCTTGCATCGCCGCCTGCAGGAAATCGACTCTGAGGCTGCGGCCAAGATTCGACCCGGCGATTTGGTTCGAACCAGCCGTGCCCTCGAAGTGTACGAGCAGACCGGAATCCCGATCAGCGAATTGCGCCGGCGCGCCCCCCGTCCGCTGCTTCCTTGGCGCCTCTTCGTGGTCATCCTCGACTGCCCGCTCGCCGAGCTGCGTACGCTGATCCAGGGCCGAGTCGAACGCATGATGACGGCTGGTTTTCTCGCCGAGGTCGAGGCGCTGCGCAAAGCCGGCTTTGGCCGCACCCGTGCCATGGCTGCCTTGGGCTACAAGCAACTCGGCCAGCATCTCGACGGCCTGCTGACCTTGCAGGAGGCGGTGGCCCAGACCAAGACTGCCACTTCGGCCTATGCCCGGCGACAGAGGACCTGGTTTCGACGCGAACCAGCCGATCTCCGGGCCCCTCTGCCCCCAGACCCCGACGCCCTCGCTCGGGATCTATCAACCCTCCACTGACTCACTCACACATCTCTTGCCCTCGCTCGCGATCCGAAACAGGATGATAGAACGCACATGCCAAGCAAGAAGGAAAAGCCAAGGGAGGCTCCGGTGCTCGATTTCGAGCGGCCGGTGGTCGATCTGGAACGTAGAATCGAGGAGCTCAGGCAGCGCACGCGCCCGTCGGGCGAGATGCGGCGCGAATTCGAGGCGCTGGAGCTGCGCGCGCGCGAGCTGCAGCAGCAGATCTTCTCCGAACTGACACCCTGGCAGAAGGTGCAGTTGGCGCGGCACCCGGCCCGGCCCTACACGCTCGACTATGTCAGCCGGCTCTTCACCGATTTCTGCGAGCTTCACGGGGATCGCCGCTTCGCCGATGACGCCGCGATGATCGGCGGCATCGGCTTCTTCGAAGGCGTGCCGGTCCTGTGCCTGGGCCAGCAAAAGGGGCGCACCACCAAGGAGAAGCTGGCGCGCAACATGGGCATGGCCAAGCCCGAGGGCTATCGCAAGGCCAAGCGCCTGATGGACATGGCTGCGCGCTTTGGCAAGCCCATCATCTGCTTGCTCGACACGCCAGGTGCGTTCCCCGGGATCGACGCCGAGGAGCGCGGGCAGGCTGAAGCGGTGGCCAAGAACCTGGAGGTGATGGCCGGGCTGCCGGTTCCCATCATCGCGGTGGTCATTGGCGAAGGAGGCTCGGGTGGGGCGCTGGGCATCGGGGTGGCAGACCGGATCCTCATGCTGGAATACGCCATCTACTCGGTGATCTCGCCGGAAGGCTGCGCCTCGATTCTCTTCCGCAGCGATGAGCGCAAGGCCGAAGCGGCCGAGGCCATGAAGATCACGGCACCCGACCTGGCCCGCCTGGGAATCGTCGACGAGATTGTGCCGGAAGCACCGGGAGGTGCACACCGCAACTTCGACCTCACGGCGCGCAACCTGGCCACGGCCTTGCGGCACCATCTGGCGGATCTGCTGCCGCTGCCGCCCAACCTGCTCAAGGATCTCCGCTACCAGAAGTATCGGCGCATGGGCGCTTTTGTCGAGGCGGGCGGCCTGGCCTCGTGACGAGCGCCGGCTAGGAGGGAACGGCCGTGGCGGACTCCAACCTGCAAAACAACACAAAGCGAACCATCAGCCCGGGCGCCGAGGAGATCCTGGGCCTGTACTTCCCGGTGCTGGACCATGGTTTTGTCGCCTTGGTCGATTACATGGGCACCGATGAGGACATCGAGCGGGCCGCGCGGGTCAGCTACGGTTTTGGCACGCGCAAGCGCAGCCTGACGCGCGGGCTGCTTCGCTATCTGCGCCGCCATCGGCACACGACCCCCAGTGAGATGGTGGAGCTGAAGTTCCACTGCTGCATGCCGATCTTCGTGGCACGCCAGTGGATTCGACATCGCACCGCCAACGTCAANNCGCAGAGCGCGCAGAACCACCAAGGACGCACCGGTCAGCCTCTGCCGGCCGGCCTGCGCAGCGAGGCCAAGCAACGGTGGCAGGATAGCCGGTCGGGCGCGGTGGCGACCTACGAGTGGCTGACCGGTCACGAGGTGGCGCGCGAGTTGGCGCGCATCGACCTGCCGCTCTCGACCTACACCCAGTGGTACTGGAAGATCGATCTGCACAACTTGCTGCACTTTCTCACCCTGCGGGTGGACGCGCACGCGCAGTGGGAAATCCAGCAGTACGGCAATCTGATGGCGGGCATGCTCAAGCGCGTGGCGCCGCTCTCGTACGAGGCGTGGATCGACTACGACGTGTGCGGGGCCCGGTTTTCGCGCATGGAACTGGGCGCCCTGCGGGAACTTGTGCACGCCAGCGGGGACGGCATCGAAGGGCAGGGGACGCGTCTCGGTCGCGAGGCGCTGGCTTCACTCGGCCTCAGCAGCCGCGAGGTGGACGAGTTCCTTTCGACCCTGGGCCGCAGCCACGTTCCCGATTTCGAGCTGGACCTGGCAAGCGCACGCCCCGCTACCCACTTCGCCGAGCGCTTCGCCGCGGCCGTGCCGCGGGGCGAGCCGGAACCTGGCGAAGGGTAGGCCAGAGCGGCGCCTCGATCGCGAAGGCCGCTCGTCCCTGAGTTCAGGGAGAGCGGCCTTGAGAGTCGTTCACCGGCTGTGGTGGCCGGCCGGTCACTCCCTTACGCTGCTACTGACCCAAGGCGGGACAGTTTCCGTCTGTTCTGGCGCAGGTCAGGCACTTCATCGCCAGCAGCGTGCCCGCTGGCGCCACCGTTCCCGTC
>PMZX01000396.1:10548-12593 GCA_003170035.1 Myxococcales bacterium | reverse complement strand
GTCCCGAAGTCCCCGCAGGGGGAGCCGGCGGGCTTCCCACGCGACTGGGCCCTTGCCATCGAAAATGCCGCATCCGAGGGTTCTCCAGGAGGGTCGGCTTCACTTCTTCGTAGCCGAGGGACCACCCGCTTCAGGGGCGACCAGATTGACCCGGAAATCGACCGCGGGCTTGTCTTCCATGTTGGTCGCCATGCCACCCTTCTCGTAGCCCACCACCAGAACCACGGTGGCCTTGTTGTCAGCCGCCACAAAGGTGTGGCTGGAACTGGCCTTGAACTTGTAGCCCTTAAGGTAGCTGAACACGCCGAATCCGTAACCCTGGTAGACGAACTGCACCGAGAGGGTATGGCTGCCGGGCTGGATGGCGCCGTTGTAGATATCGAACTCGGTCATCTCGGAAAGGCGGCCGGTATCATCCGCCTTGTTGAAGATCTGAACGCCGTCCAGCGCATAGACGGCCTTGATCAGGCGGAACGATGCCCCCATTTCGTTCTTGTGCTTGATGACACAGCGGGAGGCCCCGATCACGCCGCCCAGAACCGTCTCCTTGAGCAGGTTGAGGCGCGCGCGGGTGCGGAAGACCTGTTCCTTGAGATCGTTGACGTTTCGCTCGAGCGCACGCAGCCGCACCGTATAGCCGCCGCTGTCGCCAGCAGCCGCAGCGGCCGACGGGGCCGCTGCGTTTTCCGCCGGCGCCCCGGTTGGCGAAGGCGCCGCGGCCGGAGCCTCGCGTGCCGCGGCTGCGCTGGTTGTGTCAGCCCATGCAGGCTGCGCCCAGCAAGCGGCAACAGCCAACAGCAGAGCAGGAACCCCCCAAGTTCGTAGACTTATCATTTCGTAGCTCCTTGTGAGCCTCTCAAATCTCGCAGTGACCCNNTGGGCTGTCCAGCGGCGGCCGCCATCCTAGCAGATAGTCGGGTCGCGAGCGATACTGCGTCGCGATTGTGGATCTGTGGGCGCCCCCTGGGTGGCGATCTGGGCGGCCCTCGCCTTTTCCAGAGCGCTCCACAGGGCCCTGAGCAGGCCGGGGATCCCCTCTCCCGTGGCAGCACTGACCCCGAAAAGCCGCAACCCCCGACGGGCAAACAGGCGCTCCAGGGCAGGGAACTTCTTGCGCGTCTCCGGGAGGTCCAGCTTGTTGAGCACGACCACCTCGATGCGAGCGGCCAGCGCAGGGTCGTACAAGGCCAGCTCGCGCCGCAGGGTCTGGTAGTCGCGCAAGGGGGTACGGCCCTTGATCGCATTCAGCTCAAGTAGATGAACCAGGACGCGGGTGCGTTCCAGGTGCCGCAGAAATCGATGTCCGAGGCCTGCGCCCTGGTGTGCGCCCTCGATCAATCCGGGCACGTCCGCGACCACGAACGCCCGATCATCCGACAGCCGGACCATGCCAAGCTGGGGAATCAGGGTGGTAAAGGGGTAGTCTGCGACCTTGGGACGCGCGGCGGATACGCGCGCGATGAGGGAAGACTTCCCCACGTTGGGAAAGCCCACCAAGCCCACGTCGGCGAGCAGCTTCAGCTCCAGCCGGATCACGCGCTCCTCTCCGGGCTGCCCCGGCTCGGCCCGCCTGGGCGCGCGGTCGGTTGATGTCGCAAAATGGATGTTGCCGCGCCCGCCTTTCCCACCTGCGGCCACCACAAAACGCTGGCCCTCGGTGCGCAGATCCGCCAGCAGCTGGTTGCTGGCATCGTCGTAAACCTCGGTTCCGCTGGGCACCCGCAGAACCATGTCCTGTCCCCCGTGGCCGTACTTGTCCTTGCTGCCACCGCGTTCGCCGGCCGGCGCTTGATAGTCGTGGCGATAGCGGAAATCGAGCAGCGTCGATAGCCCTTCGTCGGCCAGCAGGATCACGCTGCCGCCGTTGCCGCCGTCCCCGCCCGCCGGGCCGCCCTTGGGAACGAACTTCTCGCGTCGAAAGGCCACGGCGCCGTTTCCGCCATCACCGCCGCGCACGCTGATCCGTGCCTGGTCGATAAATGCGGTCACCGAGACCCTCCCGGGCCGGACCTGTGCTTGCGGCTAGGCCGCCTCGATGCTGACCA
>PMZX01000396.1:7805-10441 GCA_003170035.1 Myxococcales bacterium | reverse complement strand
TCTTGTGTGCCATGGCTGCCTACGCTCCTGCCTTGATGGCCGTGATCTTCAGCGCCGTGAAGGGCTGGCGGTGGCCTGTCTTGCGCCGATACGACTTGCGACGCTTGTACTTGAAGACGATGATCTTCTTGCCCCGGCCTTGCTCCAGAACCTCGGCCTCGACCTTGATACCCTTGACCTGAGGCTTGCCGACCTGCACGTTGCCGCCATCGTCAGCAAACAAGAGCGGCACGAAAGACAGCTTCTCCCCCAGAGAGGCGGGCAGCTTCTCCACGCGCAGGGTTTCCCCCTCGGCGACCCGGTACTGTTTTCCTCCGGTCTGGATGACGGCGTACATGTTTCAAGCTCCCGAGCGAGGCGCGTAATCTAGAGGAGTTTCCCCGGCTGTCAAGGGCATCCACTATCTCGCGATAGCCGCAGCAGGCCGTGGCCGTGGTCGTGGCCGTGGCCGCGCCGGGCGCGGGGACAGGTGGGGTGGGCTGTCCGTCCCGAGCCCCCGCAGGGGATGGCCGACGGTGACAGAGACGGAACGCGCCGTGGAAGTCAGCGCCCGCGACCCGTGCGGATGCTGACCGACCGCCCGTGGCCGGACAGGCCTTCGACCTCAGCCAACGCCACGATGTCGTCCCCCTGTCGCGCGAGAGCAGCCGCATCATATTCAATGAAGGAGGTGCGCTTGGTGAAGTCGGCCACCCCGAGAGGCGAGGCGTAGCGCGCGCTGCCACCCGTGGGCAGCACATGGCTCGGCCCCGCGAAGTAGTCACCCACCGCCTCGCAGGCCTGCTCGCCCACGAAGACCGCGCCCGCCGCGGTCACCTGGTCGGCCAGCGCCGCGGCGTTGNNGCGGCCGCATCCTCGACCACGAAGGCGACGCCCTGATTGTCCACCGCCTTGCTCGCGATCTCTCGTCGCGGGAGTGTCGCCAACTGACGGTCCACTTCCGCGGCCACGGCCTCGGCCACCGCGCGCCCCACCGCCACCAGGATGGGAACCGCCAGCACGTCGTGCTCGGCCTGCGCGAGCAGGTCGGCCGCCACCCAGGATGGCTTTGCGCTGGCATCAGCCGCGATCGCGACCTCGGTGGGGCCCGCGATCATGTCGATACCGACGTCACCGTAGACCAAGCGCTTGGCTGCGATCACATAGGCGTTTCCGGGCCCNNGAGAAAAACCCGGTCCACGCCCGCCTCCAGCGCCGCCGCCAGGGTCTCGGGCGACGGGCCCGGCGTGGTCATGATGATCGTGCGCACACCGGCGACCTTGGCCGGGATAGCGGTCATCAATACCGTCGACGCCAGACAGGCCGTGCCGCCGGGAATGTACAGTCCGACACGCTCGAGCGGCGTCACCCGGCAGCGCAGCCGCACTCCGGGCTCGATCGATTCGTAAGCGCTCGGCTTCTCGAGTTGGTGATAGGCCCGGATGCGCGCGGCCGCATTGGCCAGCGCCCGTCTGACGGAAGCGCTGGCCCGGCCGGCCTGTTCCAGCCACTGCGAGCGTTGCAATTCGATGATCGGCAATGGGCGGCGTTCGAACCGCTCGGTGAACTCGCGCAGAGCACTGTCGCCCTGCTGCCGGACCTTAGCCACGATCTCCGCAACGCGGGTCTCGATGTCCTTGGGCAGAGTCGTTCCTCGTCCCACGAGGCCAGACAGCCTCGCCTCGTAGTCCGGGTCGCCCGGGCTCAGGATGCGCAGCATAGGCTCAAGCCTAGCAGAGCCAGCGGGCCGCCAGGCGGTAAGAGATCGAGTGCCCGGCGGCCGCGACCGAAGGCAACCTGTCGCGGGCCCTGGAAAGCGGCCGCGGGCCTGCGCTTCTCAGCCCTTGGCTTTGGCAGCGCGGCGCTGGGCGCGGTACTTCTTGATCAGCGCCTTGGCCACGCCCTTGTGCTTGGCGCAAACCATGCCAAAGACCGGCGCAGCCAGACCCGTGCATCCCGGCACCGGGCAGAGCTGCTTGGGCCGACGCTTGGCGGGCGCGGGCGCTGCGGCCGCCGGCACGAGGTAGCTCGCCTTCGAGGGACGACCGCGGCGGCGCGGAAGTGCAACGGCCGAGCCCGCACCAAGCGCCACTGACACGGCAGTCTGCACGCGACGAGCGGCTGCCGCTTCAACCGTGGCCACGATTTGCTTCACGAAATTGTCGACCAGGAACTGGATGTTGTTGTCCATTGTGTTGTGTCTCGCTTAACAGATTGCGCGGGATAATGCCCGGTCAGCGGGAAAAGTAAAGCGCGTTTTCGCAATTTGAAAGCACGTATTCTGTACGGTCGCTATTCCTCGCCCTTTTGCAAGGCCCTTGACGCCCGATGACGCGTTGGCCATCATTTCATCCCATGTCGAGGTCAGAGCCCGTCGCGCAAGGGGCATTCTTGTCGTTGCTGAAGGCGGGCGACGTGCGTGGGTTGTTCGCGCGCTACTCGGACATTGCCCTGGCGGTGCTGGTGGCGGTGATTGTCGGGATGATGATTGTTCCGCTGCCCACCTTTGTGCTGGATCTGTTCGTCACACTGAATATCGCCGCTGCAGTCAGCCTGCTGCTGGTCGCGATTTACGTGAGCGAGGCGCTGCGCATCGCTACCTTCCCCTCGCTGCTGCTGATCACCACCTTGTTTCGACTGGCCATCGAAGTGTCAGC
>PMZX01000396.1:0-7772 GCA_003170035.1 Myxococcales bacterium | reverse complement strand
AACAGATGTCCATTGACGCCGAGTTGCGCGCAGGCCACATCGATCACGCGGAGGCAAGTCGGCGACGTGCCCTGCTTGGGCGCGAGTCCCAGTTCTTCGGGTCAATGGACGGCGCCATGAAGTTCGTCAAAGGCGATGCAATTGCGGGAATCGTCGTTCTCCTGACCAACATTGTGGGTGGCCTGGTTATTGGAATCTTCCAGAAGGGAATGGAACCTGCCGCCGCAGCCAAGACCTACACCCTTCTCACCATCGGTGCGGGGCTGGTGTCGCAGATCCCGGCTCTGGTTATTTCAACCGCAGCCGGGATTGTCGTTACGCGCGTTTCTTCCGAAGAGGAGGGCGGTCATCTGGGCAAGGACATAGGACGACAGATTCTCGCCCAGCCTAAGGCGCTGGCAATCGCGGCTGTGCTGCTTGGGCTGCTGGCCATTGTGCCGGGCCTGCCCGCGGCGCCTTTTGCCATGCTGGCCGGCCTGCTCGGCTTGGTCGCCTACCGTATCATCAAGACGGATCGTCTCATCGCAGGTGGCGCCCGGTCGACTATCAGCTCAGCAACGTCTCCAGAATTGCGCGTCGATGGCGCGGAAATCCCGGCGCCCCTGTTGCTGCCTATCGCGATCGATCTTTCCAGCGCGCTCTCGCAATCGCTCTTGCCCCCGGGCGGTCCGAACCGAATGGAGCGCGACCTCTTGCCGGCTGCCCGCGAGCGTTTCTTTTCCGAAACCGGCATTGTCATGCCCGCGGTTTCTTTGCGCCCGAACCTTGCGGGCCTAGCCGCCGGGGCCTATGTGCTGCGACTACAGGAAGTGCCGGTGGCCAGGGGCGAGGTCGTGCCCGGGGGCGGGCTGGCGCTCGACACCGTCGACCACCTGCGCGCGCTGGGCATCGCGGCCCAGCCGGCGACGCATCCCGAGGGTCGCCCGGCTGCATGGATACCGGCTGGCGAGCTGGCCGCCGCCCGGCTGCGGGGTGTGCTCACCCTGGCGCCCGAAGAAGTCATCGTCATCCATCTGCTGCAAGTCCTGCGTCGCCATGGCCACGAATTGGTCGGCATCCAGGAAACCCAGTCGCTGCTCGATCGGCTTGGGCGCACGCACCCCGCGTTGGTGCGCGAGGTGGTGCCCAAGGTCGTCTCGCCTGCCCTGCTGACCGAGATCCTGCGCCGTCTGGCTGCCGAGGCTATCTCGCTGCGCAGCTTGCGCGAGATCCTGGGCGCNNGCCCTGCGACGACAGATCACGTTCGCCTACGCGGGCAGCTCCGGCGTCCTTTCTGCGTACTTTCTGGACCCGATGATCGAGGACACCGTGCGGGAGGCGATTCAGCACACGGCCGGCGGCAGCACCCTGGCGCTTGAGCCCGAGCTCTCGTCAGACATCGTCAAGGCCGTGGGGCGCGCGGTCGCCGACAATTCGGCGCCGGTGATCGTCACCGCCGCCGACATCCGCTGCCACGTGCGCCGTCTTCTCGAAACCGAGTACCCCAAGATCGCGGTGCTGTCGTATCAGGAGATTGAGCCCGACGTGAAGTTGCAGCCCCTCGGCCGGATCACGGTGTCTACCAGTTAGCCGTCAACCGGCAGGTCTTTGTGGATGTAGTGGCGGCCGCCGGGGCCGTATTCGGTGGTGGCTTGGCCGTGGCCGTAGAGCAACCAGCGATAGGTGAGCAGGCCCTCCACTCCCACCGGGCCGCGCGCNNATGCCGACCTCGGCGCCCAGGCCGAAACGGTAGCCGTCGGAGAAGCGGTTGCTGGCATTGTGGAACACGCAGGCAGCATCGACCTCGGCTAGGAAGCGGGCTGCGGCCGCCGGATCCTGGGTCACAATGACGTCGGTGTGGCGCGAGCCGTGGCGGGCAATATGGGCCAGGGCCTGGTCCATGCCCCCGACTTGCCGGATCGAAAGGATGAGCGCGCCGTATTCCGTGTCCCAGTCTGCCCCGGTCGCGGCGATCATCTGCGGGTACAGTTTGCGGGTTTCCTTGCAGCCGCGCAGTTCCACGCCCTGGCCGGCCAGCGCGGAGACGCAACTGTCCAGCGCCGCCGCAGCCTCTGGATCCCACAAGAGCGTTTCGACGGCATTGCACGCCGCCGGGTAGCTGCACTTGGCGTCCACCACCAGACGCGCGGCCATGGCCGGATCCGCGGCCGCGTGCAGGTACATGTGACAGATGCCATCGGCGTGGGCCATCACCGGGATGCGCGTGTGGCTGCGCACGTGGCGAATGAACGACGACGAGCCACGCGCAATCATGAGCTCGACCAGTTCGTCCATGGTCAGCAGCGCATCCACCTCGGCCCGATCTTCCAGCAGCACCATCGCGCGGGTGTCGATGCCATGAGCGGAGAGCACGTCATGGGCCACCGCGCAGAGCGCACGGTTACTCTCGCTGGCCTCGCGGCCGCCCTTGAGCGCTACGGCGTTGCCGCTCTTCCAGGCCAGACTGGTGATCTGAACCAGAGCATCGGGCCGCGCCTCGAACACCACGCCCAGCACGCCGAGCGGACAGCTCACGCGCTTGAGAATCAGCCCGTGGTCGAGCGCCCGGTGGTTGAGCGTGCGGCCGACCAGCTCCGGCATGTCTGCCAGTTGTCTGATCCCGTCGATGGTGGTGTCGAGCTTCTTGTCGTCGAGCAGCAGCCGCTTGACCAGGGATGAGCCGAGTCGACCGGCCGCTTCCTCGACGCGTG
Organism: Myxococcales bacterium; assembly: GCA_003170035.1. GTDB lineage: Bacteria > Myxococcota_A > Polyangia > Fen-1088 > Fen-1088 > Fen-1137. The sequence continues at coordinate 5,082 of PMZX01000396.1, read as the reverse complement.
CAACCGCCATGTCCCGGGCGTTGGCTTCGAGCACGTCCTGGCGCTGACTTGCCAGGGCCGCGGCAAAGTCGGCCAGCAAGCGGCTCCGCTCGGGTCCGGTCAACGCCGCCAGCCGCCGGGCCGCTGCACGTGCCGCTACTAGGCTTTCTCGCAAGTCCATGACAGGGATTCAATACTACTTGGATTTGGCCTGGCCGCCAGCGTCCTTAGACCACGCCCATCACCAGATTGTCGCGGGTGATGAGCGCATCGTAGCCGCGGTACCCGAGAATCGTGTCGATCTCGTCGCTATGGCGGCCCACCAGTTTGCGGCAGGCATCGGCGTCGTAGTTGACCAAGCCGCGGCCGTGCACCCGGCCGCTGCCGTCGCGGATCTCCACCAGTTCACCCTTGTCGAAACCGCCTTCCACCGCGACCACGCCAATAGGCAGCAGCGACGCCTTGCGCTCCAGCAGAGCCCGCAGCGCGCCTTCGTTCACCACCAGCGCGCCCTGTTTTCGTCCCGAGACCGCGATGTGCCGCCAGCGCGCCGGGCGCCACTGCGCCGGCGGAATCAACGTGCCCACGTCATCGCCGGCCAGGATCTTGTCGAGCACTTCGGGCATACCTCCGTTGGCAATGATCACCGCAGTGCCCTCCGCGGTGGCCAGCCGGGCCGCTTCCAACTTGCTGCCCATGCCGCCGGTGCCGCCGCTGGAGGAGCCCGTGGCACGGGCGAGTGCTTGCTCGTCGACCGAAGGCAGTTCGGCCACGCGCTGGGCGTTGGGATCGAGAGCGGGATTGGCGGTGTAGAGCCCGTCCACGTCGCTCAGCATCACCAGCAGGTCCGCATCCAGTGCCACGGCCACGCGCGCCGACAGGCCGTCGTTGTCGCCGAAGACCGGCTGGGTGGGCTCCTCTCCCTCACGGCGCCGGTGCTCGACCAGCTCGCGCACGCTGACGCTGTCGTTTTCGTTGAGAACCGGGATGGTTCCCAGTTCCAGCAGCCGCATCAAGGTGGTACGCAGGCAAAGCGCGCGATCCCGATCGGCGAGATCTTCGTGGGTGAGCAGGACCTGGGCTGCGACCACGCCGAAGCCGGCAAAGGCCTTGGTGTAGAAGCCCATCAGGTGGCCCTGCCCCACGGCTGCGCAGGCCTGGCGCAGGCCCAGCGAGCGCGGTCGCTGCCGCAGACCGAGCAAGCGCATGCCCATGCCCACCGCGCCGCTCGACACCAGCACCACGTCCCGGCCGGACTGCCGCTGCCGCGCCAGACCCTCGACCAGATTCATCACGCGCTCTTTCGCCACGTCCCCGCCGTCGTGGATGACTACATGGGTGCCCAGCTTGACCACCAGACGATGAGTTTCGGCAAGAGCCGCGCGGCCGCTGGACGGGGTGGTACTCATGAGCGGTCTGACTTTACCTTGGCCTTGGTTCGTGTGGTAATGCGGCTGTGAGCATCCTAGAAGGAAACAAGACCCTGACCCTGATTGGCGCCGGTACCATGGGCGAGGCCATCCTGCGCGGAATTCTGCGCGCGGGCAAGCTGGGCCCCTCTCAGGTATTTGCGTCCGACCTGCGTGCCGACGCCCTGGTTGACCTGGGCAAGCGCCACAGCATCCGCACCACAACCGACAACCTGGAGGCGGCGCGTGCCGCCACCGTGGTCCTGGTTTGCGTGAAACCGCACCAGGTGGGTGCCGTGCTCAACACCGATGCGATGCGAGAAGCTCTGAGCGGCAAGGTCGTGATCAGCATCGCCGCGGGGGTGCGTCTGCAACAGCTCGCCCACTGGCTCCCGGCCAGCGCCCTCATCCGCGCCATGCCCAATACACCCGCCCTCATCGGGGAGGGCATGACCGCGCTTTCGCGTGGCAAGGGAACCAACGACGCCGCGATGGCCTTCGCACTGGATCTGTTTGGCAGCGTAGGGCGCTCGGCCGAGATCGACGAAGCCCAGATGGACGTCGTGACCGCGCTTTCGGGCAGCGGACCGGCTTTTGCTTTTCTGGTTATCGAATCGCTGGCTGATGGCGCGGTCAAGATGGGTTTGCGGCGTGAGCTGGCCATCTCCATGGCAGCCCAGATGCTGCAGGGCTCGGCGCGCATGGTGCTGCAGACTGGCGTCCACCCGGCTGTATTAAAGGATCAGGTGACGACGCCGGGCGGCTGCACCATTGCGGGACTCTCGAAGATGGAAGAAGGCGGTGTGCGCCACGCGCTCGCCAGCGGTGTCGAGGAAGCTGCGCGCGCCGCGAGCAAGCTGGGACAGGGCTAGAGCGGCGCCGACGGGCGGGGGGTACAATTCCCTTTTCGCTTTGACGTCATAGGTGTGTCTGTTTGCTGTGAAAGGAGAGCGACAGATGACACGTTCAATAACCAGCCTTTGCGTCTCGTTCGCCGCTGCGGCGAGCATCATGGGGTGTGTGCCCGTCGGTGAGGGAGAAGTTGAACAGTTCCGCAACGGCGTTCCCCGCGCCGCCACCGTCACCATGAGTGTGCCGGGCAGCGTGAGCAGCGCCCAGGCGTTGACGGTCGAATCCCAAAGTCAGGCCCTGCTCGGCGAGAAAGCCGAGTGGTACCAGACCACGCGCAACGTGACCGTAGGTGTCAACGGGGGCGCTTTGGCTGTCGGCGCGCTGGTCGACCTCATCCTCAAGTACCCGCCGACTTCACTCGCACCGGACGAAGCAGTGTGGGGGCCCTGGGAAGACCCGCTCGACCCGGTCGCCTGGAAGGTGACCATCACGCGGGTTGCCCCGCACATCTACCACTACAAGTTCGAGGGGCGGCCGCGCACCGATCCCACGGCCGCTTTCATCACCGTGCTCTCCGGCACGCACTCGCCTGCGCTGAGCCTGCAAGGCCGCGAGATCGAGCGCTTCGGCAACGGCAGCTTCACCCTCGACTGGGACGCCCGCGCCACCCTGCCCCAACCCGACGACAACGTGGGCCAGGCGGACTACAGCTACAACCACGTGAGCGCGGCGGAATCGGTCACCATCAACGCCCAGTTCCACCAGGTCAAAGACGACAAGCAACCTGGCAATCGGGTTGATGCGAGCTACGCCTTCGCCCAACAGCCCCGCGGTCCAGGCAGCATGGACTTCGTCTACATCTCGCCCACCACAGCAACCCAGGTGGGGGGCCGCGGTGTGGTGCGCAGCCGCTGGCAGTTCACCGGCGACGGCCGCGCGGACGTGCAGGTCAAGGCGACCGATGGCACCACGGTCATCTATCTCAGCGAGTGCTGGGACCAGAACTACGCCAGCGTCTACAAGCAGGATAGCTGGCCCGGAGGCGATAGCTGGGGCCTGGAAACTTCCTGCGCCTTCCCCACGGTCGAATACTCGACGCTACCGTAAACATGGTCGGGCGCCAGACACCGCGTTTCCAGGTGATTGCCGGCGAGCAGCCAGCGGCGCCCGATTCTCGATCCGAGTTGCGCGANNGACCGCAGCCAGGCCGAGGACGCCATGCAGGACGTGTTCGCCAAGGCGCTGCAACACTACGCGGGGTTTCGCGCTGAGGCCTCACCCCTTACCTGGTTGATGAAGATCGCCACCCACCACTGCCTCAATCTCCTGCGGTCGCAGCGGGCNNGGGTGGCGCGGCCGCTATGAGCGCGAAGCCCGCGCGGCCAAGGACGAGCGACCGCAGGTCTTCGAGATGCGCGACTTGGTGTGCAAGATGCTCGCGCTGGTCGATTCCGAAACCCAGGCTGCTGCCATCCACTACCACGTGGACGAGATGACTCTCGATGAGGTAGCCGCGCTCCTTGGTCGGTCGGTGCCGACGGTGCGCAAGCGGCTGCAAGAATTCGCAACCCTGTGCGGCAAGGAGTTTTCCGCATGACTCTCGTGAATAGCGAAGCTGATTCTCCCGCCCTGCACGTGGGCGAGCTCCGCCTGCGCCGCTTTCGCGCGGGCGAATTTTCGGACGAGGCACACGAGGAGATCGCCCACCACATCGCCGAATGCGGGTCCTGCCGGGCCAAGCTGCGTCTGCTGCAAGAAGAGCAGCGCCAGTTCGAACGCGACATCCCCTTCGAGCGCTTCGCCGGGGGGGTGGAGCGAGCCTGCCGCGTCCCGCGCCCAAGTCCGAACCGGCGCTGGGTCATGGGTGGCGCGTTCAGCCTGGTGGCGGCAGCCGCCGTGGTGGTGCTGCTCGTGCGATCCTCGGGAGGAGTGGGAGGTTTGGGAGCGCACGCCGTCGGCGATCACGTGGGTTCCAATCGAATCAAGGGCGGCCTGTCTGCGGTTGTGCGCATTGCCGCTGCTTCGGGCGGGGCGCAGCGCTCGCTGCCCCCGGCTGGGTCGACCACGCTGCAGCCCGGGGAGCGAATCCGCCTCGGCTACAGCACTGTAGCCCCTGGCTACCTGGTCGCTGTCTCGGTGGACGATGCGGGCGAGGTTTCCGCGCTCTATCCCGAGAGCGGTGGATCGCTTCCAGTCAAACCGACCCAGCAGGTCACCTTTCTGCCCGACAGCCTGGAACTGACTGGCTCAGGCCGCGAACGCGTGTTCCTCTTGCTGGCGGACCGGCCGCTCGACGGGGCAGCCGTCAAGCAGTCGGTGCACGAGGCGCACGCGCAGGCCAAAGGTGATTTGGGTGCCCTGCCCCTTCCTTCTTTCCCGGGTCGCACCGACGTGCGTCCGTTCACTTGGCTCTTCTACAAGCCATGACACACGTGGGCCGACATCTCGCGCGTGCCGGGCCGCAGATCGGGCTCTTTCTGGCGCTCCTGCTGACGCCCGCCCTTGCGTCCGCCGAGCGGCGTTTTGCCCTGGTCGCTGGCAACGATGCCGGCGGCCCTGACACGCGTCCCCTGCTCTTTGCCTCGCAGGATGCCCGCCGTCTTCATGCCGTGCTGACCCAGTTGGGCGGCGTGGCGCCTGCCGATGCTGACCTCCTGGTCAACCGGCGTGCTGACGAGCTTCTGCGTTCCCTGGCCTCGCTGGAATCGCGTATCGCCGATGCACAACGCCGCGGCGAGCGCACGGTCCTCATCGTCTACTATTCGGGCCACGCCAAGGACGGAGATCTGCGCCTGGGCGAATCGCGTTTGGGTTTCTCGACGCTGAAAGCGCGGCTGGCCGC
>PMZX01000280.1 GCA_003170035.1 Myxococcales bacterium | reverse complement strand
CCCGCCGGCATCCGAGCGAACGTGACCGCGCGCGCAGGCGCTGGTGAAGTGACGATCGAAGTTGGTCGGCAGCCAGCGGCGGAGGCCATCGAACGTCAATCCGACGCTCGGGTCGCCCGCGGCCGACGGTTGCGCCCAGCGTCCGCTGTCGTCGATCTGCCAGCCCAGCACCGGTCCCGCCCCGCGCACGTCCGCGGGGGTGAACGGCGCCGAGACCAACGAGACTCCCGCGCCGGTTGGCGTGACGGTTGCTCCGTTGACATCGATGATGTCGACATAGACCATGCCGAAAGACTGCACCGACACGGGGTCACCGCCGTCGAGAGTATCGAGAATGCCGGGGCCGCTCTCGGGCTGGTAACTGGCCACGCGCAGGGTGTAGTTTCCGCCCGCGGGCACGATGCCTGGCGGAACGACGACGTCGATGCTCAAGTCGGCCGAGACGATGATGCCAATGGCGGCGTCGAAGGGCGATTCGTCGAAGGGAACCACGGCAATGTCCAGATCGTAGCTCTGTACGTTGGTCTTGCCGGGAATGACGGACACCTGTGGGCCGTAGCCGGCGACCTGCGTGCGCAGGACGAGGCGGTCACTGGACGGCACGTCCAAACGGTAGCGGCCATCGACCCCGGTCTTGGTCGATGTCCCCTGGGCGCTGACCGTCGCCCCTGGCACGGGTTGCCCGTCGAACGATTGGACCTGACCCGAGACCGAAACGCGGGACGTGCTCGGCGAGCTGCAGCTGACGAGCGACAGGATCGCGGCGCCAAGAAGGGAAGCGGAACTCCTCATACGATAAGTCTGACGGAAGGTTCGAAAAGATACTAGGGCTGCGATCTTCAACGGCGCCCGCGTCCCGCTCGTATCGTGTGCGCTCGCCAGCGACACGAGAGCACCCGGGCTAAACCGACAGGACGCGCACGTAGCCCTGATCGTCGATGTCGACCAGCCGCTCTCTCAGCAGTCTTCCGATGGCTCGCTTGAACGCCTTCTTGCTCAGGCCGAACAGGGTACGAATCTGCTCGGGGTCGGAGCGATCGCCGAGTCTGGGTGCGCCCGGGCGCTTGAGCAGCAGCAGGATCTTCCGCGCGTCACCCTCCAGTTCTTCGTGCGCGTGCGCGCGCAACGACAGCTCAATCTTGCCGTCCGGGTGCACCTGGGTCACGCGAAAGCGTGCCGCTTGACCGCGCGACAGCGTGTGCGGTTCGCGCCTGGGCACCAGCCCGACAAAGCGGCGTTCGACGATCACGAACAGACCAACCTCGGGGTCGTCGCGCCATGCTTCGCCCTCGACCCATTGTCCGAGCAAGAAAGCACTACTCGTGTCCAGCAGCTCACTCACCCGCATGGTTCCAGCCAGACGGCCGCTCTGGTCGACGTACAGGCCTATCGCATAGCGCTCGCCGACGCGCACCTTCGTGGTCTGCTCCGCAAACGGCACCAACAATTCCTTGGGCAGTCCCCAGTCCACGAAGGCGCCAAAATCCGTACACGCCGTCACCGTGAGAAACGCCACCTCGCCGAGCGCCAGCTTGGGCGTCGCTGTCGTGGCCAGCGGGCGCCCTTCCGAATCCAACGCGACAAAGACAGCAACCTCGTCGCCCACACGTGCCCCGGCGGGAATCTCTGGTCCGAGGAGCAGCAACGCGGGGGCATCGAGGCCCGCGCCCTTCTCCGCGAGAAAAGCGCCCGGGCTGGCAAAACGCCGAATCTCAAGGGTGGCAAAACGGCCGAGAATGCTATGGAACGGTTGTGCTGCAAGCGGCATCGGATGCCAGTCTGCCATGGATGCGGCGGCCGGTTGCAGTCACCATCCCCTTCACGGTAGATCCGCAGCCAAGATCCAATGTTGCGCCACAAGTTCACCCTGATCTGCGCTTTCTGCTTCGGCCCCCTCACTGTCGCCGCGCAGCCCAACCGGCCGGCGAGCGACAGCGGCGCCACCACATTGTCCACGGCCCCTGCCCCGCCGGCGTTCGTGCCGCCACCGCCGGCCAACCCGGCGGAACGCCCAGCGTGGCTCAAGGCGCGACTAGATGCGGTCTTCGCCTCGCCTGCCCTTGCCGGCGCCAAGGTGTCGGTGATGGTCCTCGACGCGGAAAGTGGCAAGCCCATCTACGGACGCAACGAGAAGAACGGCCTCAATGCCGCATCCAACGTGAAGCTGGTGACCACGGCCGCGGCGCTGGCTCTGCTGGGTCCCGAGTTCCGCTGGAAAACCGCGGTCCTCGGCCTGGCGCCGGCCGAGGGTGGACGCGCGGTCAACCCCGCCGGCGAGTTGCAGGGGGATCTCTTTCTGCGCGCCTCCGGTGATCCCACCCTCACCGCGCAGGATCTGGCCGAGCTGGCCAGCGAGCTTGGTGCTATCGGCCTGCGCAAGGTGCGCGGCGGCTTGGTTGTCGATGCCACTGCCTTTGACAGCGCCACAGTGGGACCATCCTATGATGAGAAAAGCGATTCCGCCGCGTTCCGCGCACCCTCGTCCGCGGCGTCGTTGAACGGCAACGCGGTCGCGGTGACCGTCACGCCCGGGCCGACTGCGGGCGCACCAGCGCGCGTGGTCCTCGACCCGCCGTCATCCAATCTGGTTTTGACTGGCCGGGTGATGACCGCAGCCAAGGGACCCGCCGCACCTGTCGTGCAGACCAGCGACGCTGGCAACGGTCAAACCCGCGTGACCGTGTCGGGTCGCGTTCGCCTGGGCTGCGAGCCGCGCATCGTACTGCGCCGGATCGTCCAGCCGGATCTGTTCCTCGGCCAAACCTTCAAGCAGCTCTTGCAGAAACGCGGCATCACCATCGACAAGCCCCTGCGCGTGGCGGCTGCTCCCAAGGATGGCCTGCGCACCCTGGCCACCCACGACTCGCCCACCCTGGCTGTGGTCGTGCACGAACTCGGCAAGCGTTCGAACAACTTCGTTGCCGAACAGATCCTGCGCACTCTGGGCGCCGAGGTCATGGGCCGGCCCGGCACCTGGCAGAAGGGCCTGGATGCGGTGGCGCGCTACCTTGACGGCATGGGCATCGGCAAGGCCAGCTACACCATGCGAAACGGCTCCGGCCTGTACGAGTCCAATCGCTTCTCCGCCGAGCAGATCGCCACGGTCATCCGTTCCGCCATGCGCGACTTCCGCATCTCGGGCGAGTTCCTGGCTTCGCTGGCGGTAAGCGGCGCTGACGGGACGCTGGCCAACCGCATGGCCGGCAGCGCAGCCGAGCGCTACGTGCGGGCCAAGACCGGCACCCTGGCCAAGGTGAGCTGTCTGTCGGGCGTGGCCGGCGCGCCTGGGCAGAAGCCGCTGGTGTTTTCCTTTCTCATGAACGACGTGCGCTCACCGGTAGAGGCGCGGGCTCTGCAAGACCAGGCCACCGAACTGATGGTCGGGTTTCTCGATCCTACGTTGCTCGAACGACGGTAGACAGATCCTCTTGTCCCGGAGAAGCCTTTCCGCCAAGATCCGGCCGCGATGAACGCCGCAGCCGAACCCCGCATCACCCCGCTCTGCCAGGCGCACCGCAGGCTGGGCGCCAAGATGATCGACTTTGGCGGCTGGCTCATGCCGGTCAGCTACCCCTCGGGAATCCTCGACGAGCACAAAGCCACGCGCACGGCGGTCGGCATGTTCGACGTGTGCCACATGGGTGAAGTTCATTTTCGCGGCGCCCGCGCGGCCGAGGCTGTGCAGCGTTTGGTCACCAACCAAGTGGGCAAGCTTTACGACGGCCGCGCCATGTACACGGTGGCGTGCAATCCCAAGGGCGGCATCGTGGACGACCTCATCGTCTACCGAGTCAAGGCCGACCACTTCCTCATCGTGGTCAATGCCGCCAACATCGAGAAGGATTGTCAGCATTTCGTGCAACAGGTCGGGTCCTGGTGCGAGATTCGTAACGCCTCGGACGAGACGGGCCTCATCTCGTTTCAGGGTCCCCAGGCCCAGGCTTGCCTGGCGCCGCTCACCCGCGCGCCGCTTGCCACGCTCAAGCCGTTTCACTTCTTGCCCGACGTCCAAGTGGCGGGCCGGCCGGTGTGGATCGCGCGCACCGGCTACACCGGCGAGGACGGTTTCGAGATCTTCTGCGCGGCTCCCGACGCTGAGCACCTCTGGCAGTCCCTGCTCGACGCGTGCGCGGGCGTGGACGGCAAGCCGGTGGGACTGGGCGCGCGCGACACGCTTCGACTGGAGGCCCGGCTTTCGCTCTACGGCAACGATCTGACCGACGAAACCACGCCGCTCGAGGCTGGCCTGGGCTGGGTGGTGAAGTTCGACGCGGGCGACTTCATCGGCCGCGAGGCGCTGCTGCGGCAACGGGACGCGGGACTGGCGCGCAAGTTGGCTGGCTTCGTCATGCTCGGCCGCGGGATCGCGCGCCACGGCTACCCGATTCACGATCCGTCGACCGGGGCCAAGATAGGCGACGTTACCTCGGGCACGGTGGGGCCGAGCGTGGGCAAAAACATCGGCCTCGGCTATGTGCCGGCGCCGCTGGCCCGGGCCGGGGCGCTCCTGCTCGTCGACTGCCGCGGCAAGAAGATTGAAGCCGAGGTAGTACAAGGCCCCTTCTATCGCCGCTAGCCTGAAGTACAATCCCGCCACTGAAGGAGACCGACTGACATGAGCGAGAACGTTCCCAACGACCTGCTCTACACCGAGGACCACGAGTGGGCCCGCCAGGAAGGCAGCCTGGTCACCATTGGCATCACCCAGTTCGCCGTGGATCAGCTAGGCGATGTGACACAAGTGGATCTCCCCAACGAGGGCGAGGTCCTGAAAGCGCACGAGGTGGTCGGGTCCGTGGAATCGGTCAAAGCGGTGTCCGACGTCTACGCCCCGGTCTCCGGCAAGGTGGTCAAGGTCAACTCCCCGCTGCAGGATTCCCCCGAATACGTGAACGAGGAGCCCTACGACGGCGGCTGGATGGCGCAAATCGAGATATCCAACCCCGATGAGCTGAAGGGGCTGATGAACGCCGCGTCCTATGAGGAGTTCCTCAAGGAACACGAGGACTAGCCCAGCCCGATGTCGTCCTCACTCGAACCGACAGAACTCTTCTCTGCGCGCCACATCGGCCCCGACGACGTCGACCTGGCAGCGATGCTCAAGGTGGTGGGTGCCCGCTCGCTCGACGAGCTGGTCAGCCAAACCATCCCCGCCGCCATCCGCACCTCGGCGCCGCTCGACCTGCCGCCGCCGATTTCCGAGCACCAGCTTCTGGCCGAGGTCCGCCGGCTGGCCACCCACAACCGCGTGTTCCGCTCGTACATCGGCGTGGGCTACCACGACTGCATCGTCCCGCCGGTCATCAGGCGCAACATCCTAGAGAACCCCGGCTGGTATACGGCATACACGCCCTACCAGGCAGAGATCTCGCAAGGCCGCCTGGAGGCGCTGCTCAATTTCCAGACTGCGATCATGGACCTGACCGCCATGGAGGTCGCGGGCGCGTCGCTGCTCGACGAGGCCACGGCTGCCGCCGAGGCCATGCACATGTTCGCCGGCCTGGCGGAACGCGACGATGCCAACCTGTTCTTCATCTCGGAGTTGTGCCACCCGCAGACCCTGGCGGTCGTCGCGACCCGCGCCGAGGCGCGTGGTATCGAAGTCGTGGTGGGCAACCACGAACGCTTCGCCTTTGACAACCGCGTCTTCGGGGCGCTGGTCCAGTACCCCACCACCGACGGCAGCGTGGTCGACTACCGCGCCTTCTGCGAACGCGCGCATGCCGCTGGCGCGCGCGTGGCCGTGGCTGCGGACCTGCTCAGTCTGGCTTTGCTCTTGCCCCCAGGAGAGTTCGGCGCAGACGTGGCCCTGGGAAGCACGCAGCGCTTCGGCACGCCGCTGGGCTACGGCGGCCCCCATGCCGCATTTTTCGCCACCCGCAAGGAGTTCGTGCGTCGGATGCCCGGACGACTGATCGGCGTGTCCGTCGACGCTCACGGCCGCACCGCCCTGCGCATGGCCCTGCAGACCCGCGAGCAGCACATCCGGCGCGACAAGGCCACCAGCAACATCTGCACGTCGCAGGTCTTGCTCGCCGTGATGGCGAGCATGTACGCCGTGTACCACGGGCCGGCCGGGATTCGCGCCATCGCCGAGCGGGTCGCCCAGCTGACCACCGTGCTGGCTGAGGGTCTGGCGCGGCTCGGCCTGCGCGTGTGGCGGGGTCCGTTTTTCGACACGGTTCGCGTGGAAGGCCTGGCTGCTGACGTGAAGACCTGGCACGACCATGCGGAGGCCGCGGGGATGAACTTCCGACCGCTGGGCCCGGCGGCGATCACGATTTCGCTCGACGAGGCAACCAGCGAAGCCGACGTGTCCGACATCCTGGCCGTGCTGGCGCCCGCGGGTCACAAGCTTCCCGACGTTGGGGCTTTGGCCAAGGACGTCGAGCCACCGATCCCTGACGCGCTCCTGCGCAAGAGCGCGTACCTGCAACACCCGGTCTTTGCCCAGTACCATTCCGAGACCGAGATGTTGCGCTACATTCGGCGGCTAGAGGCGCGGGATCTGTCGCTGGCGCACTCTATGATTCCGCTCGGCTCGTGCACCATGAAGCTGAATGGCACGGCCGAGATGTTGCCCATCAGTTGGCCCAAATGGAGCCGGCTGCACCCCTTTGCGCCGGCCAACCAGGCCGAGGGCTACCACACGATGTTCCGCGAGCTGGAACATGTTCTGGCGACGGTCACCGGCTTTCAGGGTGTCTCGCTGCAACCCAATGCCGGTTCGCAGGGTGAATACGCGGGCCTGCTGGTCATTCGCCGCTATCACACGCGGCGCGGGCAAGGCCATCGCGACGTGTGCCTGATTCCCGCCTCGGCCCACGGCACCAACCCGGCGTCCGCGGTCATGGCCGGGCTCAAGGTAGTGGGGATCGCCTGCGACGCCGGCGGCAACGTCGACGAAGCCGATCTCGCCGCCAAGGCCGCCGAACACAGGGATCGCCTGGCCGCGCTCATGCTCACCTATCCCTCGACCCACGGCGTGTTCGAGAAGAACGTCCAGCGACTGTGCGCGATCGTCCACGAGCACGGCGGCCAGGTGTACATGGACGGCGCCAACATGAACGGCCAGGTCGGGCTGTGTCGGCCCGCCGAGATAGGCGCCGACGTCTGCCACATCAATCTGCACAAGACCTTTGCCAGCCCTCATGGCGGCGGCGGCCCGGGCATGGGCCCCATCGCGGTGGCCAGCCATCTGGTCGAGTTCTTGCCCGGCCATCCCGTAGTGCCGGTGGGCGGGCGCGACGCCATCGGCGCCGTGGCGGCTGCGCCCTGGGGCAGCGCCAGCATCCTGCTCGTGGCTTGGGCGTACGCACGCATGATGGGCGCGGCGGGACTCAAGCGGGCCACCGAGTTCGCCATCCTCAACGCCAACTACATCGCCGAGCGCCTGCAATCCCATTTCCCCGTGGTCTATCGGGGAGAGAACGGCCGCGTAGCGCATGAGTGCATCGTGGATCTGCGGCCGCTCAAGAAGAGCGCGGGCATCGAGGCCGAGGATGTGGCCAAGCGTCTCATGGACTACGGCTTCCATGCCCCGACCATGTCCTTCCCCATCGCGGGAACTCTGATGATCGAGCCCACTGAGAGCGAGTCCCGTGCGGAACTGGACCGCTTCTGCGAAGCCATGATCGCCATCCGGCAGGAGATCCGCGAGATCGAATCAGGCGCGCAGCCGCGCGAGGACAACCTGCTCAAGAACGCGCCCCACACGGCGGAGTCGCTGGTCGCCACTGAGTGGACGCACCCTTACACGCGCGAGCGCGCCGCCTACCCTTTGCCCTGGCTGCGCGGGCGCAAGTTCTGGCCGTCGGTGGGACGGCTCAACAACGTGCTGGGCGACCGACAGTTCGTCTGTTCCTGCCCGCCGGTCGAGGCGTACAATTCGCGTGGGGAGCCGGCCGGCTTTGCCGGCCGCGCACCATCGCGCGAGGCCGAGCGAAGCGAGCGGGGTGGGGGGTCAGGTGGGGGGCCGAAGGGCGGAGCGAACCCTTTGAGGGTTCCCATGTGAAGTAGCGATGTCCAGCACCAACCTGACCTTCTCGTCGCGCGACGCCCACCGGGCCTGGCTGGCTACCCAGGCCATCCTACCGGTGGGTTTTCGCGTGGGCACAACGTCTCTGTCGTTCATTCCGGCCGAGGTACCCAAACCGGCCAAGATGGACGTGACCTTGATCGCTCTCGATCGGCCCACGCCGGATTTCGCCGGGGTGTTCACCCGCAACGCGCTTCCCGGTGCGCCCGTGATTCTCGGCCGGCAGCGTCTTCACGAAGCAACCGTGGGCGCGGTGGTGGTGAACAGCAAGGTATCGAATGTGCGCGCGCCTGACGGGCTTGCCATTGCCGAACGTTGGTGCGAGGCGGTGGCAGGCGCGCTGGGTTTGCAGGGCCGCCAGGTGCTGCCCAACTCGACTGGGGTCATCGGTTGGCGCATGCCCGCGGAGGCCATGCTGGCTGCGCTTCCTGATGCGGTTGCTTCGCTCGGGCAGCGATCGTTGGTCGACGCTGCGACTGCCATCATGACCACCGACCTGTACCCCAAGGTCCGCCGCGCAAAGGTTGGCCGGGGCAGCATCGTGGGCTTTGCCAAGGGCGCAGGTATGATTGAACCCAACCTGGCCACCATGCTGGTCTTTCTGCTCACCGATGTCGCGGTTCCCCGGGCCGACCTGCGCCGCATGCTGGTCCCGGCCGTGGACAACAGCTTCAACTGCATGAGCATCGACTCGGACACCAGCACATCGGACACGGTGCTGCTGCTCTCGTCGGGCGCGGTGCCCTGCCCTGACCCGGCCGCGTTCGAACACGCGCTGGCACAGGTGTGCCAGGATCTGGCGGAAGACATGCCCCGCAACGGCGAAGGCGTGCACCACGTGCTGCGCGTGCGGGTCAGTGGCGCACCCAGCGAAGCCCTGGCCCGAGGCGTGGGCAAGTCCGTGGTCAACTCGCCCCTTTTCAAGTGCGCGGTATGCGGCAACGACCCGAATGTGGGCCGTCTGGTGTGCGCCATCGGCAAGTATCTCGGTCCTGCCGCGCCTGACCTGGATCTGCGCANNGCCCTGGCCGCCCACCTCAAGCAGGCCGAGCTCTACGCCAGCGCCGCGCCGATCGACGGCGTGTTCCGCCCCCCCATCGACTACCCCCCGCACGAGCGCTGCGTGGAGTTGGAGATTGACCTGGGCGCGGGCAGCGCAGCCGCAACCGTCCTCGGCGCCGACCTCAGCCACGAGTACGTGAGCGAGAACGCGGACTATCGGAGTTAGTGAACAAGCTAGCTACGGCGTGCAGCCTCCCTCGTCGCAGTGTGAGCCCAACAGCGCGGAAACCGGCCAGACCGTCCCGCAAGACGGATCGAGCGCCACCTCCGAACTGCCCGTACAGGTGGCCAGGTAGAATGCGCCTGAGCAATCCAGTGTCACGCTCGCCACCGCCGCACCGGATGCATCCTTCACCGTGACAGCACCCATGCAGGTGTACACATCGTTCCCGTTGAACGCGGTCGAGAAGCAGGTTGAGCTCCCGTTCTTCACGGTCAAAGTCTTGTCATCAGTGATTGCGTCGTTGACAACGATTTCCTTGACTCCATTGTCGTAGCACGTGTTCCAGCTGCCGCTTTCCAGATTCATCTGCGTGGCACAGCTTCCACTTTCAACGCAGCCAGCGCCGAGGTTCTTCAGACAGTTTGGCAGACTGCACGAGCTGGTGCCCGTCCCACCGCCGGCGCTGCCGCCTGCGGCGGTCGTGCTGGTTCCACCGGCGCTGCCACCCGCTGCGGTCGCGCTGGTTCCACCGGTGCTGCCACCCGCTGCGGTGGTGCCGGTTTTACCGCCGCTGCCACCCGCACCGCCATTGCTATTGCTGCTTCCGCAACCCATCGCAACCGCGAAAAGACAGACCGTGACCAAAATACCAAGTTTTCTCATGTACGCTCCTTCGCATTATTACAGACCCGTTCGGGCGACTCATCGGAGGGGAAATTATAGGTCGAATTCTCCCACTCGCCATGGATCCATGAGGCCGCGCAGCGTCGGACGCGGCCGCCCCCTACATCCTGTAGCGTAAGAATCGCACACGCGGCGAGCCGGAGATCTCGAGATAGAAACCGAAGTCAAAATCGATGAGTCCAGAGGATTGCACCAACTGGCGGGGCGGATTGGGAAACGGCTGCGCTTGCTTGAAGGCCTCCATGGCGGTCTCGTCGAGAAAATCCACCCCGCATGTCTGGGCCAACGAAACCTTGGCTAGCGAGCCATCGGGGCGAAGTCTGACGTGGACCTGGGTGAGACGGTCCTGTGCGCCGTAGATGGCGCCGGTGGGATCGCGTCGCCGGTACTCCTCGACCGGCTTCCAGTGGTCGCGCACCTGTTCCTTGACCCGGTTGAAGAAGGTCGCGAACTTCCAGCGCTTGGCATTGAGCGCCGTCTCGTCGCCCTCGTCGACGTCCCGCAGGTAGTCCTGTGTTCCGCTGCCCACGGCGCGCGCGACCTCTTCTTCCGAGGGAATGAGCGAGGCCACGCCTTGGCCAGGGGAAAGCAGGGGCCCGCCCTCGCGTGCCAGCGGCAGGACCCGACGCTGCCCATTGCCACCCGACGGGGTGAACAGTCCCTCGGGATCAGAGGATTCCGGGGATCGTTCGTCGGGCTCGCCCGGGGCCCTTTCGGGATCGCCCGACGTCGACAGGGCACTCGGCCTCCGACGAGCCGGCGTGCGCATGGCCAGGGCTCCCGCTGATCCCGCCGGCTGGGCCGAGGCTGCCTGCTCAGGCACCGCCGCGCGGTTGCGATCACTTTCGCCGCGTGACCGCTGCAGTTCGTTGGGATCGTACCGGCCGTACTTGCGGGTTTCGTGCTCAACCGCAGAATCGTATTCGGCGGCGAAGCGGGCGTTGTCGGGCCGCTTCTCCTCGCGAGGCCGGGCCAGGTCCACCACCTGCCCAGGTGCCTTGGTCGACTCTTCCTCTTTCTTCACCTGCTCCTGTTTCGCCTTTTCCTCAAGGCGCTCCATGTCAGCGATGAGCTTCCTTGCAGTATCGTCGTCGACCGTGCTCACCGCGATGGGTTCCGCCGCGCCCGCGGCGGCTGCGGCTCGCTTCTGTGCCGCCAAGATGTCGGCATCGCGTGGCGCCCAGATGTGGAGCACGACCCCGGCCACCAGCAGGAGCTGCAGGTGGATGAGCACGGCCAGCGCGGCCCACCGGCCGAGCGAGGAGCCCTTCCGTCGCTGGGATGAAGCAAGAATGGCCATGGCGCCCGCCCTTACACCTTCTATTGTAGCTACTTTTCCTCAGCGTCCAACCATCGACGCGCCGCACTGACCAGCGGGTTCGCGAAAGTAATGCGCTAGAGTAGCGCCTCCACCGATGAACCGCCCCGTGCAACTTGGAAAGCCCTTCCGGCCTGCGGCCCGACCAGCGCAGCTTGTCGAACGCGACCTCCTGCATGAGGCGGGACGCGCTGTGGCTGACTTCGACCTCATCTCGGACGGCGACCGAATCCTGGTGGCGGTTTCTGGCGGCAAAGACAGCTATTCGATGCTCGCCCTGCTGGAGACGTTGCGCCGGCGTGCGCCCGTCCACTTCGACCTGCTGGCGGTGCACCTCGACCAGGGCCAGCCCGGCCACGATCCCGCACCCCTGGCCGAGTGGCTGAGCAAGGAGGGATTCGACCACCGCATCGTGCGCGAAGACACCTATTCGATCGTGGTCGAGAAGATCCCCGAAGGCCGCACCTATTGCTCGATGTGCGCGCGCCTACGGCGCGGAATTCTTTACCGCCTGGCCAGCCAGTTCCAGTGCACCAAGATTGCGCTCGGTCATCATCGCGACGACGCGGTGGAGACTCTGCTGCTCAACGTCTTCTTCGCGGGCAAGTTGGCCGCCATTCCTGCGCGCCTGGTCAGCGACGATGGCGCGTCCGTGGTGATTCGTCCGCTCATATACTGCGCCGAGGAAGCACTGGCCCGTTTCGCCGAGTGCCGGCGCTTTCCCATCCTGCCTTGCAACCTGTGCGGCTCGCAGCCCGATGCCCAGCGCAAGCAGATGAAGGCGCTGCTGGCCCGCCTGGAGTCCGAGCACCCCAACCTGCGCCAGACCATGCTGGCAGCGTTGGGCAATGTGAATCTGTCTCATCTACTGGATCGCCACGCGGGCGAGTGCGGTCACCTTGACTGCCGCCCGCCGCCGAGAGCACCGAGGTGAGGGGAAAGGTCACAGAGGCGGGCCTGGTTGCGACCGCCCAAAGAATTCAACTGATACATTTGGCAAATGCACCTATCTATGCGTAGCCATGAGAGATTCAGACATATCTTTCCCGTCTCCAATCGGCGCCGGGCGGCAGACAACGGCACCATGAGTCTTTCCCGCGCGAGCGGCGAAATCCGTTATGCTTTCGAGCGCCGCACCACACGCGCGATTGCAGGGATTGCACCATGAAAACAAACCTCCCTGGTCCAGGGCTGATTCTTTCGCTCCTGCTCGCGGCGGGATGCGGGGCGCGAACGCCGCTCGACTTGCCCGAGGACCAATCCGCCAGCCCAGTCGGCGGCAGCACTTCTCAAGGTGGCGGAGCAGGCGGCGGTAGTGTGGGCGCCGGGGGCGGTTTTGCTGCGGGCGGAGTGGTCGGGACTTCCTCCCGGAGCACCATCCCACTTGGCAGCACGGGCGGCACCGTCCCATTTGGCGGCGCGGGCGGTACCAGTCCATTCTGCAGCACGAGCGGGACCGTCGCATTCTGTAGCACCGCTGGCACCGTCCCAATCGTCAGCACTGGAGTTGGCGGCCGTGGTGGCGCCGTGGTCGGCGGGCGTGGCACCGTCCCATTTGGTGGCACGGGCGGCACCGTTCCATTCGGCAGCACAGTCCGTGGCACAGTTCCATTCGGCGGCACGGGCGGCACCATCTTCTGCACCATGTCCGGCACAGTCCAGTACTGCAGCTCGCTCCCATTTGGGAGTACCACCATCCCGGTCGGTGGCACAGGTGGCGGCGGACGCAGCACCGTCCCATTCGGCGGCACGGGCGGCACCGTCTCAGCGGGCGGCACGGGTGGCTATTTCTCGATCCTCTGCTTGAGCGGGACCGGTTTTTTCTGCCCCACAGGCGGGACTGTCCCACCCGGTTGCACGACCGGGCGCTTCCCGTTCTGTGGCACGGGCGGCACCGTCTCGTCCGGCGGCACGGGCGGGACGGTTTCGTCCGGCGGTCGCAGTACCGGTGGATCGGGCGCGGTAGGTGGAACGGGCACCGCGGGTAGCGGCGGGACGGCCGGNNGCGATCGCTTCATCCCGCAGGTCCATGGGCGTGCCGGGGCCTGGAGCGACAGCGATGACAGCACTCCGGGCTCAACCATATTCCCCGATCCCGTGAGGTCTTTCACCATGACTTGGACGGGCGATTCATGTCGCCAGTATGCGGCCTACGTGTACGGT
>PMZX01000459.1 GCA_003170035.1 Myxococcales bacterium | reverse complement strand
TCAGCAGCTTGGCCAGCGCATACATGGAGATCCCCGACGACATGATGGTCATGCAGGCGAAGGTGAGGGCGTTGAAGCCGCGGGTCTTCTCGTCGAAACGCAACTTGAGATATTCGGGAACGGAGCGCGCCTTGGAGCCGTAGTAGAACGGCATCATGAAGATGGCGACGAACACCATGGCCGGGACGGCGCCGATCCAATAGAAGTGGCTGGTCATCATGCCGTACTTGGCGCCGGAGGCCGCCATGCCCATGACCTCCTGGGCCCCCAAGTTCGCCCCGATGAAGCCAAGCGCGCAAATCCAGGCTGGCAGCGAGCGTCCAGACTCGAAGAAGTCCTTGCTGCCACTGACCGTGCGACGGAGAACGAAGCCGATGCCGAGCACGAACAGGAAGTACGTGACGAGCAAGACGTAGTCGATGGCGTGGAGCTGGATGCTGTGCTGGAGCATGGATCCTGTCCTGGTGGAGAGTTTGGGGATAGTACGTCAAACTCTCACGTTTCGGCACATTCTTGCTCAACAGGTCGCGATGCGGGCAACGCTGACGCGACATCAGGACTCAAGCCAGGAAGCAGAGCGGCAAAGCAGAAAGCGAAGTACGAAATGACCTTCCGTTCTCTCCGCCAGCCCCTTTTCACTGATAGGCTGCGTCCCAAGCGCTCGTCACGGCCCCAAATATCTGATTGGCTATTGCTACGGAGGTTCTTCATGCGGCTACCGCAGTTGGTTCAACGGCAAAACCGATTTCTCGCGGTGCTGACGGCGACTATTTCGGTCATCGGTTGCCAGGTCGACAAACCGGTCACCTCTGTCCCGGATCCCGGGCCGCAATCGCCGGACGGGGGCACTTGGGATGCGGAGACCTTCGATCGGTTCTTCTTGTTCATTCCAGACATGTCTAACCGAGTGCCCGACCTCGCGCCGCTGCCCCCCGATGCGCCTCCCGCACCCGTGGTGGTCTGTGGTGACGGCATCTTGAATGTTCCGGAGGGCGAGCAATGCGACGATGGCAATGTCATCCCGGCTGATGGCTGCGGCTCGACCTGCCTTTTGGATGACGGCTGGATCTGCCCCGAGCCGGGCAAGCCCTGTGTGAACACGACGGTTTGCGGCGACGGCCGAGTCTCGGGTGCCGAGGAGTGTGACGACAACAACATCGCCGGCGGCGACGGTTGCAGTGAAAAATGCCAGATTGAGAAAGGCTGGATCTGTCCCATGCCAGCCGTGCGTTGCCAGGCGGCTGCGTGCGGCGACGGTTTCATGGTGGGCAGTGAGGAGTGCGACGACGGGAACACGGCGAAGGGCGACGGCTGCAGCGACACCTGTCACGTGGAGCCAGGCTATTTCTGCCCCACGCCCGGTGCCGCGTGCCAGAAGACGGTTTGCGCCAACAACGTCCTCGAGGGCGACGAGGGCTGTGACGACGGCAACAAGCTCCCGTGGGACGGCTGTTCGCCAACCTGCGAGCGCGAACCCACCTGCAAGGATGGTGAATGCGCTTCGGTTTGCGGAGACGGCATGATCCTGGCCGGGGACGTGGAGGAGTGCGACGACGGCAATCAGCGGGACGACGACGGCTGCAGCAAGGACTGCACGAAGGAGATCGGCTGGGACTGCGTGATCACTCCGCTTGCGGATGCAAGCCAGCTCTCCTTGCCCGTGGTGTTTCGCGACTTCATTTCCATCCCCGCCACGGGCGCCACCCGCCACCCCAACTTCGAAGACAACATCGGTACGGGCATCTCACCCGGACTGGTGAAGTCTGTGCTGGGCAGCGACGGCAAGCCTGTGTACGCGGGGATCTGCGACAACGCCAGCACGACGGGTTGCCCCAATGGCCGCCAGTTGACGACCCAGGCTGACTTCGACGAGTGGTATCGCGACACGGCCAAGAGCGTGCGCGGCGACAGCTTCATCACACTGGCTCGCAACGCGACTGGGCAGTACGTATTCGACGGCGGGACCCCAACGAACCCCTTCCTACCCTTTGGCAGGACTGACTTGACCGGCGTGGGCTGGGTCGCCCAGGGCCAGGAGCTCCTGTCAGGTGGTGGCGACTTTGGCTTCACCACCGAGGTNNCACTACTGGTTCCAGTTGCAGGGCGGCGAGCGCCTTGACTTCTCGGGTGACGACGACGTCTGGGTCTTTTTCAAGAACGCGCTTCTCATCGATCTGGGCGGCCGGCACGCCGCGACCACCGGAACCATCAGTCTGACCGACGCCGAGATAATGACGCGCAGTCTCACCAAGGGACGCATCTACGAAATAGCGCTGTTTCACGCCGAACGACACACCAATCAATCGAACTTCAAACTCACGCTCAACGGGTTCGGCCGCTCCAAATCCGTGTGCACGCCCATCTGTGGCGACGGCATCGTGGTCAANNGGAACCTACGGGCATTGCAACGAGACCTGCAGCGGGTTGGGCCCGCACTGTGGCGACAACGTGGTGCAGGCTGCCGAGGGCGAGGAGTGCGATGACGGTGTGAACCTGACCACCTACGGGATCAACGGCAAGCCCGGCTGCGCCCCAGGGTGCAAGCTGAGTCCCTACTGTGGCGACGGCAAGACCGACAGCTTGTTCGGCGAACAGTGCGATACCAAGGGCGTGAAGTTGCCCGACAGCAGCTGCCAGCTCAACTGCACCTACCGTCCCGCCTGCGGCAATGGCGTCGTCGACACCGCAGATGGCGAGGAATGTGACGACGGCAACCTCATCTCTGGCGACGGCTGTTCGTCGTTCTGCACGTGGGAAATTGTCAACCGTTGAAATGGGAACCCTGGGACGGTTCCCAAACCCTCCCGCGCTCNNGGGCAAAGCCCGCCTTCGCCAACGCGATCAAAATGGGAACCCTGGGAGGGTTCGCTCCGCCCAATCGAAGTAGGCAAGGCTGGTGGGTCGTCCCAGTCTGTTGCTGATCACTCCCGAGAGCCGAGACATCCATAGATTTCGGCGCGGGCAGTTCAACAACTTCGTCCAGCTCACGATGCCCTATTTGGCGGGATTCGTGGACGAAGCACGCTTCTCGCTCGCGCTGGTCGACGAGTATGACGGCCCCATCTGCACCCATCGTCCCTGCGATCTGGTGGCGATCACGGTCAACACCCCCAACGCGCACCACTGCTATCGGATGGCGGCGGATTTCCGCGCGCGTGGCGCGAAGGTGGTCTTCGGCGGGCCGCACGCCACGCTCTTGCCCGAGGAGGCTCAGGCGTACTGCGACCACCTAATCGAGGGCGAAGCGGAGGAAAGCTGGCCGCGCTTCCTCGAGGACTTTTTGCGCGGCGAGGCCCGGCCGCGTTACCGTTGCGAGACGCCGCCGTCCCTGGCGGGCCTGCCACACCCGCGCCTCGACCTCTTGCCGCGGGGCCGTCTGGCCAAGGGCGCCGTGTTCGCCACCCGAGGCTGTCCCTTCCGCTGCAGCTACTGCAACCTCAAGCAGATCTACCACCCGGGCTTCCGCACGCGGCCCGTCGGGGAAGTGATCGCCGAGATCGCGCGCCTGCCCCAGCGCCACTTCGTCTTCTGGGACGACAACCTCTTCGGCGACGTGGCACATGCCAAGCAGCTCTTACGCGCGCTCGGGCCGTTGCAGCGACGCTGGGCCGCACAGGCGACACTTGACCGCTGCGCCGACGACGAGCTGCTCCGTCTCGCGCACGGCGCGGGCTGCGTGTACCTTTTCCTGGGCCTGGAATCCTTTTCGGCGGCGAGTCTGGCCAGCGTCAACAAGTCGATCAACGCCGTGGAGAGCTACGCTCCCATCGTGAGATCCCTGCATCGTCACGGTATTTCGGTGCAGGCGGGAATCGTCTTCGGCTTGGAGGAGGATGGCCCCGAAGTGTTCAGCGAGACGCTGGCTGCCTGCGAGGCCATGGGTATCGATGGGGTTACCGCGAGCGTGCTGTGCCCGCTGCCGCGCACGCCGGTGCACGAACGCTTCAAGGCCCAGGGGCGCCTGCTCACCGACGACTGGTCGGCCTATGACGGCAAGACACGCGTGGCCTTCGTGCCCCGGCATATGAGCGCGCAGGCGTTGCTGGAGGGCTACACTTGGTTCCGGCGCGAGTTCTACTCGGTGCGCTCGATTGCCGTGCGGCTGGCGCGTTCGCGCACCAACCTCGCCCGCAACCTGCTGGTCAACCTCGGGTACAGGCGGGCGTTCTGAATTTCGCTTCTCACAAACCGAGCACCAGGCGCTCGAAGTCACTGCGGCTCATGTTGCCGATGAGGGTGCGGCGCAGGTGGCCCTCGCGGTCGTAGGCGAAGAAAGCCGGGATCTCACCCTCCCAAGTCGGAACGACATCCGCGACGAAATCTTCGGCACGATCCGCCTTCAAGATGGGGCTCCATTGCGGGTTGCCGGTCTTGGCGGCAAGGACACGACCCACCAGCGCTGCGTCCCGTTCGGTGGGATCGTCGAGCGACACCGCTACAAAATCGACGCCTCGGCTGCTGGCTTCGCGCGCCAGCTTGGCGAGCAAGGGCAGTTCCTTCAGGCAGGGCAGGCACCAGGTGGCCCAGAGGTGCAGCACCACCACGCGCCCCTTGCGGCTTGCGAGATTCGCTTTGAGCTGCGCCGGAGTGATAAAGCGCGCTGACGGGGCTTGCGCGGGAGCCGGGCCAGCGCCGGCCTGTGCGCCCGCCACGAAAACACAAAGCCCCAGGGTCAGTCCCAGTCGCCGCATCATGTGCCGATGCGGGGCGGCGACGTCCCGATTCCGTCCGGGACAAAGTTGCCGCCCGAGACGACGCACTTCAAGGCCTCTCGGGTGGGTACCTCCAGGAAGCGGCACTCGGCCTGGGGTACGAAGTACAGGCGGCCGACGATGGGATTGGGCGAGTTGGGCACGAACACGCACAGGACATCGGCGCTACCCGGGACGGGACGTCCCGAGGTGAAACCCAGCAAGCGCACGCGCCCCGACTCGTCGGGGATCAGTACCACCCGGGCAAACACACCCAAGTTCACGTCCGGGGTGACCACGACTTGCTTCCAGGTGCGATAGAAGTCGCGCAAGCCAGGAAGTCGGCCCAACACGCGGTCGAAAAGCCGCAGGACGTGACGGCCCACCAGGC
The DNA here is from genome assembly GCA_003170035.1 of Myxococcales bacterium. Lineage (GTDB taxonomy): Bacteria > Myxococcota_A > Polyangia > Fen-1088 > Fen-1088 > Fen-1137. Next base: position 5,135 of record PMZX01000459.1, on the reverse strand, counting down.
TGGTGACGAAGATGCCGAGAAAGTAGATGAACACCAGCCCGACCACGATCCCCGCGAACGGGTAGCGCAAGGGAAGGATCCGCTGCGTGAACGCGTCGATATAGACGACCACGAAGATGGTGATGCCGAGGGGAATGGCGGCCAGAACGCCGGCCAGGAATTTGGAACGGAAGTGTGCCGTCAGGCGATTCATGAGGATCCTTGAGGTTAAGCATACACTGCGATCCGCGCGATCGTCGTCCGGCTTCGCTTCCTGCGATTGGGGCTCGCGCAGTTCTTGCGAGGACAACGGACCATCTCGGGGCAATGGCGGGGACACTTGGCGTTGGGGATAGCGGCCGTGGCAATACGGCTAACGCCGCCGGCGGTGGCAGCAGCGACGCCGGCGCAGTCACCGCCACGAGAACGCGGAGCCGAGCAAAGCGAAGGGCAGCGCGGGCGTGCTTGGGGCGCTCTGGCCCAGATCACAGCTACAACCCGTCTCTGTCACCAGACGGTGGCCACCTGATATTGCGTGACCAGTGGATCGGGCGTGAGCAGGGTCAGTCCGCCAACGATAGCCTGACAGACCAGCATGCGATCGAATGGATCGTAGTTGACGTAGGGCGGCTATCGGACCCGCCCGCCCCGGAACGCTGAACCCCATCCTGACGGGGCCCTCTTGACGGGCTCCATCTCCAACTCCGTCCCCGCCCCGCCCCCCTACTCCCGGCCACACAGATGGGGTTTGACAGCCTGGCCGGCGGTTCCTACGCTGCTTGCCCAGTGAAAAGGTACCGCTCGCTCTTGGTTGTGTGCTGGCTGGGCGTGGTGGCTGGCTCGGCCATGCTTCCGCGCTCCGCCTGGCCCCAACCACAGTCCTTGCAGGCGGTGCCCGCGCCCGCCATCTTGCCCCTCTCCGAGGTACGCCCTGGGATGGTCGGCGAGGCGGTCACGGTCTTCTCGGGCGTCAAGCCCGAATCGTTCAAGGTGCGCGTGCTCTCGGTGGTGCCCAACTTCCTGCCCAAGCAGGACATCATCCTGGTGCGAGCCGAGGATCCGCGCGTTGCGAACTGCGGTATCGCGGCGGGCATGAGCGGCAGCCCGGTCTACGTCGACGGCAAACTCATGGGAGCGATCGCGTATGGCTGGAGTTTTGCCAAGGAAGCGCTGGCCGGAGTGACCCCCATCGAGAGCATGCTGGCAGGAAGGCAAAGACCACGCCGTCCGCCAGGCGATCCTTTTCTGGTCGACGACCGGCCTGTCTTGACGCCGGGGCAGGCAGTCCGGCCTGCTGCCGCGCCCGTCCTCGCTGACGGCGAGCCCCGACTGCAGCCCGCCTCGCTACCCCTGGCTGTGTCCGGGATCTCCGACGCGGCCCTGCGCGAGCTGGGCGAAATCTTGAATCCCTTCGGACTGGTTCCGGTGCGCGCGGGCGGCACGGGCGGGAAGAAACCGACGGGCGCGCTGGCAGAGGCTGTACAACCGGGCGCAACCGTGGGCGTGGCCTTCATCCGAGGAGACATCAGCGCGGTGGCCATGGGCACCCTGACTCAGGCAGAGGGCGGCACCGTGGTCGCGTTCGGGCACCCGATGATGGGCCTGGGCGAGGTCAACCTGCCCCTGGTTTCGGGCGAGGTGCATGCCATCGTGGCCAGCCTGTCCAGCTCCATCAAGCTGGTCTCGCCCCTGGTCGAGATCGGTGCGGTGGCGCAGGACCTTCCGACTGGTATCGTGGCCGAGTTGGGCCGCCACGCCCCCTTGGTGCCGGTCGAGGTGGTGACAACCGCACGCGGCGGCAAGCAGACCAGCTTCCATACCCAGGTGGCGCTGCATCGCCGGCTNNGTTCGCGACCAGCTCTTCTCGAGCGAGGGGCTGTCGAGCCGAGCCCTGGGGCAGGCCCGCGGCCTCAAAGCTCTGTCGGAACTGCTCGGCAATCCCTTCGAACCCGCGGTGATCGATCGAATCGACGTGGAGGTTCGGGTGGAGTACCGCAACGACGTGGCCGAGATCGTCGGCGCCTCGTTGCCCGACGAGCGGGTGCGGCCGGGTGAGACCCTACCGGTGCGCGTGGTCCTGCGCCCCTACGCAGGCAAGGAATTCGTCGAGGTCGTACCCGTGCTGGTTCCGCGCACACTGGCTGGCAAGACCATCAAGATCGACGTGGCTGCGGGCGCGCTGGTGCGGCCTGATGTGCCCAAGCCCGAGAACCTGCGCGGCCTGATGGAGAACTTGCGCGTTTCCTACCCGGGCAAATCCATCGTGGTCAGCCTGAGCACCCCCGACAGCGGCGTCTCCTTGCGCGGCCGCTTGATTCCCAGCTTGCCGGACTCGGCCTTGGACACGCTTCGCCCTGGCAACCAGACCCGCCGCGCCGATGCGTATCGCGTGGCGGACCGAACCCTGCATGCCTGCGATAGCCTGGTGAGCGGGCGGCAGGAACTGACCGCCCGGGTTCGCCCCGATCGGTAGAAACGCGTGGGGAGCCGGCGAGCTTCGCTCGCCGCGGACCATCGCGGGAGGGTTTGGGAACCCTCCCAGGGTTCCCATTACAATCGGCAACTACTTCACAACGCGAAGCTGCGGCCGTCGCCGCCGCCGGGCGGGCGCGCGCATGAGCATGCCGTCGCTCTCNNTCGTTCTCCTCGACCGCCAGCGGGACGGAACGCAACCACTTCTCGTCCACCGGCAGAGCGTCCGTGCCGTCATTCACGCGCGCCACGGCTGCAGGCACGCAACCATCATGCCCCCGACCGAAAAGGCGCAACTCGCGCGGGAGGTCTTCGCGGTAGAGCACGCCGCAGCCGTTGGTGCACGCGACTACGTACACCGCCGACCAGGGCACGTAGGTCCGATGCGCGACCTGGGAGAACGACAAGGTGGCACTCACCCCGGCCGCCGTGACTTCCAGGTCAGGAATGNNGGCCGGCGCGCGTCCAGGTGCAAGGACACCCAGCCTTCGCCCAGCAAAGTCAGAAATGCGTCCTGTTTTGACGGTCTCTCACTGCCATCCATGGCTTTGCCCCCACGGGCCAAACTCACGCGGAAAACCCCGATCTCTTACCGCCTCAAACCGGGCCGTGCCAGGCCCAGATTGCTTCGGGCGAGAAACGATAGCCCTTGGCCCCGAACGACCTTCTGCGCTACTCTATTCTACTTCCAGCGTCGGCCCGCCGCCGGCCGAACGATTCGCTATAATGCAGTAACTTTGGCATTGGTTATGAATCGGCCGCGACTCTTTCCCTCCTCTGTCCTCATCTCCTCCCCGCCCCGGGCGCTTTCGGGGTGGCGGGCTCGGCTGGCCAGCGACCCTATTCCGCGCCTGCTGCGCGAGGGTACGCCCAGTGTGCTAGCGCGCGTGCGTCGTGACCTGATAGACGACAGCGAGGCGCCCACGGCGCATGAGATCGCCGGCTACCGCGAGGTTCAAGCGGTGCTGCGCAAGATGGAGCGCGATGGCAGCTTCACGCCGCGCGCGCCGGAAAAGGGTATGGGCAGCGGGAAGTTTGCGGCATGCCTGGCCACCGTACGCGCCCTTGACCGCCTGGCCGATTTGGGCCTGCGGGTCGAGGGCGAAGGCGCCGCCAACGCCCAGTTGCGCAAGATGGCGGACGTGATCCTGGCCTCACAAACCGGCGACGGCGGGATTGCGGATCTCGTGCTTGCCGAGACGCCCAAGGCCCGCGCCAAGATGGTCGCGCTGCACTTCCACGGCTGGGCCATCTCGGCCCTGTGCCGTGCAGGGTTCGAGGCAGACCCGAGGGTCGAGAAGGGTTTTCAGCTCCTCTTGTCCCTGCGTCAGGACGACGGGGGCTGGGCCTGGCGGGGCGTGCGCACGGACTCGGCTGCGCGACCGTCGAGCCACCTGGTGACCGGCATGGTCTTGCGCGCCTTTGCTTCTTCCAGCCAGAGCCGCAACTCGCGTGAGGCGCGCCGGGCGGCGGAGCTCCTGGCGACGCGTTTTCTGCAGCCCGACCGCTATGAGGACCGGAAGGCGCCTTCCTTTTGGGAAATCCTGACCGAGCCGCGCTTCTACACCGACGTGCTGGACGCACTCGACACCATCACGAGCATCGGGCTGGGCAAAGAGAACTCGGGCGTGCGCACCGCCGAGGCCTATCTGCGTTCGCGCCAGGCGACTGATGGCTTGTGGTACCCGGGTACGCCGGCCAAGGGGGACGGCCCGACGGCGCGGTCCGCCGGCAAGGCAGCGGGCAAGGACAAGGACGTGGCGGACGCCATCTGGCTGACCTTGCGGGTGCTGGTGGTCCTGCGCCGGATCAACTAGTAGATCCATTCGCATGACGGCTGAGCTTCGCCACGACTTTCGGGTCGAGGAAGTCCGCGCTATCCACGACCTGGCCCTGCCTGATCTGCTCTTCCGCGCGCAGCAGGTGCACCGCCAGCATCATCGACCCGATGAAGTGCAGCTGTGCGCGCTGCTTTCGGTAAAGACCGGCGCGTGCCAGGAAGATTGTGCCTATTGTGCTCAGTCGACCCGCTACTCGACGGCGGTGCAGCCGGCTCGGATGCTGAGCCGCGAGGATGTGGTGCAGGCGGCGGAGCGGGCGCGATCCGCGGGGGCCACGCGCTTCTGCATGGGCACGGCCTGGCGTGACGCCAAGGACGGGCCCGCCTTCGAGTCTGTGCTGGACATGGTGCGGGCCGTGCGAGGCCTGGGTCTGGAGGCGTGCCTGACCATGGGCATGCTGACCGACGAGCAATGCCGCCGCCTGGCCGAGGCAGGGCTGACTATCTACAACCACAACATCGACACCTCTCCCACCTTCTATGGGTCGATCGTCACCACCCACACTCAGGAGGACCGGCTGGCGACCCTGGCACGGGTTCGCCGCGCAGGCATGCGCATCTGCTCGGGCGGCATCATCGGCATGGGCGAATCCGTCGACGATCGCTGCGCCATGTTGGCCACGCTGGCCGGTCTGGACCCTCACCCGGAAAGCGTGCCCATCAACGCGCTGGTTCCCATCGCAGGCACGCCGCTGGCCAGTCGGCCGCCGGTGGATCCGTTGCAACTCGTGCGCGTGATCGCCACAGCTCGCATCATCATGCCGCGCTCGCAGGTGCGGCTGTCGGCTGGTCGCGCGGCCCTGACCCGCGAGGCACAGGTGCTGTGCTTCGTGGCCGGGGCCAA
>PMZX01000127.1 GCA_003170035.1 Myxococcales bacterium | reverse complement strand
TGCAGCACGCGGCGGAGGCGGGCTTCGAGCGGCACCTGGCCAAGCCGCTCGGAATGCAAGCGCTGCAAGACCTGCTCTCGTCGCTGCCAGACACGCCCTGAGTGGCCTCAAACGCGCTACTGACGTTCTCCACGCTGGAGTCGGCGTACAGTAAGCTTCCGGTCGGAAGGTGCTACAGCCCGGTGCGACGGAAGCTCGATCCAGCGCCTTCGTTGTCCGAGCCCAGTCCTGACNNTGCTGCCCGAGGGAGGTGCCAGTCACATATTCAAGACTGCGCCCTGCCCTGTTTTCGCACCTGGAGGCTCGGCCGACTTGTCCTTCGTGGTCCTCCGGCAGCGTCGCGGTGTCGCTACGGACAGATCTGTCGCAGGTAGCCGGAATCGCCCGCGCCCACCAGGTCAAGGTCCTTCTTGAGTGCGTTGATGGAGAGGCTGCCGAACTGTGAGCAGTTGAGCGTGAGGCTCGTCTTGTACTCGACGTCGAAGATCGCTTTGCCAGCCTTGGTGAACTCGGTGAAGCTGCCGCACTCGCTGTATTCCTGACATTGCTCGTCGAGTTCGAAGTCGAACTTGTCGACCAGACGCTGGCCGGTCCGGTCCACCCTGGTCACGAGTTCCGGGCAGTTCTTGAGCGCAACCGAGATGCCCAGCGCGTGTACGGCGTCGGCGACCCAGCCGTTGAAATCGACCTGATCCTGCTCGGTCAGGATGCTGCGGTTCGCGTCCCAGTTGTCGAGGTTGTCCGGCTCGACGGCGTCGAAGCCCTTGTCCTTGCACATCTGGAAGCGCTTGTTGAGGATGCTGGCCAGCACGGAGCCTGACTTGAAGACGTCGCGGGTGTCGAGAAACCACTCACCCGGCCAGTCGGGATCTTCGGANNGTCTCGTAGCTGCCCACGTCCAGATAGCATACGACCTTGAGCCCGGCGGCGTGCAGGGCCGCCACCTTCGCGGCGCTGACGTTGAACCCATCCACGTCGATCATCTGCGAGCCTGTGGGCGGGATGATGGCGGCGTCGGAGGATGCGCCGATCTGCCAGTCCCAACTGATGGTCGGGGTGCTGCTTGGCTTCCACGGACTGCCGCCGGTGGAACTGCCGGTGCTGGTCACACTGCCGGTTCTGCTGCTCCCGGTTCCACTGGCGGTGCCCGTTCCGGTTGCGCTGCCCGTGGTTGAGCCGGTCCTCGTGCCGGTGCTGGTTACTGTGGTCGATATCGTGCGCGTGGTGCTACCCGTCCCGGTGCCAGACTCGGATCCGGTACTGCTGGCCGAGCCGGTGCCGGTTCCCGATGCAGACGACGTCGCCGTACCCGCGCCGGTGCTAGACCCGGATCCGGTGCTGGTCCCCGTGCCCGATGTCGTGCGGGTCCCCGTTGTGGTTTGCGTGGTCGACGCGATGCCGCTGGCCTGGCCGTCGCTGGCAGGCGCCCGGTCCGCCTGGGCGGCGTCGGTGAGGGCCGCAGCGTCGGGGCTGGTGGTGCCCGGGCCTTGCGATGACGAGGTGGTCGATCTGCAGGCCGCGAGCAGGATGGCAAGGAGACAGAGGAAAGCAGTTCTCATCGGCGTTCCAGGCTTCATGATTCGGCGAAGGCAATCCGACGGTTCTGATAGCTGATGTCCAGTTTCAAGGCGCATCCATCATGGCCGATTCCATGGGCAGATTTCAACGTCGGATGTTGCTTTGGCGATCCCGAGAGACGTGGCGAACTTGCACCGTTGGCGGCGACCTTGGTCGCGGCGTGAAGATCCGCGGGATCGACTGCCAGCTGCTGCGAGAGCCTTGAGAAATCGCGGGGTTCTGCCAGGCATGGCAGTCGTTGGAACTGATCCTGTGGGACTGGCTTTGGTCGGCCGCAGCCACCCAACGCCTCGTCGCTCTTGTAGCTGTGCCCAACTCGGTGCGTGGCCGCACCCAATCGGATAGTATCGTTGCGCTGTCGCCAGCAATCGGCACTGGATGACGCCAGAGAGGGAAGGAAATGAGTGATAAGCTAGTTGTCGGAATAGATCTCGGCACAACGTTCTCGGCTGCCGCGTATGTCGATGGGCAGGGGCGGCCCCAGGTCATTCAGAACTCGGAAGGCCGCCTCAGGACACCTTCGGTCGTGCGTGTTGGTGCCGGTCCAACGGTGGTGGGCGAGGCCGCGCTCAACCAATGGGTGACCGACCAGGAGCACGTCGTGCGCTGGATCAAACGAGTGATTGGCGACCCTGAGTATCGCTTCCAGGGCTTGGATGCTGTGCAGATCTCGGCCGAGATCATCAAGGTCCTGAAGGAGGACGCAGAGCATTCTCTTGGCCAGCCTATCATCGAGGCGGTCATCACTTGCCCTGCCTACTTCGATTCGGTCGAGATCGAGAATACCAAGCGCGCGGGCGAGCTGGCCGGCCTCAAGGTGCGTGAGATCGTGAAGGAGCCCATTGCGGCTGCGGTCTGCTACGGCGTCGGGCCGATGCACGACGGCGAGAAGATCATGGTGTGTGACCTCGGTGGAGGAATGTTCGGTGCCACGGTCCTCACATTTGAAAAGGGAGTCTTCATTCCTCTCGCCGCGACCGGTAACCACCAACTAGGTGGAGACGACTGGTCGATGGAACTGGCCGACCTCGCGGCGGATCGGATCAAGGAACGCTTGGGAGAAGACCCACGCGACGATCTGGTCGCCAGCCGGATGTTCTACGAGGCATGCGAGCAGGCCAAACGCGACCTGTCACGCGTGACCGAAGTTGCCATCCCGTGTCGCTTGCAGGGACGCATAGAGCAGGTGGTCGTGACACGCGAGGAGTTCGAAGTGCGTACTGAATGGCGCATGCAGACCGTGGTGGCCTGTGCGGCCGAGGCGCTGGAGAAGGCCAACATGACCTGGGCGGATCTGGATCGCATTCTCTTGGTCGGAGGATCGAGCCGCCTGCGCCGCATGGCTCTTGCCTTCGAAGAGGCATCCGGCAAACAGGTGGTGCATACGCGGGAGCCGGAACTGATGGTGACGCTTGGGGCGGCCATTCTGGCGAGCGCCCAGGTTCGGCCGCGCCGGCCATCCGGAGGCCTTGTCGAATCGCCAACACCGCGCGCCTCAAACCACGGTGCTCCCTCTCGCGTTCCGGCAGGCAGCAGCGTGTCTCGAGTCTATCAAGTGGGCCGTTCCACCATCACCCTGGTCTTTGGCGACCTCACGAGGTCCGAGGCCGAAGTCCTGGTGAGCTCAGATGATTTTCTTCTCTCGATGGGAGGCGGCGTGTCTGCCTCCATCGGTGCGGCCGGTGGCAGTCGAATAGGGGCGGAGGCACGCAAGATGGTGCCGGCCAAGGTCGGCGATGTCATCGTCACGTCGGCTGGCGATTTGCGCGCCAAGTACGTTTTTCACGCCGTCACGCTCGGGCGGGATCACGCGCAGACGCTCCCCGGCGACGCTATCGTCCGTCAAACCACCCAACGCTCGCTCAATCTTCTTCGCGCGTTGGAGTGCCGATCCGTGGCCTTCCCGGCCATTGGCGCGGGGGTTGCTCAGATACCGTACGAGATCGTAGCTTCGCAGATGGCGGGCGCCGTGGTCGACTTCCTGCTCGATTCGCCGGAGGAGTACCAGGTCGAGCTGTACCTCATGGACCGTCGCGGCCAGATGGACAGGGTCGATTTCTTCATGTTCTTCGAGGCATTCGCCGGGCGTACCCTCGGTTTGACCGCGACAGCGTCGAGCTCTGGGTACTCTCTTGATGAGCCGCCTGCCAAAGCCGGAACGCTCGATCCCCGCCAAATCGAGGAAACCGAGCGAAGGCATCAGATCTTCACAATGCTGCGGCATCTGGACCGGCGCCGGAACCAGCTCGAGGCCGCCCTGGTTCATGCCCTAGCCGCTGACGACCCAGATTCCGCTCCCCCGGCCCTGGAACACCTGAGACGACAGCTGGAAGAGGTCCAGCAACTGCGCGCAGGCTACGAGTTGGAATTGACAGGCGCCGTGCCTTCGGACGCCACCTGTGTCCCGGCCTCCGTTTTCGTGAGCTCGACATCGACCGACCTCCGGCCGCATCGTGAAGTGGTGAGGTCGGTGATTGAGAAGCTACAGCTCAAGTTCGTCGGGATGGAGGAGTTCGGCGCGGCTGGGCAGGCTCCCGCTGACTTGATTCGCCGCAAGGTCGGTCAGACGGAGGTCTACGTCGGCGTTCTCGGCATGCGCTACGGATACATCGACTCCGGCAGCGGACTGTCGATGACCGAACTGGAATATCGGCAGGCAATTGCCAGCAGGAAACCGGTATGCATGTTTGTCATGGACAAGACCGCTCCGATCACGGCGGATATGGTGGAGGGCGACCCGGCGGCCTATGCCAAGTTGCTGGAATTCAAGAATCGAGTCATGAAGGCGCACACCTGTGCCATGTTCACCGACCCGGCGGATCTGGGGCGAAAGGCGGAGATAAGCCTCCGGGAGTCCAGAGGCCGATGAGTGGCGGCGCGCAGCCCGGCGGCGCCACAACGTGGCGCCCCGGAAAAGAACTAGCAAGAAGCGAAGGAGGACTCGCATGGGCGTGCGTTGCGGAATAGACCTGGGGACGACCTACTCGGCCATCTCTTGGTACGACAGCTACAACACGCGGGTCGACACCATTGATCTGGAGTCGGCGGACGGAGCCAAGATCATCCGGTCCATCGTCTACTATCCCGCTGGCGGGCCCCCGGTCGTGGGCGACGCGGCCTGGAACGCGGCTCGTCAGTTTCCGGAGCGGGTGGTGGTCGGTATCAAGCGCTCCATGGGCACCGGACACCAGACCCCCGCCATGGACGGCATAACCTACAGCCCGCAGGAGGTTTCCGCCGAGATTCTGCGAGTTCTCAGCCGAGACGCGCAGATCTTCCTGGGCGAAGAGGTCAAGGACGTCGTGATCACGGTGCCTGCCTACTTCGGTGACAACGAGCGAGCGGCCACCGAAGAGGCCGGAAGACTCGCCGGGTTGAACGTGTTGGCGCTGTTGCCCGAACCCCATGCGGCCGTGCTGGCCTTCGCGGTCGACAAGGCGGCCGACATCATGGACCGCCATCTGCTGGTCTACGACCTGGGCGGCGGAGCCTTCGATGTCACCCTGATCCACGCCACGGCCGGCCAGAACGCCGATGGCCCAGTCAACCTGAAGATCGAGACTCTGTGCAAAGACGGCAACGCCCAACTCGGCGGGCTCGATTGGGACCGCGCGCTGGCCGAGATCGTGGCCGAGAAGATCATCCAGCAGCACGGGATCGATGTCTGGCAGGACCCAAAGAACGAGGCCCTCTTGCTCGACAACTGTGAAAAGGCCAAGCGGCAGCTGGGCAGAATGGGCAACGTGTCCATCATCGGTGATTTGGCCAACCACCAGGTCGATGTCACGCTGGTCGAGTTCGAGGACCGGACGCGCGACAAGCTCCTACAGACCGAGATGTTGCTCACCCGTGTCCTCAAGGAAGCGGAGAAACAAGGCATTCGCTGCGATCAGATCGAGGTCATGTTGACCGGCGGACCGAGTCGCATGCCGATGGTCCGCAAGATGATCGAAGGAGTGACCGGCTGCCCGCCGCTGCAGCATCGCAATCCGGAGCTGCTGGTCACCATCGGAGCAGCCTACTGGGCGCACCTGCTCCAGTCTGGAAATACGGTCGTGGTGCCTGTCGCCAAAGCCGACGGCACGGTCCAGAAAACGCGGGTCGCTGTCGGTGGCTTGACCGACACCACCCTCTACTCAGTGGGCGTGGAAGTGCTGCGCGCTGACGCGGAGGGGACAATCAAGCGGTACAACGCTGTCATCATCCCGGCCAATGCGGAGTACGGAAGGGAATTCGAGAAAGAGTTCCGCACCGCGGAAGACGGGATGACGGAGATCCCTCTGACCGTGTACAAGGGGGACGCGAGCGAGGTCACCCAGTGTGAGCAGCTCATGGAATTCGCGATCACGGGCCTGCCGCCGGGACGACCCAAGGGCCAACTGGTCAAGGTCAAGCTGAGCTTCGACCAGAGCGGCATCATCCGCGGCTCTGCGATCGATCTCGCCACGGGTCGGAGGGCAGATATCGTGATCGACCGGAGCAAACCTGCAATCCAGCGAGACGAGGCGATGCCGCCCAATCCGCCGCCGAGCCAGCCTAGCCAGCCCACGGCCTCCAAGTGGACGCTGCAGGAAGTGATCCACATGTTCGAGAGTCTGGACCTGCTCGTCTGCGACGACCAGCAGGCCATCGAACACAAGTACGCCGAGAAGAAGCCGCGCTACCTCCGGGATCTGAAGAGCCCAGATCCGAGTATCCGGCACGCGGCCGACCGGTGGACGAGGAACTTCGAGATCTTGATGCGGCAACGTCCCGAGGTTCTGCGCGTGGTCTATGAAGCCTTCGCCAAGCAGGCCGACATGGTTGTGGCGATGGCCCATGTGACCGCCCTGAGTCCAGCCCACAAGGACCAGTTGAAGGATCTGGCGCGCCAGACCTGCCAGTGTGACGACCCGCTGACCCAGCGTTTGGTTGCTGATTTCCAACGCGAGCGCGGACTCCCTGATCGTTCCGACGGCGTCCCTCGCGTTATCTAG
>PMZX01000366.1:7619-14742 GCA_003170035.1 Myxococcales bacterium | reverse complement strand
CAGGTGTACTGAATGATGGAGGCCCCGTCAGCTGTCGACTTGCCGTTGACATCCAGACACTTGAGGCTGTTGGTATTCTTGATGGCGTAGTAGCCGGTCGCAACGCTCGCGATCTTGAAGTTCTGACCCACGGAGCCGTTGCACGTCCGCATCTCGACCTTGGCGCTGTTNNGCTGTGCTGTTGCCGGCAATTCCAATGCACTTGCCGGTCACTGCGCTCTTGATCTGGTACGCAGCGCTCGGGTCGATGGTCAGTTGGCTCTGCGACCATTCGACCTGTTCCCCAACGGAACTGCAACCAGTGACCAACAATGCCAGCAACAGACGACCTGGTGTCTTGCGCATAAGAACCTCTCCCGTGGTTCGTCGGAACAGCGCAGTCGATAGCACGACAGGCGGGCCATGGCCAGCATGAAGGACGCGGAGCGTAATCGTGGGAATTCGCTACCAGTCCAGACCGAGCCAAAACGACGGCATGATCAGCGTGGGCGAATGACCAGGACTACTGTGACGAGGAAGCCGCGCCCATTTTGCCGGCCCCGCCTTTTCCGGCAATCAAGCCGTAGCTCTTGAGCTTGCGATACAACGTTGCCGAGCCGATGCGGAGCTGCGTGGCGGTGTGGGTCTGGTTTCCGCGGTTCAGCTCCAGCGCAGCGAGGATGTACTCCTTCTCGACTTCATTGAGCGGCCGCACCGTGCCCTTGGTGGCCACCGGCCTGGGGAATGCCTGACGGATCTCCTCGGGCAGGTCCTCCAGCTCCACCCGGCTTCCGCGCGCGAGCGCCACCGCGCGCTCCATGGCGTTCTCCAGCTCGCGCACGTTGCCCGGCCATTCGTAGCGCAGGAGCTGATCAGCGGCAGCCGGGGCCAGGCCCGAGATCTTGCGCTTCATGCGCAGGGCTGCGTCCGCGAGCAGCACCCGGGCGAGCGGCAGCACGTCGTCTCGGCGCTCGCGCAGCGAAGGCACGTGCAGCTCGACGACCTTGAGCCTGTAGTAGAGGTCCTGGCGAAAGGAGCCGCCCGCGACCCCGTGGGCCAGATCGCGGTTGGTGGCGGCCACCACGCGCACGTCGACCCGTCGGCTCTTGTTCTCGCCCACGCGCCGGATCTCTCGCTCTTGCAGGGTTCGCAGCAGCTTGACTTGCATGCCGGGCGAGACCTCGCCGACTTCGTCGAGTAGCAACGTGCCGCTGTTGGCCGCCTCGAACAGGCCCGGTCGATCCGACGTCGCGCCCGTGAACGCACCCCGCGCGTGCCCGAACAGCTCGCTTTCGAGCAGCGTCTCGGTGATGGCGCCGCAGTTGACCGCAATGAACGGCCCTGCCGCGCGGGTGGACTCCTCGTGCACCAGCCGNNACCTTGGCCACCCGGCGCGCCAGGTCCACCAGCTGCCGCATGCTGGGGCTCTTGGCGACGACCCCCAGCGGCTCCTCGATGTCGCGAGCCACACGGACCAGCGCCCGGCGGTGCTCGCTGAGCTTGCGTTCGGCCACCTTCAAAGTCTCGGTGACCCGATCGAGCGAGACATCGAGGCACTCCTTGAGGCGGCTCGGCTTGAAGAAGCGCAGCTCCTCGGCGCGTTCGCCACCCCACTCCTCGCGCGTACGTCCGAAAAGGTGGCAGGCGGCATCGCCCTTGCCCATGCAGCTATCTTCGAGGACGTAGATCTCCTTGCCAGCGGTTCGGCTGAGATAGCCGCTGGTCAGCCCGCAGATGGTCCAGCACATGGGCGCATCGGCGCGGCCGAAATGCAGGAGGTGTTGCTCTGCCTCGTAGGAGGCGACGAGCATCACACCGTCAGCGGAGAGAGCCTCCGTGTTTCCCGGCTCGACGCGGAAGAGGCCTTGCAGGGCGTGGATGCGGGTGCCTGCGCGGCGCCAGTCTTCGTCGCTGGCCCATTTGAACTCGGCTTGCATTGCCTCGGCCATGCGCCAACCGTGGGCGAAGCCGAACTGGGTGAGCACAGTGCGGGCAGCCGTCAGCCCGAAGTTCTCGACCAGGTACTTGCGCAAGAGCCCCATCGCCACCGCATCGAGCAAGAGCGCACGCTGACCAGCAAACCTGATCACCCCGCCCTCGGGGTCCAGCTCCAGTAACTCCTTATGATCCAGATCGTCCACGCGCATCCGCCGTCCTCCCCTTCAAAGTGGATGAGGTCCTACGTCATTTAGATTGAAGCGGCCAGCACTTTCGTTCCACCCGCGATGCAACCAGCTGAATCTACTCGCGTGTGACGGCGGCCCGAAAGCTGCTTAACCGGGTATGGAGATGTAGGTCAGCTCCCTACCGTAGGGCCCAAGCGCGTTAGTGCGCAGAACGGGGAGACAGACGGCATCTAAGTGAAAAGGAAGAACATGAGCAACAACAACTCCGTCGTAGCAATCTATCCGTCGCACACGGCTGCCGAGGCAGCTATCAAAGGCCTGCAGAAATCCGGTTTCGATCTGAAGAAACTGTCGATTGTTGGACGCGACTACCACACCGACGAGCATGTGGTCGGGTACTACAACGTCGGCGACCGCATGAAAGTGTGGGGCAAGACTGGCGCCTTCTGGGGTGGCGTGTGGGGACTGTTCTTCGGTTCTGCATTCTTTTGGATCCCTGGTCTGGGGCCGCTTCTCGTGGCGGGGCCGCTGGTCAGCTGGATCGTCGGGGCATTGGAAGGCGCTGCCGTGGTGGGCGGCCTGAGCGCGATTGGAGCTGGCTTGTACAGCCTGGGCATCCCGAAGGACAGCATATTGCAGTACGAGACGGCACTGAAGGCCGGAAAGTTCGTCCTGTTGGCCCACGGCTCCGTGGATGATGCAGCCCGCGCCAAGGACATACTGACGCGCACCGAGCCGGTGAAGTTGGAGCACCACCAGTAGGTGAAGCTGGCGTAAGCCCGGGTCTCGTGAGTTGTCCCATGAACGCCTCTGCGCACGCTTGGAAACGCGAAACAGGAGATCGAATGAAAACGACAGCAGGTTTGTGGATTGATCACCGGAGAACGCTAATCGCGATTGTCTCAGCCAAAGGGGAACAGACGATGGAGATCAAATCCAACGTTGACAAACAGCCGGGACGGTTTTCGGGTGTCCGTTCGACGACTCCATACGAATCGCAACTGGTTAAGGCAGATGACAGCCATGAGCGGAAGTTTACCGGCCAGCTCAACCAGTATTATGCGAAAGTGATTGCGGCAATTCGCGATGCCGACGCCATTCTGATCCTGGGGCCTGGCGAGGCCAAGGGTGAGCTCAAGAAGCGTCTCGATCACGCGAAGCTCGGCAAGCACATCAGCGCGGTGGAGACGACCGACAAGATGACAGATCGCCAGATCGCGGCGAAAGCCCGCAGGTACTTCCGAACGCAGAAGTCGACTCGGTCGCACAGAAGCGTCGCGGTAGCCACTAAGGCGTCGCGGCGCAAAAGCCGCGCCCACGACCATCTAGATTCGAGGTGATGCCGATGGGGCTATTCGCAGGATCAGGAGAGTGCTCGGCAGGAGGTTGCGGAATGACAAAAGTGAAAGCGAAATCCAAGAACGCGGTCGAGACGATCTTGCGGCCGGGCCAGATCGTAGGCGGACAGTACCGAGTCGATCGTTTGGTTGGGCAGGGTGGAATGGCTGCGGTGTGGGCCGGTACGAATGAACGCACCGGCAAGCGAGTCGCCCTGAAGGTGATCCTGCTGTCCCTGTCAACCACGCGCGTGGCGCAGAACCTCTTTCAAAGGGAGGCCTTGGCCGCGAGCCGGGTGAATCATCCCAATGTCGTGAACGTCTTCGACATCCTCGAACATGAAGGAATGACCTGCATCGTGATGGAGCTGCTCGAGGGAGAATCGCTTGCAAGCCGCATCGCTCGTGAGGGAGTTCTCAGCGTCAACGATGCGGTGAGGCTGCTCTTGCCAGCCATGCGCGGGGTGGCCGCGGCGAACGCACAGGGCGTGATCCACCGAGATCTCAAGCCGCAGAATATCTTCATTTGCATCGAGCCCGACGGACGGATCGTGACGACCAAGGTATTGGATTTCGGCGTCTCGGTCATCATGGAACGGGTGATAGACCCCTCGGCAGGGTCGGTCCCGGCATTGGCGGTGGGCACGCCGGCCTATATGTCTCCCGAGCATATTCTGGGCGCAGCACATATCGATGGTCGCGCTGACGTGTACGGTTTCGGTGTGTTGCTGTACGAAGCGTTGACCGGCCAGATGCCATTCCCGGGTGAGCCAGGCCCTGCACTCTTTGACCATATCCTGAACCGACCCGCTTTGGCCGTGACGCTGTTTCGTCCTGATTTGCCGCCTGGTCTGGTGCGCATCATCGAAACCGCCATGGCCAGGGAGCCTGACCAGCGCTTTTTGGACTTGGGTTCGATGGTGCGCGCTCTCGAAGACGAGCTGGCGCCTGACACCCCGGCCCCGCGTCTGCTCACGCCGCTCGCTGGGGTGCCCTCGATTGCCTTGCGTGATCCGGCGTCCGGGCCCCATCCCGGGCCCGCCGTGCAAGCCATTGCCAAGAGAAGACCGTCTGGACGGCATCAGGAGACGCGAATTCTCTTCGGGTCTCCCCTGCGACCCGCAAGCCGTGAAACGGTCGTGCTGGATAGGAGGCCTTCGTCTCGCAAGCCACTTCTTCCCCGCGCCAGGTCGCTCTTTGCCCATCGTGGTTGGGGCGCGTTGGTGGCCGCGGGGTTCGCGGTCGTTCTCGGGTTCTTTGCGGTGTCAATGGTCATGCAAGGCGCCACCAAGCTGGACCCAGGTGCGCCAGCACGGATCACGCATGCCTTGCCGCCAGCAAGCAAACCTGTCGCGCAGCCGGCTCGTGCCGCTGTGGTGTCAACCGTAGCCCCTACAGCGGTTCCGGTCGTTTTGGCGGATTCACAATCCCCACCTGCAGCAAGCACGCTCGCAACGCGTGAGCAGAACAAGCCTGAGAGCCACCGGCGCGCTGTGACTCGTCCGAAGAGTTTTCTGCCGCGGCGGCAGGCTGCACGCGCAGATTTGGCGAGGAATGAAACGGCACGGGCACCGTCATTGGCGCCAAGGGCTGCCGCATCGGCGAAACCCGCCGCGCTAGGTGCCGGTCGTCTGTCCGAGGCCGATTTCTAATTCCCATCATGGGCGGTGGCGCCGAGTTGGACGCTGCCGCACGGCAGCGAGAGGCTTGACGCGGTCGTGCCTTGTTCGGCGAGCGTCATTCAGCAAACGTCCCCAAGCTGCCGATAGCAAGGCCTGAACTCTTTTCACGGCAGCATTTCGGATGAAACGGCAACGAGACACATTGGTGGGTACGCCCACCATCATCGCGCCAGAGGCCATTTTTCTGGTGGGCGAGTTTGGCTTGCCCGAAGAGAACGTGGCCGTGCTGGCCGCGCTCTCGAGCCACGCAACCGCCCAGTATTGCCCCGATGTGGCGCCCCCCTCGCCGCTGGTGGCCGCCGTGGTCAAGCGCGCGAAGACCCATCTGGGGGAAACCGCCTCGGCGCTGCCTGACGGCTCGGTCTTGCTGAGCCCAGCCACGGCCTGGCATGACGAAGATGGGATCACCTTCGGCACCACGCCCGCCATCGCAGTGGCCACTGCCGCCGCTGTCTTCGAGACAGCCGGACAGGCCATCAGCCAGCGAAAGGACGCGATCCGGGTGGTCGCCGAGGCTGCCCATCGCGCGACACACGAGGGCATCGGCGTGGAAGGCGAACTTGCCGCCGCCTTGCATGGCGGTTTGATCGAGGTCATCTGCCAGCGCGCCGCCGCCCCACGCATAGAAGCCTTGACAGTGCCGGCGGGGCTGAATCTGGTCGTCTTTCAGACGGGACATCCCGTGTTTCCCGCTGGCTGGCCGTCAAAGGTGGAGCAATTCGCCGAAAGCGACCCCATCGCGTATGCGCAGATCGTCGATGAGATGGTTGCGCGGGCCGTCCGTTTTGCGGCCGAACTATCCGAGGGCAACGTCACGGCTGCGATTGCCTCGGCAGGGCGCTACGGACATTGCACTACGCTACTCGCGGCCGCCGTGTCGGCGCTCCCGCAATCCGAGCCCTTCGTGCAGGCCATGGAGTTGGCCAAGGAGATTGGCGGGATCGCCAAAACGACCAGGGCGAGCAACAGTGACCTCGGCATCGCGATGTTCGCAACGCCCGAGGCCGCGAACCTATTTGCCCGCGCTTGCCGGCCCCCACTGGTCCCGCTCAGCCTCGGCCTGGACCGTTCCGGCGCACGTCGCCTGGACCGCAGCCAGACTGGAGAATCCGCGGTCGTCCATACACCTGTGCCAGAAATCGGCCCTTCGTCCATATCGGCCGAAGCGATCGTGCGTAACCTCATCGAGGACATCAGCACGGAGAGGACGCTGTCCTAGCCGGTCTATGACCGCGTTCACAGTTTCACCTTCTTGTAGAACACCCTCTTCACCAGCTCCGCTGCGACTACGTAGAGCACGATAATGAGCCCGACGTAGAGCAGGAATGCAACGGGCATGGGGCCAAACCCAAGAAGTGTTGCCAACGGCGTAAACGGTACGACCGCCGCGATGACAACAATTGACAGCGTCGCGAGCAACAAGGAGTTCCCCGGTCGACTCCTGAAAAACGGTTTCCGGCTCCGAATGACAAGCACTATCAGCGACGCGGAGACAACCGACTCCACAAACCAGGCGGTTCTAAACTGAACCTTAGTAGCATGAAGGATGAGCAGAAGGAGCCCAAACGTCAGATAATCAAACACCGAGCTCAAAATACCGAAGGTCACCATGAACTTGCGGATCGCCTTAATGTCCCACCGTCGCGGATAATTGACCATTTCGTCGTCCACACTGTCGGTCGCAATGGTCATCTCCGGGAAATCTGTCATGAGATTAGTCAGCAGCACCTGCTTGGGGAGCAGTGGGAGAAATGGCAGAATGAGGGATACACCCGCCATGCTGAACATGTTTCCGAAGTTGGCGCTNNGTCGCCATGAACACATACTTGAGCGTGTTGGCGAAGGTCGCCCTTCCTTCGCGCACACCTTCCACCAGAACCGCGAGGTCCTTTTCGAGCAGGACGATGTCCGCCGCATCCTTCGCAACGTCGACAGCAGTGTCGACAGAAATGCCGACATCGGCTGCATGAAGTGCCGAGGCATCATTGATGCCATCGCC
>PMZX01000366.1:0-7583 GCA_003170035.1 Myxococcales bacterium | reverse complement strand
GTGTTCGACAGGCCCATCTGTTGGCTGAGGCTGGCGGCGACAAGGCGATTGTCGCCCGTGATGATCTTGAGCGCGACGCCGAGGTTCTTCAGGCTGGTGATGGTTTCCATAATCCTTGGCTTCGGCGGGTCGAACAGAACGAGAAACCCTGAGAATGTCATGCCCGCTTCGTTTTCTTTGCTGATGCGGGATACTGGCCCCATTTTCTTGTACGCCACACCCAGCGTGCGGAAGCCTTTCTTGCTGAATTCCTCAAAGCGCTGCTGGATCTTGTCCCGTACCGCAGCGAGATCGACGACGGGGCCCCCGCCGGCTTCCGCCGAAGTGCAGACCGCGAGCACATTCTGCAGAGCGCCTTTGGTCACCATGAGATGCGCCTGGTCGTGTGAAACNNTGCGAATGGCCTCATCGATCGGGTTGGCAAAACCCGTCTCGTAGAACGCATTGAGATACGCATGAAGAAGGACCGTGTCGCTGGGAGAGCCTTCCACATCACATGCGGATTGGACGTGCACGATCCCTTCGGTCAGGGTGCCGGTCTTGTCGGCGCAGATCACATTCATGCTGCCGAAGTTCTCGATCGACGCGAGCCGTTTGATGATGACTCGTTTTGCGGCCATCCGTTTGGCGCCATGCGCGAGGTTGATGCTGATGATCGCGGGGAGAAGCTGCGGGGTTAGTCCGACGGCAAGTGCGAGCGAGAAGAGAAACGCGTCCAGGACGGGACGCGCCAGATAGACGTTGATGGCAAAGATTGCGACCACCAGAACGAGCGTGACTTCCATGAGGAAGTAGCCGAACTGCCGTATTCCGTGCTCGAAGTCCGTTTCGTCCGGCCTGAGTTTCAGCCGCTCGGACACTTTGCCGAATTCGGTCTCCTTGCCGGTGCGCACCACCAGTGCCGTGGCTGTGCCGCTCACCGTATGGGTTCCCATCCAGAGCGCATTGGACCGCTGACCCAGGGGTGTCTCCGCTGGCAGCAAGGCCGCCGCCTTTTCCACCGGGAATGTTTCCCCCGTGAGCATGGCTTCGTCGACGAACAGATCTTTGGATTCCAGAACCAGCCCGTCGCCGGGAACGACATCGCCGGCGTTCAGGATGACGACATCGCCCGGCACGATCTCTTCGACCGGCATTTCCCGGGAGCTTCCATCACGCAAAACCGCCGCTTTGATCCGCACGATGGAAAGGAGTTTCTCCACGGCGTTCGAGGCGCCGCGCTCCTGCCAGAACCCGAGCAAGCCGCTGATGAGGACGATAAACAGAATGATGCAGGCGTCGACTCGGTCACCCAGGAGCAACGACAATCCCGTTGCGACGAACAGGATGAGTACGATCGGACTTGCGAACTGATTGAGCAGGAGCGACCACACATCCGACCGCTTGGGGGGCCTGAGTCGATTGGCGCCATAGCGCGCGAGCCGCGCTCCGGCTTCATCGCCGGTCAATCCCTTGGCTGTCGTCTGAAGGTGCTGGAGCATCTCAGTCGCGGAAGTGCTCCAAAAAGCCGGAGGGAGTTGGTTCATCCCGGTATTCGATGCCGGGAGGAGTGCCCACGCGACGGGCGTGCGGACGCAATGGGCATGAGGCCCCCCCGGCGTCACTAGGACAGCGGTGTCCGGTGGGGGCTCAATCAAGATGAAGTAGCCGCGGGGTTTGGGCACTCCGGTTTGTGGCGGATTCACAGGGGGCCGCGGCTGCAGGTGCGGCACGCTTCGTGCAGGCTCTTCATTGTGCAGTCTTCGCTCAACCCAGGTCCTCTGACTTCACTCAAAAAGGAGACAGTCATGTTTCTGATTCTCGCGGCGCTCTTCATGGTTGGCATTGGCCTTTGTGAGTTCGTGCCCCGCATATCCTTCTCGCCAGGCCCCGTTCGCAGACGAGGCCAAGGGCTGCGATCGCTTGCCCTTGTCATTGCGCTTGGCCTCGCTTCCATTCCGACGAGCGCCTGGGCCAACGCGCCCGGCGAGAACAGCGCGCAGATTCTGCGGACCCACCCCGCACCGGCGGCCCCGATAGTGACCGAAGCTCGCGCGGCGGAGGGCCAAGACTACGCCTCCCGTGAGGCGAAGGCCAAAGGTCTGGAAAAGTTCGAAGGTGGCAGCACCACCGTTGTCTTCGTGGCCGGTGGCACCGTGCTGGTGGTCATCTTGATCGTGGTGCTCATCGTCGTGATACTCTGATCAAGGTGGGGACACGCCGATACAACAACCGCCCGCGGACGCTATTCGCCCTGGCGGTGGCTGTCTCCGTTGCTGGCTGCTACCACGGAACAGCGCGGACGGTCTTGCCCAGCGATCTTGCCCGCGATCGCAGCTGGGTGGTGGTGGATGGCGTTCACTTGATCCGACAAACCAGCGAGAGCGACTGCGGGGCGGCGGCTCTCGCGATGATGTTGCAGCGCTGGTCGGTACCATCGTCGGCGGACGAGATCTTGCGCAGCGTTCCCAGGGAATCCGGTCACGGCATCGGCCTCGGTGTGTTGCGCGATTTCGCCCGACAGAAAGGCCTTCGCGCGTTCCTGATCAAGGGCGAGTTGGCCGATCTGGTCAACGAAGTGGGGCTGAATCGTCCGGTCCTGGTCGGTTTGGTGCAGCGCTATGGCGATCGGGCGCTGTCCCACTACGAGGTGGTCGCGGGCATCAACCAGACCGCCCGTCGCGTGTTGCTGTTGGATCCCGCGCACGGGCTGCGCGAGGATGGCTTTGCCGGCTTTGCCGCCGAGTGGGATGCGGCGGGCAGGCCCACCCTGGTCATCCTTCCGGCGTGAGCAACCGAGCGGTGACAGGGCGAAGCGGTCGTGTCGGAGTGGCCGTTGCTCTGACACTGGCTCTGTTGCAAGCAGCGTGCAGCACCACCTACCAGCCGCGACCTACCGGTCGGGTGGGCTTGGTCATCCACTATGCCGCGCCCATGTATGTGAAGGACGGCCGTGAGGTGCCGATCGGCCCATTCGGTGGAGACCTGGCGAGTCTGGTGGTGGATACGCCAGCCGCCGCCATGCACGCGCGCAGATCTCACACCCAGCTCGCCATCGGTGTTCCGACCTATCTGACCGGCGTCACCGGCGTGATCGTCGGGATCGTGGCGCTGTCCGGTCCTGTCGGCTGGGTGGTGATCGGCATCGGCGCCTTGACGGCCGGGACGGGGTTGGGCTTCATGGGGTCGGGGGTCACGCATGCCGTCGACGCCGTGAACATTCACAACGACGCCGCCCCCGAAATCCGCCCGGTGCCAGTGCCCTGATTCCTTCGTCCCGCCTCGGCCGCATGCGCCCTCCTCCTTCGAATTGAAGGGGGTTGTACTCCATTTAGATTGAATGGGTCGGTCCACCGGAGCCATCTACGACGCAAGTACGTGGACTTGCTTGCTGTGATAGCTGGCTCGAAAGCTGCTTTAGCTATGTGAGGAGATGTAAGGCATGCCGATTCCGCCATCGCCGCCAACGCAGCAGGGCGGACAACCTGTCCAGGTGGACGGCGATCGATGGAAGAACCTCATGGAAAAAGCAGAAATCAACGTAGGCAAGCTTGAGACGCAGCTCAACCAGTGGGGCGCGAAACTCGACGAGCTGGTCGCCAAAGCCGATAGGGCCGGCACCACGGCAAGGATTGACAACCGCGAGCGCATCGACGATCTGATGGCGAACGTCCAGGCTGCGCAATCGAAGCTCGACGAAGTCAAGACCGCGGGTAGCGAGAAGTGGGAGACGCTCAGGACCGGCGTTGAGAGCGCCTGGGCCGAGCTCGAACTCGCGGTCAAGAAACCAAGGAACTAGTCGGAAAGGGGTGAAACCATGTTGTGGAGTATTGCCGTCGTCCTCATCGTACTGTGGGCGCTCGGACTGGTGACCTCGTACACCATGGGAGGGTTCATTCACATCCTCCTGGTGGTTGCCGTGGTCGTGATCCTGGTTCGGATCATCCAGGGCCGTCGAGTGCTTTGAAGTCGAAATCTCAGACCCTGTAGTGCCTGTGTTTGGACAGTCCCTCGACCTCGGCGGGTTCGCGGGCCTCGGCGAGGACGAGGCGCGGGTGAGACTCGAACAGGAGGGGCCGAACGAGCTCCCCGCGCAGAAGAAGCGCAGCCTGTTGGCCATCGTGCTCGAAGTGGTGCGTGAGCCGATGTTCATCATGCTGATCGTCGCCGGCAGTCTCTATCTGACACTCGGAGAGACTGGCGACGCACTCATGCTGCTGGGTTTCGTATTCGTGGTCATGGCCATCACCATGGTTCAGGAGCGGCGGACCGAGGGAGCACTTGATGCTCTGCGAGATCTGTCGAGTCCGCGGGCGCTTGCCATCCGTGGGGGAGTTCACAGTCGGATTGCGGGTCGAGACGTCGTTCGAGGCGACATTCTCGTGCTCGCCGAGGGCGACCGCGTGCCGGCGGATGCCATTCTGAGGCGTGGAATCAACCTTTCGGTGGACGAGTCGTTGCTTACCGGCGAATCCGCGCCGGTGCGCAAGGGCGCCTCGGCCAGCGCGAGCGATCTTGAGCGTCCGGGCGGTGAGGATCTCTTTTCGCTCTTCTCGGGTACGCTGGTGACTGCCGGCCAAGGGATCGCAGAGGTCGTGAGCACGGGCGTGCGCAGCGAGCTCGGGAAGATCGGCAGGGCGTTGCAGCAGGTCAAGCCTGAGGCGACCTTGCTTCAGAAGGACACCGGGCGAATGGTCCGCATCTTCGCTCTGGTCGGGGTCGCGGCGAGCGTTCTGGTCGTCGTTGCCTACGCCGTCACCCGCGGCGGGGGCCCCTCGGTGTGGAAGCATGGGCTACTGGCCGGCATCACGATGGCCATGTCGATTCTGCCCGAGGAGATTCCGGTCGTGTTGACCATCTTCCTCGCGCTCGGGGCGTGGCGCATTTCACGCAACCGAGTGCTGACTCGCCGGATGCCGGCGGTTGAGACGCTGGGCAAGACCACCGTTCTGTGCGTCGACAAGACGGGGACACTTACCGTGAACCGCATGACGCTCAAGCGTATCGTCGCGGGCAGTCACTCGATGGTCCTCACCCCGGAGGCCACGCAACTGCCCGAAGAACTTCACGCCCTGCTGGAACATGCCGTTCTGGCGAGCGCGCGCGACCCCTTCGACCCCATGGAGCGCGCCCTTCACCTGGCTGGCGACCGGGTGCTCGGACAGACCGACCACCTTCACCCGGACTGGGCGCTCATCCGCGCGTACCCGCTCAGTCCCGGCCTCGCGGCGGTGAGTCAGGCATGGCGGCGAGGGCAGAATAGTGAGCTCATCATCGCTTCAAAGGGGGCCCCTGAAGCGATCGCCGATCTGTGTCACATGTCCGCCGAGCAGCGCGCGGAGATGGTTCGGCAAGTCGCGACCCTGGCGTCCGAGGGGCTGCGGGTGCTCGGCGTTGCGCGCGGAATCTCGAACGACGGCAAGCTCCCCGACAGCCACGGTGACCTCGCTCTCGAACTCGTTGGGCTCCTCGGTTTCGAAGATCCGCTCAGACCCACCGTGCCGGCGGCGGTTGCCGAATGCCGGACGGCTGGAATTCGCGTCGTCATGATCACGGGCGACTATGCAGCCACCGCCCAGAGCATCGCCCGTCAAGCCGGTCTCGCCAACTACGACAGCGTCATCACCGGGCCCGAGCTCAAGACCATGTCAGACGCGGATCTCGCGACGCGGGCAAGGGACGTTGGGGTATTTGCGCGCGTGCTGCCCGAGCAGAAACTGCGCATCGTCAACGCACTCAAGGCCAATCGAGAAGTCGTCGCCATGACGGGCGACGGGGTTAACGACGCCCCGGCGCTGAAGGCCGCCCACATCGGCATCGCCATGGGGGGCCGCGGGACCGACGTGGCCCGCGAGGCGGCCGCGCTGGTGCTGCTCGACGACGATTTCGCGTCCATCGTGGTGGCCATTCGGCTCGGCCGGCGGATTTTCGACAACATTCGGAAGGCCATCGCGTTCACCTTCGCTGTCCACGTGCCGATTGCCGGGCTTTCCATGGTACCCGCTTTTTTCGCAGGCTGGCCGCTGCTGCTGCTTCCGACACACATCGTCTTTCTCGAATTGATCATCGACCCGTCGTGCTCCCTGGTATTCGAGGCGGAGGCGGCCGAGGCGAACGTGATGAAGCGCCCACCACGCGGCCCGAAGGATCGCCTCTTTTCACTCGGCACGGTAGGGCTCGCCGTGTTGCAGGGCCTCACTGTCCTCGCGGTGTGCCTCGGCGTCTTCCTTGTCTCGCACCGAAGCCACCCGCCCGAAGCGGCTCGGGCGCTCACCTTCGCCGCGCTCGTCGCGGCTTTCGTGGTCGTGCTCCTGGCCAACCGCTCATCGACCAGAACCATCATCGGGGGCCTGCGGTCGCCCAACATCGCGCTTTGGTGCGTGCTCGGAGGCACGGTCGTGCTCTTGCCACTGGTCCTGCTGCTTCCGTTTGCGCAGCGGATATTCCACTTCGCCCCGATCCGTGCCGGCGAACTGGTGTTCAGCATCGTTGCCGGGCTTGCGTGTGTGCTTTGGTTCGACCTGCTCAAGCTGGGCAAGCAGTGGACACGCTTCGCGAGGGCGCCCAAGATGCTGTGATTGTTGACGGCGGGGCAGACCAGGTTTCTCTATGGCCAACACGAGATTCGTTTTTCGCGCTCTGGGCGTGGCACTCGTTGCGGTCCTGATCTGCGCGGGCTGCGGAAAGGCCTCCGGCCGATCGGTGGGCTTGCTCGGATCAACCTCGATCCAACCCTTTGCAGAGGTCCTGGCAGAGCAGTACACCAAGAAGAACCCCGGGCATTTTGTGGAGGTGCAGGGGGGCGGCTCGACCGCCGGCCTGCAGGCGGTCG
This sequence comes from Myxococcales bacterium, assembly GCA_003170035.1. Classification (GTDB taxonomy): domain Bacteria; phylum Myxococcota_A; class Polyangia; order Fen-1088; family Fen-1088; genus Fen-1137. Next base: position 772 of record PMZX01000366.1, on the reverse strand, counting down.
CCAACGGGCTGGTGGACATCGGCATGTGCTCGCGTGCGCTCACGGCAGAGGAGACCCACCAGTTCACGCCCATCCTCATCGCGCGTGACGGTCTCGCCGTGGTGGTGAACCGCAAGAACCCCGTGGCCAGTCTCTCGATCGAGCAGCTCCGTGCTCTTTTCGCGGGACGGGTCACGAACTGGAGAGACGTCGGTGGCAAGGATGGCCCGGTCCGACCCATCACGCGCGAGGAGGGTTCCGGCACGCGCGAGAGCTTCGTGCGACTGGTGATGGGCAAAGAACGCATTTCTCGTCGCGCCCTGACTCAGGAGTCCAATGGCGCAGTCAAAGAGTTGGTCAAGGGGGATCCAGCGGCCATCGGGTACATGTCGCTCGGACTCGTGGGTGGGGAGCTTGCCGCCGTGGCAGTCGAAGCCGCCCAGCCCACGGTGAAGAACGTGCTCGCTGGCCGGTACACCCTGGTCCGACCGCTGCTGTTCGTCAGCAAGGGTGCCGTCAGTCCAGCGGCACGGAGCTTCGTCGACTTCGTGCTTTCGTCGGAAGGGCAGAGGCTGCTTGAAACCGAGGGGCTGGTGAGGGCTCGATGAAGCGGGACAGACTAATCGGCGCGATGTTGCTCGTGGTGGCGCTTTCCGCCATCTCGGGCCTGGCGCTTATCACTGTGTTCATCTTCCGGGAGGGTGTGCCGATCATCCTGCGGGTGGGCGCGGGGCAGTTCTTTCTTTCCACGGACTGGGAACCGAGTCTCGGGCACTTCGGCATCCTGTCCATG
>PMZX01000135.1 GCA_003170035.1 Myxococcales bacterium | reverse complement strand
AGAGGCAGTCGCGCCGCCAGAAGGAATCACGCTCGCCGAACTACTGGCACTGCTAGAGCCGCCCGCGGCCCCCGTGGCGCCTGCTGTTCCAGTCGCGCTCGCGGTTGTCGTCGTGCCTGCGGCTCCGGTCGCGCCCCCACCGCTCACAGTGCCTCCGTTGCTCTTCGCGTCCACGCCGCCGGCACCGTCTGTCGAGCATGCGCCCAGTGCGAACCCCAATATGGAGGAGAGCATCCAACTTGTTCTCACGATGTTTCCTCGCGTCATGGTTTCTCCTCGTGGCTCTCGCTGAAGACCCAGCTTGAAGGAGAATGTAGGGACTTCTGCAGAAGCTTCTACTTGGCGCGCTGGGCCAGGGTCTGCTGGCTGGCGAAAAAGCTAACGAGTCCGTCCTACAGCGGTTCCAACTGCGCGACGACGCTCGCGAGGTTCAGCCGCCAGTCGGGCAGGGGGCCTAGGATGGCCTCGGTGGGCGCGAGATCCAGGACACTGTAGGAGGGGCGGGGGGCAGGGCGGGGGAACTCAGCGGTCGTACAGGGACGCACGATCGCGGTGCGACCGAGCAGACGCGCGATTTCGATGGTGAACTCGTACCAGGTGCATTCGCCGCCGTCGGTGACGTGCAGGGTTCCTCGCGTTCCGCGGTCGAGCAGAGCCAGGGTGGCGGCAGCCAGGTGTTGCGCGCTGGTCGGCCGGCCGCGCTGATCGTCGACCACCTTCAGCTCGGGCTTGTCGCGGGTTAGGCGGGCCATGGTGCGCACGAAGTTGTTGCCCCAGGGGGCATAGAGCCAGCTCGTGCGCACGATGAGGGACTCGGCGCCGCTGCCCCGGATGGCGATCTCACCGGCGGCCTTGCTCCGGCCGTAGGCTCCCAGCGGATGCAGGGGTGCATCCACGTGATACGGCTCGCTGGCATCGCCCGCAAAGACGTAGTCGGTGCTGAAATGGACCAGCGGGACGCGCGTGCGGGCGCAGGCCGCGGCCACCACCTCCGGCGCAGTGCCGTTGGCGCGCAGGGCGGCCGCCTGGTCGGCTTCGGCGCCGTCGACGTTGGTATACGCGGCGCAGTTGATGACTGCGGACCAGGGTTTCGCGAAGAGCGGCCCGATTTGCTCCGGCTCCGCGATGTCCAGCTCGGGCAAGTCGAAACCAGTGAAAGGCCGCTTCTTCGCGGCGAGAAGCTCGCGGAAAGCACGGCCCAGCATCCCTCGATCGCCGAGCAACAGGATGCCGGCGGACACGGCTAGCCCTTCCACCGCGGCAGGCGGGCCGGATCGATCTCGGCCAAGGGCAAGAAACGCTGGTCCTTGTCGCTGATGACGGGTTGGCTGACCGGCCACGGGATGGCCAGGCTGGGATCGTTCCACGCCACTCCCACCTCGTGCTGGGGCAGGTAGATTTCGGTGCACTTGTAAGCGAACAGGGCGTAGTCGCTCACCACGCAGAAGCCGTGGGCAAAGCCGGGTGGGATGTACATCTGGCGATGGTCGCGCGACGACAGGTGCGTGCCGGCCCACTTGCCGAAGCTGGGCGAGCTCACCCGCACATCCACCGCCACGTCGAAGACTTCGCCCTCGACAACGTGCACCAGCTTGCCCTGACTTGCAGGATGCTGCAGGTGCAGGCCACGCAGGGTGCCGCGGCTGGAGCGGGACAGGTTGTCCTGCACGAAGCGCTCGCCGATACCCGCCTCGGCGTAGCGCTCGACCTGGAAGGTCTCGACAAAATAGCCGCGCGCATCGCCGAACACCTTGGGTTCGACCAGCAGGATCTCGGGCAGGTCCAGACGCGTGACCTTCATTGCGGGCCTCTCTCCAGAAGCTGAAGCAGATACTGCCCGTAGTTGGTCTTGCTGAGAGGCTCGGCCAGCCGGCGCAGGTGGTCCCCGTCGATCCAGCCCTTGCGAAAGGCGAGCTCCTCGGGGCACGCCACCATCAGACCCTGGCGCGCCTGGATGGTCTGGATGAACTGCGCCGCCTGCAGCAGGGAATCGTGCGTGCCGGTGTCCAGCCAGGCCACGCCCCGCCCCAGCTTCTCAAGCTGAAGCTGGCCCCGCAGCATGTACAGGCGATTGAGATCGGTGATCTCCAACTCGCCGCGCGGGCTGGGTCGCAGCATCTCGGCCAGCTCGACCACGCCCCGGTCGTAGAAGTAAAGGCCGGTCACCGCGTAGTGGCCGCGCGGCCGCTTTGGTTTCTCCTCCAGGCTCAGCACGCGTCCCCGATCGTCCAGCTCCGCTACGCCATAGGCCTCGGGATTCTGGACGTAGTAACCAAACACGGTGGCCCCGGACTCGCGGCCGGCCACGTCCTCGAACAAGCCCCCCAGGCCCGTGCCGTAGAAGATGTTGTCGCCCAGCACTAGGGCGCAGGGCTCGCCAGCGATGAACCCGCGACCGATGAGAAAGGCCTGCGCCAGGCCGTCGGGGCTGGGTTGCACGGCATATTGGATCTGCAGACCCCAGGACGCGCCGTCGCCCAGCAGTTGCTGAAACTGCGGGCCGTCGTGCGGCGTGGTGATGACCAGGATCCGGCGAATCCCGGCCAGCATTAGGGTGGTGAGCGGATAGTAGATGAGCGGCTTGTCGTACACCGGCATGAGCTGCTTGCTGACCGCGCGCGTGAGCGGGTGCAGGCGCGTGCCCGATCCTCCAGCCAGGATGATGCCCTTTTGGACCATGGTCAGCGGCTCCCGTAGTTTTGTTCGATCCAACGCCGGTATTCACCGGTGCGCACGGAATCGATCCAGGCGCGGTTGGCCAGATACCAGCGCACCGTCTTGCGCATCCCGCTGGCGAAACTCTCGCGCGGTTTCCAACCCAGCTCCGCTTCGATGCGAGAGGAATCGATGGCGTAGCGGAGATCGTGCCCGGGCCGGTCAGGGACGTGACGGATGAGGGCCAGGAGATCCGCCTCGGGCGCGCCGGTTTCCTGAGCGACGAGAAGGCACAGCTGCTTCACCACGTCGATGTTGCGCTGCTCGCTGCGGCCGCCGATGTTGTAGGTGCGGCCATTCTGGCCCGCGCCGATGATCGCCCAGATGGCCTCGCAGTGATCCTCGACGTAGAGCCAGTCGCGTACGTTGAGCCCCTGGCCGTAGACCGGCAGGGGCTTGCGCTCCAGCAGATTCAGGATCATCAGCGGGATCAGTTTTTCGGGAAACTGCAGCGGCCCGTAGTTGTTCGAGCAGTTGCTCACGCGCACCGAAAGACCAAACGTCCGGTACCAGGCGCGCACCAGGTGATCGCTGGCCGCCTTGGAAGCGGAATAGGGGCTCGACGGATCGTAGCGGGTCTCTTCGTCGAACAGGCCGGTATCTCCCAGCGAGCCAAACACCTCGTCGGTGGAGACGTGGTGGAATAGTCCCTGACCGGGCGCCCAGAGCTCGCGGCAGGCTTCCAGAAGATTGAAGGTGCCCTCGACGTTGGTGCGCACAAAGGCGCGCGGCCCCGTGATCGAGCGATCCACGTGGCTTTCGGCGGCAAAGTGCACCACCACCTCGGGCTGGTGGCGGGCGAACAAGACCTGCAGCGCGGGGAAATCACACAGGTCGGCCCGTTCAAAAAGGTAGTTGGGCCGGTTCGCCACCGGGTCCAGGCTGCGCGGATTGGCCGCGTAAGTCAGCGCGTCCAGGTTGACGAACTGGTGCTCGGGGTGGCGAGGCACCAGGAGATTGAGGAAGTTCGCGCCGATGAAGCCGGCGCCGCCGGTTACCAGGATTCGCATGTTCGGTGCCCTATGCCTTCCCGCCCTCGAACGGCACCCGAACTGTGACGATAGTTCCCTGACCCGGTGTGCCCTTCACCTCGGCCGTGCCGCCGAGAAGGGCCGCGCGCTCGCGCATGCCGAGCAGGCCGAGCGAGTCGGGCCGGTGGACCTCCTCATCGGTGATGCCGCGACCATTGTCGCTCACATCGAGAACCAGGCGGTCGTCAGCATCGATCATCAGATCGATGCTGACGTGGGTGGCGCCGGCGTGGCGGGCCACGTTGGTCAAGGCCTCCTGACACATGCGGAACACGACGGTGCCGCGCTCGGCTGCGACACTGACGTTGCTGGGCACCGATACCGCGCAGTCGATGCCGGTGCGGGTTGCGAAGTCGTGCCCGAGCCATTCCATCGCGGCGCCCAGGCCCAGGTCGTCCAGGATGCTGGGGCGCAGCTCGGACGAAATGCGGCGCACCATCTGCACCGTTTCCTTGACCAGCGTCGTAAGCGCCGACACCCGTGCGGCGGCCTCGGCGTTTCCCCTGGGGAGGTGCTTGTCCAAGAAACCCAGGTCCATGCTCATGCAGGTCAGCGCCTGGCCCAGTTCGTCGTGGATCTCACGCGCGATGCGCACTCGCTCTTCTTCGCGCACCGATTCCACGTGGGCGGCCAGGGCGCGCAACTGTTCGCGCTGGGCGCGCAACTCTGCGTCGAGGCGCTGGCGCTCGGTGATGTCGCGCGCGAAGCCGGTGGTGCCGAGGACATTGCCCCGCCGGTCGAGAACCGGCGTCTTGAAGGTTTCGAACCAACGCGAGGCGCCCTCGGCGAAGACGATCTCCTCCACATCTTTCTGTTTGCGGGTGTCCATCACGCTGCGGTCGTCGTCGACATAGCGCTGCGCCAGCTCCTTCGGCCAGACATCGAAGTCGGTCAAGCCCACCACATTGCCGGCGCGCTCCCGGCCGCATGCGCGTGCGAAGGCCTGGTTGACCGCCAGGAAGCGGCCTTGCACGTCCTTTAGCCACACCAGAAAGGGGAAGTTGTCCAGCATGGCGCGCAGGTAGGCCTCGCGTTCGGCCAGCGCCTCCTGGGCTTGCACGCGGGCGCTCACGTCGCGAATGATGCCCACGACCGCACGCACCTCGCCACTGGCCGCTTTCAACGGAACCAGGCGTGCGTCGATCCAGAGGGGCGTGTCGTGCAGTTCCTGATGCGTCTCCGTCACGACAATCTCACCCGTGCGGAAGACTTTCTGGATGAAGAGGCTGTGCCGCTCGCCCCAAGGGTGGCCGAACAGCGTACCCTGCCTGCGCCCGATGAACTGCTCGGGTGTCCCGCCCAAGGAGCGTGCCGCCAGGGTGTTGATGTGCAGGACGCGTTCCTCCTGGTCGACCACGAAAACCATGTCCGGGAAGATCTCAATTACCGCGGTGAGCGGGCCATCGGGGTCGCCGAGATACTTGGTCAGGTCGCCAATGGTGGCCATGGAAGTTGTCCGGTCATCCCGGGATGGTTGCTATCGTCGCAAGGCCGACAGCGCCGCAGCGGTGCGCTGGTAGATGTCCTCAGGGGAACCCTCGGCGGACAAGGACACGAGTAGACCCGCCTTCGCATAGTAGTCCGCCAGGGGCGCGGTGCTGGACTGGTAGGCCTGCATGCGCACCCGGATCGATTCAGGGCGATCATCGTCGCGCAGGATGAGCTTGCCGCCGCAGTTGTCGCAGACATCCGGCACCTTGGGCGGGCGACTCGTGACGTGAAAAACCGCCTTGCAAGCCGCGCAGGTGCGCCGGCCTGACAGGCGCGCGATCACCTGTTCGAGAGGCATGTCGTAGCTCAAGACCGCGTCCAGCTTCACCTTGAGCTGGGTGAGCATGTCGGCCAGCGCCTCGGCCTGACGCACGGTGCGCGGAAAGCCATCCAGGAGAAAGCCGGCCGGGCAGGTGATGCACTGGCGTCGCTCGCGCACGATGTTGATGACCGTGTCGTCGGGCACCAGATCGCCCCGCTGCATGAACTCCAGGGCCTGGGTAATGGCCGGCGTGCGCTCGCTGGCAGGCAGTGCCTTGGCGGCGCGAAAGACGTCCCCGGTGGACAGGTGGCAGGGCTTGAGCCGCAGGCTGATGAGCTCGGCCTGGGTGCCTTTGCCGACGCCCGGGGCCCCGAGCAAGACCAGACGGTACGGCCGTTCGGGCAGCTCCAGGTCGCTGCTGCACTCAGCGCTTGTGCCCTTGAACCACGCGGCGCGATCCAACTTCTGCGTTGTCATAGTGGCGGGAAGGATACCGCCAGAAGTTACCGGACGGGAAGCATCGAATTCCGCGGCCTGGCCTTGGCTAGGGTCCGCGCGCCGGGGAGGCCGGCGGGGGCGCGCCCGGGGCCGCGCCAGGACCGCGCTTGTCAGGGGCGGGATTGGGATTCGCAGGACTGGCAAGGGGTAGCGTCAGGTTCGCGAGCTGTGCTTCGTCAATCTGGACATTGGCCTTTTTCCGGATCTCCACCATCATGGCGTTGCGTCTCTGTTGCCGGCGTTCGTAGGCCAGGCGCGACTGGATCTCCACCTTGGCCTCGGCGAGCGACTTGGAAAAGGCTGGCTGCTTTTGCGTGAGAACAACGATGGTGTAGCCGTTCTCCGTCTGGATTGGATCGGACACGTCATAGACCTGGGCCAGGGCGAAAGCCGCCTCCACCACGGCCTTGGGCATGCTGGGGGTGTTGCGATCGACGGTGCCCATGTCGCCGCCGCGCAGGCGGGAGGCTTCATCCTCGGACTGCTTGGCCACCAGCGCCCGCAGGGCTTGAATGTTCCCTTTGGTCAGGGTCCTGGCCTCTGCGGCAACCTTGAGCGCCTTGGTCCGGTCTTTCACGACGATCTGGGTGAATCTCACCTGGTCGGGCCGCGAAAACTCGTTGGGATGGGCCTGGTAGTACTGTTCCACCTCGGCGTCGCTGATGCCCTGGGCGTTCACCTTCGCATCGACCTCGGCCTGCAGCATACGGTTCACCACGTCGCGCTTCACCTGCGGGTCGCGGTCGTAGCCAAGCCGGCGGGCCTCCTGATAGAGCGCCTCGGACTGGATCATGCCGTCCAGCAGTTCCTTCTTCTTGTCCGGTTTTGAATAGTGGTCCATGAGGTACTTGGACCGGCCTATGAAGGCCACCTGCGCTTCAAGCTCGCGGGCGGTAATGGCTCTGTCGCCTACGCGCGCCAGCACCGGCGTACCATCCCCCGCGGACCGGTGTTCGCAGCCGAAGGTCAGCGCCAGAATGATGGGAAGACAGAAATGGAGTGGTCGCATAGCCGAACATGATACACGTACATGGGCGTAGCGCATCCATGACAAGCGGTTCTGGCCGCGCCGGCTTATTATCAGGCTGTGGGTCCAGTACTCCTGATCATGGCTGTCACGCTAGGCGCCGGTGCCGGCGGGACGGTCCAACCTGACGCCGGGCTGCCCATCTGGGTCGCGGCCCGCGCACACCAGGCCAGCCCACCCCAGAACGAGTATCAGCTTCGCCGTTCCGGGGATGGCTACGTCTACAAGGAGCGGGCCTTCGAGGCCAGGGTCGCGCGAGACGGGGTGGTCACCTTTCATGACCGGAGAGCGTTCTTCGATCACGTGGGGCTCATCGCCAGGCCCCTGCCGCCGGCGGGCGAGACGGAGACCTTGCAGGGGCTGCTCTTCGGCCGCAAGACCAAGCGCCGCCCGCCCGCGCCGCCATTCGAACCGCTGCCCGGCTCGCCCGCCGACAAGCTGCCATCTTCCGAGCTCTGCCCACCCAACTCCCCTTGCTACCAACTGCCCGACAGCCTCATTGTTGGGGGGGTCACTGGTACGATGGACCTCAACGACGAGATCCTGCGGGCGCTCGGCCAGGATCCCTATCGCGTAGAAAAGGCGCGCTTTCTCGGCGCGACTTTCGAGTTCAGGATGAGCTTGGCGGTCGAGGCTCACCGGGAGGACATGCGCAAGTCCCTGGACCGGCTTCCCGATGCGCTGGCCGAGCTGTGGGGTGACTCCCGCTACTCGGCGCTTGAGCGTCGGCGGGTCTTGTTCGAACTCTGGCGCGAGACGAACGGTACACCCGAGGGCACGCGCGCCGCCCATATCATCGAACGCTTCATCCAGCGCCAGCTTCCCTGCGGCAGTCCCGACGCGTACACGCCGGCCGAACTGCGAGCCTACCAAGGGAGAGAGCCCGGCCGGGCATTTTCGCCCTACGGTGCGTGCGAAAGATGACGGCGTGAGGAATGGGCGCTTGATCAAGGTCGCCTGGCTGGCGTGGCTGGGTCTGGCGCTGTCATCCCAGGCGGCGTTCGGGAGCGAGGCCGCCGCAGCGAATGGGGCAAGCGTGCGCATGGCTCCGGATGCCCAGGAAGTCAAGCGTTCCGCTCCCGCTGCGGCTGACACGGCTCCGCCGACTCCACACGCGCAGGCCCCAGTCCAGCCGGCCCCAGGTCCAGCTTGGCCCCCTGAACCCGGCCCGGCGACCGGCCAGGGTGCGCGACCGGCACCGCCCCTGGTCGAGACCGCAGCGTCCACGACCTTGCGGGACCGTTTCAGGGGGCGACGTGGACGACACAGACAACGGACAGGAGTCGATCCACGCCTGGCCGACCTGGCAGCGACGCGGGGAAAGGTCGCTGCTGTGGCCCATCTTCACGGCGCGGCCCCCATCAAACCCGCGCGTCCCACGGCTGCCACGGCTGAGCACAGGATCAGGCCTCCCGAGCCGGACAAGCCGCGCGAACCGGTGCGACCGGCCGTGCCAGTGGTCGCATCGGCCACGACCGAGCTGGACGAGAGCATCGTGAAGGAGATCACCCAGCGCAAGGTTCTGTTCCGCATGTGCTACGAGTCGGCCCGGCGACGGGGCGTGACGGCCACGCGCGCCGACGTGAAATGGATCTTGGCGGCCGACGGCGGCGTGCACGATGTCGAGGTCGCGGTGGCGCAGGACGTGCAACTGGCGCACTGCATTCATGCCGTCGCTTCGCGCCCCTTTCCCGCCGGGGTCGGGCAGGATATGCCGGTGGCGATCCCGTTGCTCTTCGTAGGCGCACGGTAGCGAGCTATTTCACAACTGGCGAAGCGAGACCTTCACCGGAGACACCTTCCAGATGTGCTCGCAGTATTCGCGAATCGCTCGGTCGGACGAGAACTTGCCGATCCGGGCGGTGTTGAGCATGGACATGCGGGTCCACTCCTTCTTCTTGCGGTACACCTGACCAACGCGCGCCTGACAGTCAAGATACGACTGAAAGTCTGCGCACAGCAGGAAGGGATCCTTTTCCAGCAGGGAACGTACGATGGGGGCAAACAGCGACGGATCCCCACGCGAAAAGTCGCCCGCAGCGATGAGTCCCAGCGCCTCGCGCAACTCGGGGTTCTGCTGGTAGATGTCCCATGGCCGATAGCCCTGGGCCAGTCGTTGCTGGATCTCCGCAACGGTCAAACCGAACAGAAAAAAGTTCTCCGCCCCCACCTCTTCCCGGATCTCCACGTTGGCGCCGTCCAGCGTGCCGATGGTGAGCGCCCCATTCATGGCGAATTTCATGTTGCCCGTGCCCGAGGCTTCCATGCCTGCGGTGGAGATCTGCTCCGACAGGTCAGCCGCCGGATAGATGCGCTGAGCGTTCTTCACGTTGAGATCAGGGAGAAAGGCGATGCGCAGTCGATCGTTGGTTTCGCGGTCGGCGTTCACCACCTCAGCGACGCCGTGGATCAGCTTGATGATCAGCTTGGCCGTGCGGTAGCCCGGCGCCGCCTTGCCGCCGAAGATGATGGTGCGTGCGGGCGCGTCGCCGCCGCGCTTGAGATGCCGGTACAGGGCCACCGCGTGCAGCACGTTCAGGTGCTGGCGCTTGTACTCGTGAATGCGCTTCACCTGCACGTCGAACATGGTGTCGGGCAGAAGCTCGATGCCGTGCGCGTGCTGCGCGTAGGCCGCCAGGGCGCGTTTGTTGGCCCGCTTGACCTGGCGCCAGCGCTCGCAGAAATCGGCATCGTCACACTTGGTCTCGAGTTCGCGCAGACGGTTGAGATCCTCCGGCCATTTGTCGCCGACGACTTCGGTGATGAGCGCCGCCAGACCAGGATTGGCCAGCAACAAGAACCGGCGCGGCGACACCCCGTTGGTGACATTGGTGAACTTGTCCGGCTCCATCTCGGCGAAGTCGCGCAGGACGGTCTGTTTCAGCAGATCCGAGTGTATCTGTGCCACCCCATTGACCGCGTGGCTGCCCACGCAGGCCAGGTTGGCCATGCGCACGCGCTTCTCGCCCCGCTCGTCGATGAGAGACATGCGTTGCACCCGGTCTTGGTCTTTGGGGAAGTGCTCCTGCACGGCGGCGAGGAAGCGCCGGTTGATTTCCAGGATGATCTCCAGATGGCGCGGCAGCAGGCGCCGAAACAGCGGCAGCGGCCAGGTTTCCAGCGCCTCCGGCAGAAGGGTGTGGTTGGTATAGCCCATGGTGCGCGTGGTGATGTTCCACGCCGGCTCCCAGTTCATGCCGTGGTCATCCACCAGCAGGCGCATCAGTTCAGCGACGGCCAGCGCTGGGTGGGTGTCGTTGAGCTGGACCGCGTACTTCTCGTGGAAGCCTTCGACCGGCTTCCCCTTCTGCAAGTGGATGCGCATCATGTCCTGCAGCGAGCAGGACACGAAGAAGTACTCCTGCTGCAGCCGCAGCAGCTTGCCCGCCTCGCTNNTGGGCCTGCCACAAGCGCAACATGTTGGCCGTGTTGACCCCGCGGCCCAGGATGGGCGTGTCGTTGGGAATGCCCTTGACCACCCGGTCAGGCAGCCAGCGCACACGGTAGCGGCCGGTCACGTCGGTGTATCCCTCGGTGCGGCCGCCCAGCTTGACCAGGAACGCGATCTCTGGGTGCGCGATCTCCCACGGATAGCCTAGGCGCAGCCAGCGGTCGAGCACCTCGACCTGCCATCCGTCGTGGATTTCCTGGTCGAAGATGCCGAACTCGTAGCGGATTCCGTAACCGATGGCCGGGATCTCGAGCGCGGCCATCGAATCCAGATAGCAAGCGGCCAGGCGGCCGAGACCGCCGTTGCCCAGGCCCGGCTCCTCTTCCTGTTCTAGCAAGGTGGCGAGTGAAAGGCCGAGCTCGTCCATGGCCTGCCGGGTGGCCTCCATGATGCCCAGGTTGACCAGATTCTGACCCAGTTGGGGACCGATAAGAAACTCGGCGGACAAGTAGGCGACGGTGCGAGACGCTTTCTCGAAATAGGTGCGGGCCGAGCTGATCCACCGTTGCAGAATGCGATCCCGGACCGTGTAGGCCAGGGCCAGATAGTTGTCATTGGGCAGGGCGACTTCAGCGAACTTGGCCCGGTGACAGAACAGATTTCGCACGAAGTTCCGGCGAATGGACTCCACGTCCATGCCGAACTGGACGTCCTTTTCCGGATGGGTGCGGGTGTGGCCGTGAGTGGTCGTCATGATCGGCTACGACGCTAGCACGGAGTTCCGTGCGCCGCAGCAAGCGCTGCAACCGCTTTATGGGTTGGGCGGCCGTCGCGCTCGAATTTCCGCGACAAGACCTGCAAGCGCGCCGAATGGCATGTTAGCCTGCGTCTTCGCCGGCCACCGCAAGGGCCGGAATCATGATTCGCAGAATTCGCAAGACCTCGGTGTAGTTCGGCTCGTTCGTCTTGAACGTCACCTCGATTTTCGAGGACTTTTTGCGCCGCAGTTCGAGACAGAACCGGTGCCGGTCCAAGGTGGCACGCACGACCTTGAAATGGCCAATGTAGTCCTGGTCATGGGTCTCAAGGTAGCAGAGGCCACCGTCGTCATCCTCGAACTGCCGTTGGATAAGCACGTAGGGACCATCACCGTCGTCCGCAGCCTCGAAGTGCACCTGATAGTAGTCACCACTTTCCGCTGCGGATACGTGATCAAGTTGGATCTTCACTCGGTTTCCTCACGTCCGGCTAGTCAGAATGGAACG
>PMZX01000435.1 GCA_003170035.1 Myxococcales bacterium | reverse complement strand
GTCACCCTCTCGGTTGGTGTTTGAATACTCAATAGCAGAACGAACCAGAATGGGAAAAACTATATGAGCCAATTTCCTGGTTTTTTTCAATACCGCATCGCTCCTCGTCCCTCAGCCACCACGCTGCGATGCGCTTGCACTTGCCGCGTTATGGCAGAGGGAAGCGTCGATCGTTGCCATGTCAGAACCCAGGCAGGCCCTGGCTGGTAGACTGCGCCCCCACCATGAAACTATCTGCCAATCTCTATGACCGCGTGCAGGTCGCTGCGGAAGCGGTTCGCCAGCACCTGGGCGCTACCGGCGGCCAGGTGGCCATCGTGCTTGGCTCGGGCCTGACCGCNNATCGACTACGCCCAGCTCCCGTGTTTTCCCGAGACCACGGTGGCGGGCCATCCGGGCCGACTCCTCTTTGGCAGGCTGGCCGGCAAGAACGCGATCGTGCTCTGTGGTCGGGTACACGCATACGAAGGATATGCTCCGGCGGAGATCGGCTTCGGTGTGCGGGTGGCCGCAGCGCTGGGGGTGGGGACCGTGGTGGTGACCAACGTGGCGGGTGGTATCGAGCCGGCGCTGGGCGTGGGCGAGATCGTGTGTATCCGCGACCACCTGAATCTGACTGGTTTGTCATCCTTGGCCGGTGCCAACGACGAGCGCCTGGGGCCTCGTTTTATCGACATGACCGACACCTACACCCCTGGCCTGCGCGTCTTGGCGGCGCAAGCGGCGCAGGCGCTCGGTGGCAAGCCCCTGCGCGAAGGCGTGTACGCGGGCATGTGCGGCCCGTCCTACGAGACCCCGGCCGAGGTGCGGATGCTGCGCATTCTCGGCGCGGACCTGGTGGGCATGTCCACCATCCACGAAGTCATTGCCGCGCGCCACGCAGGCCTCAAGGTTCTCGGCCTGTCACTGGTGGCCAACCCGGCAGCCGGCATCCTGAGCACGCCGCTGCGACACGAAGACGTGACCAGCGCGGCAGCCGGCGGCGCCGCGCGCATGGGTGAGTTGCTGGAAGCGGTGGTGGCAAAAATCTAGTATGGTGCCTGGCCATGTCTGCCATCCGCACCGACGAGCTGATGGCCCGCATTGCGTCCTACGAGGAGGGCCCGTTTCCGCAAAAGGATCACTTCCACGCCGCGCTGGCGCCGTGGAAGGATCGCCTCGACGAAAACTCTCACTTCGTGCTGACCGCAGCCCTGCGCAAGAGCGACCGGCGACGAGCGCGGCTGGTGGCTGAAGCGCTGGGCTGGCTGGCAGGGCCCCCGTGCGGGCCGCTGCTCGTGCCCATCATGCTCGACCCTGGGGCGCCCCTGCATCAGCGCGCCGCCGCCGCCGCCGCCATCCAGGAATACGCCCCGGCCACCACCCACACGCTCTCCCCTGACGAGCGGGGCGTGTTGTTGGAGCTTCCGGTTCGCGAGATGGTGTCCGAGGCAGGCGATGATTCTTTTGCGGCCGAGGCCATCCGCGCCGCCTACCGAAGCACGCCTGCACAAGACCGCAGCGGCTTCTCCCAGGCCCTGGTCCACCTGGCGGGCGCCGATGCCGGCCGGGTGACCGTCGTGCTGGGTCACCTTCTGGCTGTTGAAGACGACCCCGAACGGCGCCGAGAACTGATTGCTTTTCTCGGCGCCAACCCCAGCCAGGAGGCGGCGGACTTCTTGGCCGGGNNGGTGATTCGTGCTTCGCCTTGACCTTCGTGATCCCGCGGCCGCCTGCTTTCACTCTGGCGCACTTTCTCATCAGCCTGGTGGACGGCGTCCGTGATGCCATGGTGCACGCACCGGCCAGCAAACGCGAAGCAGAGGAGTTCATCGCGCGCGAGCGCGAAATGATGACGCCCCTGTCGGGTGATGTGCCGGTCGAGGTTGGCCTCAGCATTCTTCAGGAAGCGCTCGACCGCGCGCAGCCGGCTCGCTTGAACGAGGAGCCGGACATCCATCTCGCCTTGCATGCCATGCAGCCGATGCTGGCCGGCGCACGCGCGGCCCCCGAGCCCCTGCCCCCACGCAAACACCTGCCCGCGAACGCGCTTCGCGGCCTGCTGACCAGTCCCGGCTTCGAGTACTGGTACCTGGAGCCCGGAGAAGAAGTCATGCGTCCGGCCCTCGCTGCCATCAGCCGCCCCAGCCGAGCCAAGACTAGCCGCGGCCTGGAGAGCGAGATGGCCCGGCGCCTGGATAAGGTCATGCCGGTCTTGCTCGAACGCATGGTGGCCACCGGCGAGATCGAGCGCGTCGGCCGGATGCTGCGCCACCAGGCCCGGGTGCTGCGCGCGGCCGGGGATGANNAAGCGAGCCAAGCTCTGCCTGCAAGCAGCCGCCAACATGGCGGCCGGCGATCCCGAGTTTCTCGTCCACTTGGCCATGCGTTCGCTGGCCGTCGCCGCCGAAGCCACCGCGGCCGAGCCTCACCGCACGCATGGCGACGAACAGGAGGGTCGGGATTCGCTCCTGCATCGCATCGAGGAGACAGCCACGCGCATCACGCTGCGCGAAGTGGCCGAGTTGGATCTGGCCACCGAGATCTACCAGGCGGTCAACGAGGCCAATCGTGCCGCTCCCTCAGCTCGGCGCTCGTCGCTGGCATCGATCGAACAAGCGGCACTCGCCTTCGCTCGCTTCTTCCTGAAGTGGCTGGAGGGACGTGCTGCGGACACCGAGCCGTCCGAAGTCGAGGTCGTCGGGCTGGTCACCGGCCTGCGCAACCTGCTGGTCGAGAAAGGTGTGGTGGATTCGGCCTATCGTCTGGACGCCGCGGGCGAGGCGGCGGCGGCGGCCCTGAACTTCGTCGAGCATCACTGCCGGGGCGACTGCCCACATCGGTGCCTGGACCGCGGCGACCAGGATGGCCGGCTGCTGTTCTACTCACGGCCGCCCTTGTGGGAGATCCGCCCCGAGGATCTGCGCACCCACGCGAGCCAGGACCGCAGCAAGCGGCCCCAGGCGTGAGGGCACGGAGGCTACTTCCTGCGCCCGCCCAGCAGCGCCATGTCCACCGCGGGAAAACCCGGGCCCGGCCGGGCGAAGAAGTACCCCTGCATGAGATCGCCGCCCAGATCAATGAGGGCAAGCCTCGGGCTCCGGCGGGGCAGCCGGTGCTGCCGTCCTGCCGCGGTCATTGCGCCGGGTTTCGTTGAGGAAGGTCAGGATCTGCTGGACCTGGGGATGTCTCGGGTCGATCTCGAGGATGCTCTTGCAGACCGCGATGGCCTTGGGCCGCACGTCCTGCCGGACGTAGATCTGCAAGGCGCGCGTCAGGGCCTTCACCGCAGCCGGGCGATCGCCAACCTTTCGCAGGCTCTCGCCCAGCTTGAGCGGCCAGGTGCCTTCCGACGGCTGGGCGCGTTCCAGCGCCGTGTACAGGGCCCGCCGCGGTCACTTGTCAGCCTTGGCGCGCAAGCTGCACCAGACCCCCGCCACCTGTAGCCGACCCCGTCCCTGGGCGTGCCGCTTTTGTACTCCCAGAAACAATCGGTAACTTTGCAGCCATTCGTGTCATCTTAGCTGAGCAAGGAGGAGGACCGTGGAACACAAGCTGCCNNGGCAAGCACCACGCGACCTATGTGGCCAACCTGAACAAGCTCATCCCCGGCACCGAATTCGCCGACCTCTCTCTGGAGGAGATCATCAAGAAAGCCTCGGGCGGGATCTTCAACAACGCGGCTCAGATCTGGAACCACACCTTCTACTGGAACTGCCTGTCGCCCCAGGGTGGCGGCGAGCCGCATGGCCCCCTAGCCGACGCCATCAGCAAGAGCTTCGGCGGGTTCGCGTCCTTCAAGGAAAAGTTCACCAACGCGGCGGTCACACTCTTCGGTTCGGGCTGGGCCTGGCTGGTCAAGGGCGCCGACGGGAGCCTCACCATCCAGCAGGCGAGCAATGCGGGCACGCCCATCAAGGAAGGCCAGCAGGCCATCCTGACCTGCGACGTGTGGGAGCACGCCTACTACATCGACTACCGAAACGCGCGGGCGAACTACGTCGAGGCGTTCTGGAGAGTCGTCAACTGGCGCTTCGCCAGCGACAACTTCAAGTAGCGGTTTCTTCGGAGGGTTGGCTCACGCGACCTGAGAGCCGAGGCGGAGGGCGTGCTTCTCGGGTTGCGAGGCCGGAGGCGCCGCCTGCACGCGCGCGGCGGGAGCCGCTGGCATGCGGTTGGCAGCGACGAATTGCTCGATGAAGGCCAGGGAAGGATCCACCTGATCGACCTGAACCAGGATCAAGTCCCCGGGCAACAACATGCGCAGCCCCACCTCGATGGCGGCAAACTCGCCTCGCGTCTCGATGATCTCGGCCACCCTCGTGCTGCGCGCCAGTCCGTGGTGCATGAGCGAAACCACCTCGCCGTCGGGCCGGCCGCGCGTGCACTTGTCCTCGTAGATGATCACGTGGTCGAAGCCGTTGCCGATGATCTCGGCCTGGCGAACGATGTCCACATCGCGCCGATCTCCAGCTGCGGTGTACACGACCACACGCCGATCGTGTGGCATGCGGCCGATGGCGTCGATGAGCGCCACCAAGGCGTCAGCGTTGTGCCCGTAGTCGACCACGATGGTTGCCCCTTCATAGTCGAGGACGTTGAACCGCCCCGGCGTGCTGCGGGTGTCGCTGGTGAAGGTGGCCAGAGCGGCGCGCATCACCTCGCACGACACACCCACCGACCAACCAGCGGCGGTGGCAGCCAGCACATTGTCAACCTGGAAGCCGATCTTTCCGTCGCGGGTGAGCGGCACCGCGCCCAGGCTGGTCACACGTTGCTCCCGGTTACCTTCGGCGAGAAAAACCGTGTCGTTACGTACCACCACGGCGCGGCCACCGCGCGCGCGGTGAGCGACGATGAGCGGGTGCTGCGCATCGCGCGCGAAGAAGATCACCGAGCCGGGACAGTAGGGCGCCATGGCCACGGTCATCGAGTCGGCGGCGTTGAGCACGGCCGCACCGGTGGGCGCCACGTTCTCCACCACGGTGCGCTTCACTTCGGCCAGCTGCTCCGTGGTCTCGATGCCCGCCATACCCAGATGGTCGCCCTCGCCGATGTTGGTGACGATGGCCACGTCGCACATGTCGAAGCCCAGGCCCTCACGCAGGATGCCCCCTCGCGCGGTTTCGAGCACAGCCGCATCCACCCGCGGGTTGAACAACACGGCGCGCGCGCTGCGGGGCCCGCTGCAATCGTCGGTGTCGATGCGCCGGTCGTCGATGTAGATGCCGTCGGTGCAGGCCAGGCCGACGTGCCGGCCGGCAGCCTTCAGGATATGGCCGACCATACGCACGGTGGTTGTCTTGCCATTGGTGCCGGACACGGCCACCAGAGGGATGCGCCCGTTCTCCCCAGGCGGGAACATGGTGGACACGATGGCCTCGCCCACTGGTCGCGGCTTGCCAATCGATGGGTCCAGGTGCATGCGCAACCCAGGCGCGGCATTGACCTCGACGACAATCCCGCCCTGCTCTTCCATCGGCCGGCTGATGTCGCGGCAGATTACGTCCACTCCGGCGATGTCCAGCCCGATCACGCGAGCCGCGTCCACCGCGCGTGCGGCGTTTTCGGGGTGCACGCGGTCGGTCACGTCGGTCGCAGAACCGCCCGTACTCAGGTTGCCGTTCTGGCGCAAAAGGACCTGCATCCCCGCCTCCGGAATCGAATCCGGGGTGTAGCCCTGGCCGGCCAGGACAGCCAGTCCAATCGCATCTAGACGCATCTTGCTGAGCGAGGTGGAATGGTCTTCGCCCCGGCGCGGGTCCGCATTGACCGCTGCCACCAGTTCGGCCACGGTGGACTTGCCGTCGCCCTGCACGCGGGGCGGATCGCGGCGAGCCGCCGCTATCAGCCGGTCACCCACCACTAGCAGTCGGTGGTCAGCGCCCTGGGCAAAGCGTTCCACCAGCACCGACGACCCCTCAGCCCGCGCGGCCTGGTAGGCCGCGAAAACCTGCTCGCGCGTCGTCAGATTGACGGCCACGCCACGGCCCTGGTTTCCGTTCTGGGGCTTGAGCACCACCGGGAGCCCAATCTCCTGGGCCATCTCCCAAGCCTCTTCCGCATCCTTGACCGGGCCGCCTGCCGGCACGGGCACGCCGACCGACCGGAGCAAGAGCTTGGTCAGCTCCTTGTCCTGGGCGATGGACTCGCCGATGGCGCTGGTGCGATCGGTCTCGGCCGCCAAGATCCGTCGCTGGCGCGAGCCCCAGCCAAGCTGGACCAGACTGCCCTGGTTCAGCCGGCGCGTGGGAATCCCCCGTGCCTCGGCTGCCCGCACGATGGCCCCGGTGCTGGGACCGAGACGCAGATCCTCATCCTGAGAACGGAGCTGCTTGATCGTGGCCTGCACGTCAAAGCCTCGCTCGGCCAGCACGGCGTCGATGATCTGGACCGCACTCTCCACCGCCGCACGCGCCACATCTTCCTCGCGATACTCGACCACGACCTTCCACATACCCGCTTCGTTCGTCGCGGCCGTCTTGCTGAAGGACACCGGCACCCGTGCCCCCTTCTGCAGCGCCATCGCCACCCGCTCCAAAGCATGCGCCAGGGTGGCACTCTCAGATGTCGCACCAGTCAGATCGGCCTCAGCCCATTGCGTCCCCGAGAATATGTCGGGGAGAAGGTCGCGCAGGCGCTTGCCGAATCCGGGGATCTCAGCCACGGCCATCTGGGCCGGTCCAAGATCGACCGTCACCTCAAGCGCGGTGTGGCGACTCCAAACATTCGGTCCCCTAAGTGCGCGAATTCTGTTGAGTTGCATGGCGGCCGTCTCGGGTTTGGTTAGTTTTTCTTCGAGTCCGGCCTTGACCAAGACCGGAGGGTCACTGGTGGTACGACGGACCGCGAATGGGGTTTATTCGCAGTTCCCGCACCACCGCGTGCCTTTTTCTCTTCGCTAACCACGCCGATGGCCGATAACACAGCAAGACTTTCTTCGACGTCGCCGTCGAGGGCCTGAACCAGCGCCAGCTCGCCCGATGCAAGAAGACCCAAGGCCCTGCCCACCGCCTCACGATAGTCAGAGACATAGATGATTTCAACGACCCGTGGTCCAATCGCCAGGCCCCTGCGAAGCAGGCCAGGGACATCACCCTTGGCTCGATCCGCGGCTGATGGGTCGTCGTACAGGACGACGTGGTCAAAGGCAGCGGCCAGGATCTCGCCTTGCCGGATTATGTCTTCGTCACGTCTTCCGTCGCCGGCTGAATAGACCGCGGTACGCCGCCAGTGGGGAAATCGGTCCAGCGCCGACACGACTGCCGCGAGCGCCGAGACATTGTGGCAGTCGTCGATCACCAGGGTGGCTTCACCATGGGGAAGAACGTTGAAGCGGCAGGGATCGTCCTGCCGGTCGGCACGGAAGGTCTCCAGGCCGGTCCGGATGGCTTCCTGGGGCAGACCCAGCGCCCATGCAGCCGAGGCGGCCGCCAGGGCGTTCTCCACCTGGAAAGGCGCGCGCCCGGAGTGGGTGAGGGGGATCTCGTTGATCGAGATAAGGTCGGTTTCCGACGGTCCTTCACACAGAATCAACTGACCGTCGCGCACGAAGGCTGCGCGCTTGCCCTGGCTGCGATGCTGCTGCAGCGTCGGATGCGCACCGTCGATGGCAAAGAAGATCACCGAGCCCGCGCACAGCGAGGCCATCTTCGCCACCAGTGAATCGGCGGCGTTGAGCACGGCGGAGCCGGTGGGCAAGACCACGTCCACCGGTGTGCGCTTGACCGTGAACATGTCGTCCACAGTGTTCACATTGTGCAGTCCCAGATGGTCGGCCTGGCCGATGTTGGTCACCACCGCCACATCGCAACGGTCGAAGCCAAGACCCTCGCGCAGAATCCCGCCGCGAGCGGCTTCGAATACCGCGGCCTCGACCTGCGGGTTGACCAGGATCTTGCGCGCGCTGCGCGGGCCAGCGCAGTCCCCGCCCTCGATGGTACGGCCCGACACGTCGATGCCATCGCTGGAAGTCATGCCCACCACACGCCCGGCCGAGCGCAGTATGTGCGCCGCCAGGCGGGTGACCGTGGTCTTGCCGTTGGTGCCGGTCACGCACACGATGGGGATGCGGCCGTTCTCGCCCGGCGGAAAAAGCGTATCCACGATGGCCTCGCCCACCGGTCGGGGCGTACCCACCGAGGGCGCCAGGTGCATGGCTAGTCCCGGCCCGGCGTTGACCTCGACCACGACCCCGCCCTGGTCTTCCAGCGGCTGCGAGATGTCGTTCGCCACCAAGTCGAGCCCGGCCACATCCAGGCCGACGATCTGGGCCGCCAACGCCGCGTGGGCTGCTATGCTGGGGTGAACCTGGTCGGTCACGTCGATGGCCAGGTTGTCGCTGTACTGGACCACGACCGACGCGCCGGCAGGCGGCACGCTGTCCGGACGGTAGCCCTGGCGTTCGAGATTGAGGAGCGTGGTCTCATCCTTCAAGGTGATCTGGCAAAGTGGACAGGATTCATACGAGCCACGCCTGGGATCGGAATTAATCTGCTCGTCGACGAGCTGGGCCACGGTCTTCTGGCCATCACCGACCACGCTAGCGATATCTCCGCGGGTGGCTGCCACCAGCTTTCCACCCACCACCAGCAGGCGGTGTTCGGCGCCCTCGGCGAACTTCTCGACAATCACGCCGCTACCTTCATGGATCGCAACCTCGAACGCCGCCCGCACCTGAGCCTCGCTGGTCAGACTGGTGAACACGCCGCGGGCATGGTTGCCGTCGCGCGGTTTGACCACCACCGGCACGCCGATCTCCTCGGCCGCCTGCCAGGCATCGGCTGGATCGGTCACCAGGCGGCCCTCAGGCACGGGAACGCCGCCCGCGCGCAGCAGGTTCT